>JAWCPE010000044.1:0-12509 GCA_038870415.1 Bathyarchaeia archaeon
CAGAGAAACCAGGTAACTTCTAGGACACAGCCCCTTGAGCAAGCAACCTTTTTATAGCGTCCTAATCTAGACTAGCCGAAGAACATGGACAAGCAGCCAATTTGTCCAAGTGAGGCTTCAACCGAGGCTAGGTGAGGCTGTAGGGCGGTTAGCGTCAGTGTCAGGTATTGATCATTTCATCTCCGAAGCCGTGAAGAGGGCTGAGATAAACGAGTATCTCAGCTTGAGGCTGAGAGACGCAGGGTACGGAGGGGTCGACATAGTGAAGACCCCGCTTGGGGTTAGGATAACTGTCCAAGCTATGAAGCCGGGCCTTGTCATAGGAAGAGGAGGTGAGACCATCAAAGGGCTCAGCGTCGAGCTGGGAGAGAAGTTCGGCCTGCCCAATCCTCAGATATCTGTCGCGGAAGTCCCCGTGCCCGAGTTGAACCCCTACATCGTGGCCTCTCAGATCGCGCAAGCCGTCCAGAGAGGCATCCATTTCCGTCGAGCAGGATTCTGGGCCCTAGAGAGAGTTATGAAAGCCGGAGCTCTAGGGGCGGAGATAACCATACGGGGCAAGCTTACGAGTGAAAGGTCGCGTCACGAGAAGTTCACGGCCGGCTACCTGCCGAAGGTCGGAGACGCAGCTTTGAAAAACCTGAGGACGGCTGTTCTCAACGTTCAACTCAAGCCAGGCCTCTGGGGGATAGCCGTCAGGATCCTGCCGCCGGCAAGCGTCTTCCCAGATAGGATCTCCATCAGGGAGATAGCCCCCACTGAAGCCGCCGTCGTTGAAGCAGCAGGGGAAGGGGCCGCCGGGGAGCAGCCACTTGGCGAGAAGAAGGCTGAAGCTCTACCCGAGCAGGCTGAAACCACAGAGGCAGGATGACCTCGCGATGCCCATTCTTAGGATGAGGGAGATCATGGACCTCACGGAGGAGGAGAGGGTCCGAAGGGTCTCGGACCTTCGTGCCGAACTTCTGAGGCTGAGAGCTATGGTGAAGGCCGGCGGCGGCGTAGAGGACTCCGGCAGGATTAAGGAGATCAGGAAAACGATAGCCCGGATTAAGACCGTCCAAGCAGCTGAGCGGGCTACGCGGCAGGGCCACGGATAGGGGGGATGACGCCTTGTCACCCGTTGACTCATCCAACGTTCTCAGGCATGAGCTGGTCGGGCTGCGGTTAAGGGTGGTGAAGTCTCGCAATAGGACAAGTCTCGGCTTGAAAGGCAAGGTTCTCGACGAGACTAGGAACACGCTTCTCGTAGGTACGAGTAAGGGCTCCCGGAGGGTGCTAAAGAAAGGTGCCACTTTCGAGTTCACGCTTCGAGATGGAGGCTCGATGCGGGTCGATGGGGAACTGCTCCTCGGTAGGCCCGAGGACCGGCTCGTGAAAGGATGAGGCAAGGAGGCGAGGGACTTGTCACGTGAAAGCTGTGGGGACCGCAACTGCCCTGTTCACGGCACCCTCTCTGTGAGAGGCAGAGTCTTCGAGGGGAAGGTGGCAAGCGCGAAGGCGAAGAACACCATCGTCGTGGAACGGGAACATTACCTGTACGTTCCCAAGTACCTGCGATACGAGAGAAGGCACAGCAGGATACCTGCTCACCTACCGCCATGCATGAAGATAAGGGAAGGAGACAGAGTGCGCATAGCAGAGTGCAGGCCGATCAGCAAGACGGTCTCCTTCGTCGTACTCCAACGGATGGAGGGCAGATAGCTTGGCAGCCAGAGCGCAAGTCCCTGGGAAGGCCCCTGCAGCGAGAGCAGCCCCGACGGGGGCGCCTAGGTCGAGGGCGGTCTCCGCTAGGGGTGTTCTGGAGTACAGGCCTCGGATCCCTAAGGTCCTCCCATTGGGCGCCGTGATCTCCTGTACGGATAACACGGGCGCGAAGGAGCTCAAGGTCATAGGCGTGATGGGGTATAAGGGTAGGCTGAGGAGGCTTCCAGGGGCAGCCGTCGGGGACCTCGTAGTCGTCTCGGTTAGGAAGGGAACCCCCGAGTTGAAGAGCCAGGTCATGCACGCGGTCGTGGTCAGGCAGAGGAAGCCTTATAGGAGGCCGGATGGCACGGTGATTGCCTTCGAAGATAACTCCGCGGTGCTCCTGACGCCTGAAGGAGAGCTTAGAGGGACGGAGATCAGGGGGCCAGTAGCGCTCGAGGCCGCCGAGAGATGGTCGCGGGTAGCCGCTGCAGCCAGTATAGTAGTGTAGTCTGAGGTAACGAGTATGGTATATAATTCTTCGAAGCCCGGAAAACAACGTGCCGAGACCCGTCGAGCATCGTTCACAAAGAGGCGTAAGCTCGTATCAGCCAGGCTCTCCCCAGCTCTAAGCGAGGCCTATGGGAGACGTTCCGTCCCAGTCCGTAGAGGCGACACGGTTCAGGTACAGCGTGGCGACTACTCTGAGATATCGGGAAAGGTCCTAAGGGTTGACTACAAGAGCGGAAGAGTCCAAGTAGAGGGCGCGACCAGAGAAAGGGTGGACGGAAGACCTGCGGCTGTGCTGATCCACGCATCGAAGGTCTTGGTGACGAAGCTTGACCTAGAGGACGAGCTAAGAGCCCGCTCACTCGGACGTGTGAAGGCCGCGGCTAAAGCTGAAGAGAAAACATCAACAGCGGACGCCAGCTGAGGCGGGTAAGGACACGGGATGAAGACCACTTATTCGAAGAGACTGAAACGGATGCCTGCGCCGAGCTGGTGGCCTATCGCTCGAAGAGCCCACAAGTGGGTAACGAGGCCCATGCCAGGGCCGCACCCGATCAAGGATTGCCTGCCGCTCGTCGTGGTCCTGAGGGACATACTCCACCTCGCGAGGACAGGAGAGGAAGCGGAGCATCTGGTCTCCGAGGGGCTCGTCCTCGTGGATGGGCGGCGTGTCGCGGAGAAGAGGTTCCCGCTGGGACTTATGGATGTCCTCGCGTTGCCTAAGAGCCAGCAGTACTACCGTTTTCTCCCCCTGCCTGGAAGGGGACTGGCTCCGCATCGCATCGACCTGAATGAGGCCTCGTTCAAGCTGAGGAAGATAGCTGGAAAGACGAGCCTGAAGCATGGTGACGTGCAGCTCAACTTTCACGATGGCGCCGCGTGGATAGTCAAGGTAGCTGACGCCCGGAAGCCTGTCGAAGACGTTTACAAGGTGGGTGACAGCCTCAGATTCAACCTGAAGACCGGCGAGGTGACCGACCACGTGAGACTCAGCCCCGGAGCCTACGTCCTCATCACCGGTGGACGAAACATGGGCCTTCATGGAAGGCTTGACTCGACCCAGAGGGGCACCGCGACCACGGAGCCAACGGTGACGGTGCAGCTCCCGAACGGTGGTACCATCCAGACAACCCTAACGAACCTCTTCCCTGTCGGCTCGGAGAGGCCTTTGATCGCCTTGCCGGAGGTGCCACAGTGACAGCGGCCCCCTCGACTCTACCGTCCATGGAGAACCCGATGAGGAGGCCTAAGGTCGACAAGGTTGTCGTGAACATCGCTCTCGGGGAGTCGGGTGAGCCGCTCGAGAGAGCTAGGAAGATACTCGCCCAGCTGACGGGGTCTAAGCCATGCACGCGTCGTGCCAAGAAGACGATAAGGGATTTCGGCATCCGCGAAGGGGAGCCCATAGCCTGCATGGCCACACTGCGAGGCGAGAAGGCTGAGGCCTTCCTGAAGAAAGCGTTCAACGCGATCGGCGACAAGGTGCCGCTCAGGAGCTTCGACCAGTACGGCAACCTCTCCTTCGGAATAAGGGAACACCTACAGTTCCCAGGTACACGATATGACCCGGAGCTCGGCACAGTAGGCATGGATGTCTCCGTCCACGTAGCGCGACCCGGGGAGCGCGTACAGCGACGGCGGCGGGCAACTGCTAAGATAGGGGCAAAGCACCGCATGACGAGGGACGAATCGGTGAATCTCCTGAAGGAACGGTTCGGCATAGAGGTGGTGGCTGAGTGAGCCAAGAAGCCGTAGGCCAGACGCGGCGGAGGAAGTTCGGCAAAGGAAGTAGACCGTGTCGTAGATGCGGCGCTTACGGTCCTATCGTTAGACGGTACGGCCTAAACCTCTGCCGCCAATGCTTCAGGGAAGTCGCGCCGAAGCTAGGGTTCAGGAAGCTAAGCTGAGAAAGGCCTGGTGGAAACCGTGGGGACCGTCGATCCGCTCTCGAACGCGCTCTCGATCATCATGAATAGCGAAGAACGGCATAGAGGCGAATGCATAGTCTGGCCGGCTTCAAAACTGGTGGGAAGGGTCCTAAGGGTGATGCAGCAGAACGGCTACTTGGGAGAGTTCGAGTTCATCGAGGACGGCCGGACGGGCAAGTTCCGTGTCCAGCTCCTCGGCCGGATCAATGGTTGTAGAGCGGTAAGGCCTAGGTTCGCCGTGAGGAAGGATGGCTTCGAACGCTTCGAGAAACAGTACTTGCCCTCGAGGGATATAGGGATCCTTATCGTCTCAACCTCAAGCGGCGTGATCTCCCATAGAGAGGCCAAGGAGAAGGGCATCGGCGGCCGACTGCTCGCAGCCGTGACGTGAGGAGGAAACCATGGAGGCAAGGACTGTTAGCATCCCTGAGAACGTGAAAGTAACCCTCTGTGAGGGTAAAACAGTCTCCGTCACGGGTCCGCTGGGGAAGGTCGAGGCGGATTTCTCCCATGCACGCGATATCTCCATCCAAGTAGAGGGAAACGTCGTAAGCGTGCAGGTGCAAGGTCAGGCGCGGCGGAGGAAGGTTGCCTTGGCCGGGACGGTTGCTGCTCACATACGGAACATGATAGTAGGTGTCACCAAGGGCTTCACGTATAAGCTCAAGATCGTCTACGCCCACTTTCCCATGTCGGTCAAGGTCCAGAGGGATAAGCTCATCATAGAGAACTTCGCGGGTGAGAGGCGGCCGCGGGCCGTCAAGATACTGGGCGACGTGAAGGTCTCAGTCGAGACGGACGACGTCATCGTGAAAGGGATAGACATCCGGACCGTCGGGCAGACCGCAGCGAACATCGAGCAGGCCACGAGGGTGAAGAGCAAAGACCCCAGGGTCTTCCTAGACGGCATCTTCCTCTACGAGAAAAGCGAGGGAATCTAGCGTGGCCGCCACGGAGACCCAGAGCGAGAGCGAGAAGACGAAGCTAGAGGCTCCATCTGAGGCTGAAGGCATAAAGCAACCCCGCCCAAGCCTTGATACACGTGAGATAGCTTCTCTGAGAGTGCGGAGGAGAATCGCGGCGAGGAGGCCCAAATTCAGGCGGGAGGAGAGCTGGAGGTACGCGAAGCTCGCCGAGAGCTGGCGAAGGCCTAGAGGAGGAACAAGCAAGGTGAGGCTCTCGAGGAAGGGTTGGCCGGCACGCGTCAAGGTAGGCTACCGGGGGCCAAAGGCTGTGAGGGGGCTGCACACATTGGGCTTCAGAGAAGTGCTGGTTCACTCGGAGAGCGAGCTCCAAAAGCTAGACCGGGAACGCGAGGCTGTGAGGATCGCGCATACCGTCGGAGCCAGACGGAGAGCGAGCATAGTCGAGGGGGCGAGGAGCCTCGGACTGAAAGTCTTGAACCCCGGTCTCGTCGAGGCTGAAGCAGAGATGGCCGGAGAGGAGAAGCAGGAGGCGTAACTGCAGACCGATTCTATTCTGAGCGGGAGGTGGACGAGGATATGGCGGGGGTGACCCAGAGGCGGTTGGCTGCAGAGGCCCTCGGAGTAGGGCTGAGCAGGGTCTGGATGGACCCGGAGCGGCTGGAAGATATTCAATCGGCGATAACGAAGCAGGAGATAAGGCGGCTCATCGGCGAAGGGGCCATAAAGAAGCGTCCTGAGAAAGGCGTCAGCAGAGGGAGAACCCGGCGGCTTCACGTGAAGCGCGCGAGAGGCGAGAGAAGAGGCCCGGGGACAAGGAAGGGTGGCGCGAAGGCTAGGGCCTCAGAGCAACATTCATGGACGACGCTCATCAGGGCTCTCCGCGCTGAACTCGCAACTCTGAGGAGAAGGAGGATCATAACTCCCGACGTGTATCGCAAGCTCTACGCGCGGTGTAAGGGTCACGCCTTCGACAGTGTAGGCGAGCTTAGAAGGTATATCGAGAGCCAGAACCTGGCGAGGCGCAGAATGCGATGAGACGACTGAGAACGCTGCCGCTCAGGAGGAGAAGGGAGAAGAAGACAGACTACCGAGCGCGCAAGACGCTCATCCTCTCAGGTCTACCGCGGCTTGTCGTGAGGAACTTCGCGAAGAACACATGGGTACAGGTGGTCGAGGCCCGCCCGGAGGGGGACAGAGTCCTCGCCTCGGCGAGCACGAAGCGGCTGATCAAGGAGTTCGGGTGGAGAGGCGGCGGGGGAAACACGCCGGCGGCATACCTGACGGGGCTCCTCGCGGGCGTCACAGCGGGGCGGAAAGGCGTAAAGGAGGCCGTCTTAGACACCGGGCCATTAGGCCTAGTCAAAGGGTCGAGAACCTCCGCCGCCCTCAAGGGAGCCTTAGACGCCGGGCTGAAGCTCCCCTACTCCGAAGAGGTGTTGCCTGAAGATGAAAGGATTGAAGGAGTGCACATAGCAAAATACGCGGAGACGCTACTTAGAGAAGACCCTGAACTGTACAGGAAACGGTTCTCAGCGTATCTTTCGAGAGGCTTGGAGCCGACAAGCTTGGCTGAGCACTTCAGGGAAGTACGGGGGAAGGTGATTGGCTAGCCGGCGAGGACATGGTATGGGAGGGGCTTTCCGCCCCGAGCCTAAGGCGGAGCCTTGGACGCCTAGAACGACCCTTGGCAGACTCGTACAGGAGGGCAAAGTGGCGTCAATCGAGGAGGTCTTCTCTCAAGGCTACAGGGTGGCGGAGCCGGAGATCATCGACGTGCTACTGCCTAACTTGGAGCGCGAGGTTCTCAACACTAGCTTAGTCCAGAAACAGACAGACGCGGGGGAGAGGTCGCGCTTCAGAGCCATCGTGGCGGCCGGTGACAGGAACGGCTACGTAGGAGTAGGCTCGGGAAAAGCAAGCCAGTGGCGAAACGCCGTCGAGAAAGCCTACCTCGATGCGAAGCTTAAGGTGACCCCTGTGAGGAGAGGTTGTGGTTCCTGGGAGTGCGCCTGCAATGAACCCCACTCGCTCCCCTTCAGAGTCTCAGGCAAATGCGGAAGCGTCTCGGTGGAGATCATACCTGGCCCACGAGGCCTAGGGATAGTCGCTAGTGACGTCGCTAAGACGCTCATAGAGCTGGCGGGCATCAAAGACTGCTGGACTCGGTCGAAGGGTTCAACGAGGACTACCGCCTCGCTTATCTACGCCACCTTCGACGCGTTGAAGAACACCTACAGAGTCATGACCCCGCGGGACTGGGTCGGCTAGACGGACAGGCATGGTCGTCAACGCAGAGAACACATCAAAGGAGACAGGTCGCGTGTACGCCGTGATAAGGATCAGGGGCTCAGTGAACGTCCGAGAAGAGGTAGAGGATACACTGCACAGGTTGCACTTAGATAAGCCCAACAACTGCGTGCTCTTGCCGGAGACAGAATCTTACCTAGGGATGCTCCGAGAGGTTAAAGACCTAGTCGCCTACGGACGGGTCGACACGGCCACGGTGGCCTTCCTCCTCAGGAAGAGAGCTAGGCTACAGGGAGGACGAAGGCTGACCGACGAGGCGTTGAAGCAAATAGGCTACAGTTCGGTGGAGGAGCTTGCTGCGGCCTTAACGGACGGCAAGGTGTTGTTGAGAGACGTCCCAAAGCTCATCCCTGTTCTACGCCTCAGGCCGCCGAGCGGGGGGCATAAGTCGGTCAAGAGGCAGTACCCCGAGGGGAGCCTAGGGGACTGGGGACCCAGCATAGCCCAGCTTTTGACAAGGATGGCTTAGATCCACTCGGGGTGTAGGTCGGTTTCAGGGGTCGCTAGGCTCAGCGTAGCCAGCCTGCTCCAATGCTCTCATGAACTCCTTCAGCTTCTCAGCCTCGTACCACGCGTTCGTCCAGTCGGTCTCCGTCGCCCTCGCCTTTGCGGACATCTCAGCCTCGCTTCTTATCTCAAATATAGGGGGCCTCGTAGACCTCTGCCTTCTCAGCCAGTCTAGGTCCACCGTCTTGAGGATGATTCCCTCATCTACGCCTGCCGCTGTCAGGTCCATCTCGAGGCCTCCGAGCCTAGGGCCCGCGATGAAGCTGCCTGGCGCCGTTCTGCCAGCCTCTCCGGCTACCGCGACGTAGTTGCAGTTCTCCATCGCCCTCACCCGGGCGAAGACAGTCGTCGAGAGGAAGTGGGGCAGAGGCATCCTTGACGGGACGTAGACGATCTCCGCGCCAAGCATGGAGAGCTCTTTCATGAACGAGCCTACCCAGAGGTCTATACATTGGGCAAGCCCGATCGTGCAGGCCTCGCCTTTGTAGACTAGTGGCCCCTCTCCCAGCTTGAGCCTATGCCCGGCCGAGGCTACAAGGGTGGGCTCCCACCCCGCGTAGGGGCGGCACTTATGATATACCTGCGCGAGGTTGCCCATCGCATCGATGACCATCACGGAGTTGTAGACCGCCCTACCGGCTTCTTCTGCCGGCGTGAAGGCGTTTATCCCGAGGATGACATGCTTCTGCCTAGCGTAGGCTCTGAGCATCTCAAGCTCGGCAGAGCTACCGTTGAGGCTCATAACGAAGCTGGACCCTAGGAAGAACTCGGGGAAGAAGATGCAGTCTGCTCCCGCTCTGACGGCTTGCTCACACATACCCAGCTGCTTTTCAAGTCTCTGAGCAGGCTTCATCTCATGCGGGAGACTGGGTTGGAGCACAGCTATGGTAATCTTACTCATGCCGACTCGAGTTCTCAAGGCTCACCGCTTCGATTTAAGCGAAAACATGGAGCCCTTGGCTCTACGCTCCAAGGCAGGAGCTTTGAACTCGAGGGATTTAAAGAGGAGCCTACGGGCCTCCGCTGCAAGATGGAAACATTAAACTACTGCCTCGCTGATTCGACGAAGAAACGTTGAGGGGGATGCCACGGTGTCCAGAGAACGAGAGTTGATCCCGAAGCCGAGAAGCAAGTTTCTACGCGTCAAATGCCCCTCCTGTGGTAATGAGCAGATCATCTTTGACCGAGCGGCGTCGGTGGTTCAATGCCGCATCTGCGGGGATGTCCTCGCTGAGCCGACGGGGGGCATAGCCCGCGTGAAGGGTGAGGTTATCACCGTGCTGGAGTAGTGTAAGGAGGCTAAGGATTTGACAGCCGCCTCTGCGGACTGGCCTGAGTCGGGGGAGCTTGTCATCGCGACCGTTATGAGGATAATCCCTCACGGGGCGTACGTCACCCTCGACGATTACGGGCGTAGAGAAGGTTTTCTGCACGTCTCCGAGGTCTCGACGACCTGGGTAAGGAACATCCGCGACTTCGTCAGAGAGGGTAGGAAGCTTGTGCTCAAGGTTCTGAGGGTTGACCGCGAAAGAGGTCACATCGACCTCTCCCTCAAACGTGTCAGCGACCAGGAGAGGCGAGAGGAGCTCCTGGACTGGAAGCGTAGAACGAAGGGCCGAGCGATGCTCGACCTCGTAGCGCAGAGGCTGAACATCCCCGTCGAGAAGGCGCGGCAAGAGGTTGCCGCGGTGCTTGAGAAGGAGTTCGGAGGCGTCTACGAAGCCTTCGAGAAGGCCCGAGAGCGTGGAATGGCGGCCTTCGAGAAGACCTCCCTCAACGAAGAGGTAGCGAAGGCCGTCTGCTCCGTCGCGATGGAGAAAGTGAAGCTCCCAACGGTAACCGTTAAGGCAGATTTGGAACTCACCTGCCCAAGGCCTGATGGAGTAGAGGTCATCAGGAAGGCTCTGCTAAGCATCGAGGAGCTGGGGAAGAAGAACGACGCTGAGGTAATGCTCTACGTCGTCGGGGCACCCAGGTACCGCATGGAGGTAACAGCGAAGACGTACAAGAGAGCTGAGAAGGTCCTAGAGCAGGCGGTTGAATCTGGCATGGACGCGATGAAGCGCGCCGGAGGAACCTTCTCTTCTACACGAGTAGGGTAGAAGCTGATATCTCCATGGTCTGGCTCCTGAGAAGATGCAGCCAATGTAAACGATACACGTTGCGGATAGATAGGTGCCCCAACTGCGGCGGAAGCGTGGTCACTCCTCATCCTCCTCCATTCTCGCTCGATGACAAGTACCGACGGTACAGGCGAAGGATGAGGGAGCTCGGCGGCTAGGTTGCCCATATAGGCTCTACGAAACCTGCTGAGGATGCCGGGGCTGCGGCATGCTCAGGACCGAGGCGAGGCTATGGCCTCTCGCCGCTCGTCGACGGGAGGTCTCAATTCAGACCGAATCGAGGCTAGGCTCCCCTTGAACGCACGCTCCGCTTCCCAGTCACGGATCAGGTTCCGCCGTTGCTGAAAACGAATATATGCTGGCAAGGTCGCCTCGTAGGCGTCGAAGGGTCTCAGGGCTTGTCTAGAAGAGTTGTAAAGCTTCCAGAGCTTGCCTGGTACGGCGCAGGCTACGTGAACATTCGCTTCCCCGAAGCTTGGGACGTCATCGTTTCCCCTATGGAGGGCTACGATGCGAAGCCTGTGGAGAAAGCCGAGGTTAAAGCCGCCCTTCGGAACCCAGTAGGAGGCAAGAGCCTTAAGCGTCTAAGCCGCGGCAGGAAAGAAGCCGTCATAATCGTCGACGACATGACGAGGCCTACGCGAACGTACGAGCTGCTTCCACCGGTGCTTGAAGAGTTAAAGAGGGGCGGCATCACCCGAGACCACATACGAGTAATCGTAGGCCTCGGAGCGCACGGCGCCTGCGACCGGATAGACTTCGCGAAGAAGCTCGGGGAGAAGGTCGTGGAGGAGTACCCGGTCTATAACCACAACCCGTTCGGGTCGCACGTTGACCTAGGCGAGACGAGCCGTGGCACCCCTGTGCAAGTGAACAGTGAGGTGATGGACTGCGACCTCAGGATCGGCGTAGGCCTAGTCGTGCCCCATCCTCAGGCAGGGTTCGGGGGAGGCGCGAAGATCATCCTTCCAGGCGTAGTCTCCATGGATACGATCGCGGCGAACCACGGGGATGTAGGGGGCTTCAAGAGCGGCGACTCACAGCCTCACCCCTCGGCGGGCTGGGGTAAGGTTGAAGGCAACGTGGTCCGCCTCGATATGGAGGAGGCCGCCAAGATGGCAGGCCTAGACGCGAAGCTCGACGTTCTAGTGAACGGCATCGGTGAGACGACCGCCGTCTTCTACGGGGACTTCGTTCAAGAGCATAGGGCCGCCGTCAACGTGGCAAGGAGCCACTACGCGACGCAGATCGTGCCCGAGGCCGACGTAGTGGTGGCGAATACGTACGCGAAGGCGAACGAGGCGACTCTCAGCCTTGCGCTTGCGAACGCGTCGGTGAAGCAGGGAGGCACGATTGTGATCATCGCGAATGCGCCTGACGGCCAGGTTACCCATTACCTCTATGGGAAGTTCGGGAAGAGGTTCGGCGGAAGACTTCATCGCCCTAGCTTGACTTCTCCAAAGTTCGGGAAGCTCATCCTCTGTTCGCAGTTCAAGGTCGTCGACCCCTTCCTGCCCATCGTCAACCCCGAGCTGATCACGTGGGTGAGCAGCTGGTCTGAGGCCGTCGAGGCAGTGGGCAGACCAGCGACGGGCAAGTTCAGGGTAGCGGTCTACCCTAACGCAGAGACACAGGCGCCAAGAGAGGCTCTCCAACAACCCTAGGCGACTCCTGACGGCCCTCCGCATGCCATGAGAAACGTTCTCTGTGTTTTCGGCGTTGCTCAACCGCCTACTCGCTCACGAAGGCCTCTTGGAGTCTGACTACGTCCGCGCTGTCGGCTGCGCGGCTGTATGCCTCTAGCATCTGCCTGTTGAGCGTTAGGAAGCCGGGCCCCCACTTGAAGACTGAGAGAAGTCTCTCAGCTTCAGGCTTGAAGCCTAGTATGTGTAGGGTCGCGGCTAGGGCTTCCGCTGTGGAGAGCCGCGTGGGCTTCCCGTAGTTCACAGGGTTTCCAGCTAGGAGGTATGGGAGAGCCCTGTGGACGCCTCGTAGACTCGACCAAGGCAGCTCGTGGACGCGTTCCCAGCTGCAGTCTACGGCGGTTACGCCGCCCTCCAAGGCGCAGCCTCTGTCCATCGGGGAGACCGCACGTTCAGAGAAGGGGTTAAGCAAGAGGCTGCGTCGAGGGATGAGCTTCACGTTCGGAAGCCTTGTCACCCAGCCTCTTCTCACAAGCCTTAAGCCTGAGCATTTCCCGCGGTCGCACTGCCCAAGCTCGTAGAGGAAGAGCTTCGGTGTATAGGAGCGGTCAGGCTTTGACATGGCTTCCTCTCTGGGTTAACGGTCTACCTGATCCCTCTACGGGGACTGACTTAACCCCTCCGGCGTCCATGGCTGATCGAGCCGCAGGCAACCCTTATCCGAGGCCCTCACGCGTTCTTTCTAGGAGCCATGCTATGGTTTGGGCTGCTCTACGCCCGGATAGCCGCTCCGTGCTTCGCGACCCCCTCGCCGCGGCTTCGCTGAGGCGTTACTTCGCCATCCTGAGGGGTGAGAGGCAAGCGAAGCATCTCCTCGCAAAG
>JAWCPE010000045.1:0-12445 GCA_038870415.1 Bathyarchaeia archaeon
AAGGCTTGAGTCCACCACGGAGCCCTAAACGAACCTTGCAGATGAACAGCCGCATAGGTCAAGGCTTAAGACGGACCGCTACCCCTCCGAGAGCGACCTGTATATCCCCGCGTCGCGTATAGGGAAGGAACGGGTTGAGACTACAGCTCTACACGGTGGGCCATTCGACGCGGACCCTAGCCGAGCTCGTCGCCCTACTGAGAGAGTTCAATGTCCAAGCTTTAGCGGATGTCAGGCGTTGGCCCAGCTCGAAGCGGCTCCCTCAATTCAACCGTGACAGCCTAGAAGCGTATCTTCCACAGGTGGGGGTAGAGTACCTCTGGCTGGGCCGGGAGCTAGGCGGCTTCATACGAGAGGGGCTTGGCGAGAACTCGCCTAACAAGGCCTGGCGAAGCGAGGGCTTCAGGAACTACGCGGACCACACTCTTACAACCGCCTTCGCTGAGGGCGTTGAGAGGCTCCTAAGCGTTGCCCAAGCGAAGACGACCGCGTACATGTGCGCTGAGAAGCTCCCCTGGAGATGCCATCGGAGAATCGTATCGGACTACGTGACGGCGAACGGGTATAAGGTCGTCCACCTGATCGACTTAGGCCGAGCTGTAGAGCATAGGCTTCCGTCCTTCGCAAGAGTGAACGGAGAACGACTCACATACCCTGCGCGGGGTTGAGAGAGAAACCGCTCAACCGGAGCGTCCGAGACATGTTTCGGCTGAATCAGGGCCTCCCTAGCGCTCTCTTGGACGAATAAACCCACGTAAGGTTAAGCCTAGGCTTATGTATGAGAACTCATTTTTAGTTCCTTTTCCCATCCTTAAATGGATGATTATGCAGCTGCGTTCACGAGCGCCCTGTTGCGCAACCCAACAACCCCAGAAGGTTGAAGGGATTATCATCTGTTTTGAAACCCTTCTGCCCGACGCCTCAACGCCCAGGCTACCCTCATCGGCGAGAAGGCCGCGCATAAGAGGTGCGTCCAAGCCTCAGAGCAGCAATGAGTTCTCCCGGTTACGCCGCCCAATCTCCTAAGCCTCCTCTATTCAGCTCCAGACCGCTTAGGAGTCTATGACCCCTCATCAGACATCTCATATCGGACCGCCCCTCTGCTAAACGCGTCTACTTTCAGACTCGCTTTCTGTTCGAACGATCCGATTTCCTTTCCAAACAAATTCGCAAAAAAGCATTGTATTTATAGCAGATAAGCGAAAAAAACTTCCATATCGAAGTCATAGAAAAAGTCATGGAAACTTGCTAAATAGTCAATATGCGAATCTTGTAGTGAAGGCCTCGCAGAGCTTTCACACGCAGACGAGGCTAGGCAGAGAAAACCACGCCTTTCATGGATAACAGTATCCTCACGGGCTGAGGCAGCTCATCCTTAAGTCCGGCTGCCGGTGTCTGCTAAGCGTTATCTGGGGCTGTACTCGTCTCCAGACAGCTTCTAGTCCCTAAGCCTTGAGGCTGAGAGATAGGTCACGATGCCGCCTACGGCGACCTCAAACCACATCATCGCCAGCCTTATCAGGATCGTCGCAGCGGCGCTCACGCTTGGGTTAACTCCCGCGAGCGAGTAGAGCGTCGTCATCACCAGCTCGACTGGCCCCACGTTCCCCGGGATGCCTAGGGGGACCATCTGCATAGTTATCCCGATGGTGTAGACGACCGCGATCAGGTCGAAGGGCACCGCCACGCCGAGGGCTAAAAAGACAAGGTAGGCCACAGACACGTCGGAAAGCCAGAAGAGCAAAGAGTAGGCCAGCGGCTTCACCAGATGCAGCGGACTTGCCCAGAGATGCAGCAACTCGGTGCGGAGAGATGCTAACTGGCCCATCAGGCCGCTGAGGCCGGAGTCGTGGCTACGCCCTGCATGCCGCATGCGGAGACGCGAACCCTGCTTCACAGCCCATCTCACGACCGATTCTAAGGCCTCTGGGCGGAGGGAAAGAAAGCAGGCGGCGAGGAACGCCACGGTAAGAACCCCGACAACGATGATTACCGTCCCGATGACCCATGCGGGGTACGTGTAGGCCATCGCCAGGTTCAGGACGCCGAGAACGGAGCCGGCGATGAACGGTATCAAGGTGATCACCCTATGCCCCAAGATGGTCGCTGCCACATCGCCTGAGTTGCAGCCCGCATCCTTAGAGGCTAGGTAGACCCTCGCAACCTCACCGCTGATCGAGGCGGTCGGCACGACGAGGTTGAAGAAGATACTCGTCCAAGTCAACGAGAGCGTCCTCGTGAAGCTCAACCTTATAGCCGCGTAGTGTAGGAGCGAACGCCAAGCTAACGCGTAGAAGGTCACCCCGAGGGTAACGGCAAGGAACGCCAAGCTATACCAGACAAGGTTAACCCTCTCAATGACCGAGGCGACAGCTGGAAGGTCGAAGAAGAGAAAGAGGAAGACCGCTATCAGCCCTAGCCCCGCGATGACCGGCCCCAGTACCCTACCGAGACGCATCCTGCAGCCCATCACCCGGCAGTTCCACTTGAGCGCTCCCTACCTACGCTCAGTTAGGAGAGGACGCGCCGCGTACCCTCATCCGCATCTTCCTTCCGCCCCCTCCTGCTCAACCCTCCGCGAGTGTTTAGACTTTCGCCTACTCAGGCTCTGTAGAAAACCTCTCTAGGGGTACGGCATCGGTTGACGTGCTAAACCTCTAGTATGCTGCACACCTGTGGTCCCCCCATTCTGGCATCGGTGAAGCTATACCGGGAAGGTTTTCTACACAGCCCTACTCGAAGGCTTCAAATACCTATGGAAGAAGCCTGGAAAGTGGAATGTTTCAGGCTGCTGATAAGCCCAACGCAGGTATGCGAGATGTGGTGTTAGGCAGCCTTGACCTCAAGGCTCAGCCTCCGTGGTAAGAGAGATATTTGAGGCATTATACCTCGCGGGTCTCGCATCTCAGGCTCTTGAGAACCTCATCGGCCCGCGCGGGTTCAAGTTTGATCGTGTAGAGCCTCTTCTTCGTTCGCAGCTTGAGCTTCACCATCTCCGGAGACCGCTTGACCTTGCAGTAGAGGGCTCTCTCGGACAGCTTCACGAACTGGTCCAGATCGGATATCTCAGACGGCATTCAGAGCCTCTCCACCGGCTGAGCTGCGAAGAAGAGGCCCCTCGCCCATTAATAAGCCGTTGCCCCGGAGAGCGCTCTCGTCTATCGTGGAGATCGGAAGTTATGGCAGATAGGTCTCCGCGGCCGTTTGGGCAAAGTATTAAGCGAACCGTTCGTTATTCGGCTCGTAGGGAGGATCCCATCACGAAGCTCGCTAGGCGTGTACTTTGGCAGAGGACCCATTACTCTACGGAGATTGAGCCGACGCTCGATGGGAAAACCGTCGTGGTCTTAGGCCTCGCCGCCAGCCTTAGAAGGCAGGGAGGGCTCCTCTTTCTAGTCCTGCAGGACAAGAACGGGCATGTTCAAGTAACCTTGCATAAGGACAGGGCCCCGGTAGCTCTCTGGGAGAGGCTCGATCGACTGGAGGAGCAAACATTCGTCGCCGTGAGAGGCACCGTGAAGAGCATTGGGAAGGCCCCCCATGGCGCCGAGATAATCCCCGAGGAGGTTGAGGTGCTGGCAGAGCCGTCTCGGAGGTCGCCGATCGACCTCTTCGGCAAGAAGCTGCCCAGCTTGGAGAAGCGGCTCGACCTTCGAAGCGTAGACCTCAGGAGGCCTGTTGCCCAGGCGATCTTCAGGATACGCCATTCGGCCCTTCAGGCTGCTAGGAACTTCCTAGTCGAGGAGGGCTTCTTGGAAGTCCACACTCCGAAGATAATCGCGTCAGCCACAGAGGGTGGAGCTGCGCTCTTTCCTCTGCTCTATTACAACCAGGAGGCTTTCCTAGCTCAGAGCCCTCAACTCTACAAGGAGCAGCTTGCCGCTGCCTTCGAGAAAGTGTTCGAGGTCGGCCCCATCTTCAGAGCTGAACAATTCCGTACGTTGAGGCATCTAAGCGAATCAACCTCGCTAGACGCGGAACAGAGCTTCGTCGCGTACGACGAGGTGATGACGCTCCTAGAGAGACTTGTAGAGCGCGTCGTACAGGAGGTCATCGCCCATCGAGCAGACGACCTGAAGACGCTGGGCTACGCGTTAGAGCCACCTAAGATGCCTCTGAGAAGGTACACGTACGACGAGGCCCTCAAGCTGCTCGAAGCTGAAGGCGTACACGTCCCTTGGGGAGAAGACCTCGGGACGCCAGCCCTCAAAGCGCTGGGCGCGGTAAACCCGGGCTTCTACTTCATCCAGGACTGGCCGGCCGCAGTAAAGGCATTCTACATCCAGCCTATGGACGATAGGCCTGGGCTCTCCGAGTCCTTCGACCTGATGTACGGCTCTCTGGAATTAAGCTCCGGGGGCACAAGGGTAAGCTCGAAACGGCTTCTTGCGAAGCGACTTAGGGAGAAGGGGCTCAACCCTAAAGCGTTCGACTACCATCTCAGGGTGTTCGATTACGGTATGCCGCCGCACGCGGGCTTCGGCCTAGGCGTAGACAGGCTCATCATGGCCTTGACGGGGCAAGAGAACATCCGAGAGGTCGTCCTCTTCCCAAGAGACCAGACGAGGCTCACGCCTTAGGAGGCGGACTAGATGAGGCGGCAGAAGACGGCAACCGGCCTAGCTCAGATCGAGCACCTCGCCTGGCTCGCCCGGATCGAGCTTACCAAGACGGAGAAGGCCCTCTTCTCCAAGCAGCTAGGCGAGATAATCGCCTACTTCAGCAAGGTCGATGAGGTGGACACCGAGGGCGTCGAGCCCACCTACCACGTCCTAGACATGGCAAACGTGTTCCGCCCCGACGAACCTAGACCGACAGATGTCGAGCCGATCCTACGCAACGTACCGGAGAGGAAGGACACCTTCGTGAAGGCCCCACGGATGGGCTAGAACCCTGGACGAAGGGAGTCGAGATGACAGACCCTCTCCAACTCGGACTTGAGGACGTTACGCGCAGGATAAGAGACCGGGAGATCTCCGCGGTAGAGTACATCTCGGCGCTGCTGGACCACATCGAGAAGGTGGAGCCCCGCGTTCACTCCTTCATTCTCGTGACGAGGGAGAAGGCGCTCCAACGAGCTCAGACACTCGACGAGAAGGTCAAGTCAGGCGGCGAACTCGGAGCCCTCTGCGGTGCAGGCATCGCCGTGAAGGACAACATTTGCGTCCGCGGCGTAGGCGCCACGTGCGCCTCGAGGATCCTGCAAGGGTACGTTTCGACGTACGATGCGACCGTCGTGGAGCGTCTAGAGGCCCAAGACGCGGTCATCGTGGGCAAGACGAACATGGACGAGTTTGCGATGGGCTCATCAACGGAGCACAGCTGCTTCGGGCCGACCCGGAACCCCTGGGACCTGACGAGGGTGCCCGGCGGCTCCTCAGGCGGGAGCGCAGCCGCCGTCGCCGCAGCCGAGGCGGCCGCTGCGCTAGGGTCAGACACGGGAGGCTCGGTCAGGTGTCCCGCCAGCTTCTGTTCGGTGGTAGGGCTTAAGCCCACCTACGGCCTCGTCAGCCGGTACGGGCTGATCGCCTACGCCAACAGCCTAGAACAGATAGGGCCTCTCGCCCGAAGCGTCCGAGACTGCGCCTTGCTCTTACAGGCTATAGCCGGACATGACGCGCGGGATAACACGTCTGTGAAACGGGCGGCAGTGGACTACCTAGGCCAGTTGAGGCTCAGCGTAGAGGGGCTGCGGATCGGCGTGCCGAAGGAGTTCATGGGCGCAGGAGTAGATGAGGACGTGAAGAAGACGGTCTGGGACGCGTTAGACGCCTTGACGACGCTGGGGGCGAGCTGCGAAGAGGTCTCGTTGAGAACCCTCGAGTACGCCCTTGCAGCCTACTACGTCATCGCGATGTCTGAGGCTAGCTCAAACCTGGCCAGGTATGACGGGATGAGGTACGGGCTTAGAGTGAAGGACCGAGGCCTCGGCTGGAACGCTGTCTTCGAGAAGAACCGGAGGGAGGGGTTCGGCCAGGAGGTGAAGAGACGGATAATCCTCGGCACCTACGCTCTCTCCGCCGGGTACTACGACAAGTATTACCTTAAGGCTCAGCAGATACGGACTCTTCTCAGGAGGGATTTCCAGGAGGCGCTTAGGCGTTTCGATGTGCTCGCAGGCCCCTCTATGCCTACGCCGCCCTTCAAGCTGGGGGAGAAGCTGGACGACCCGCTCAAGATGTACATGTCCGACATCGAGACGGTCCCGGCTAACCTGACGGGTCTCCCGGCGCTGTCGGTGCCCTGCGGCTTCGTCCAAGGCCTCCCAGTGGGGCTTCAGATGATAGGGCGACCCTTCGAGGAAGCGGTGCTGCTCAGAGCAGGCCACGCTTTGGAGCAGGAGCTACGCTTGAAACTGACGCCACCGCTGTGAGGTGCCTCTGCATGAGCGGCTTAGAGGCTCTTGGGCTTAAGATCGGCTTGGAGATCCACTGTCAACTCACGAATCTGAAGACGAAGCTCTTCTGCAGTTGCCCATCGGACTACAGGGGGAAGAAACCTAACACGGTCCTCTGCCCCGTCTGCGCGGGGGAGCCGGGCGCTCTGCCCGTGCTGAACGAGGCTGCCGTCGAGGACGCCGTCATGATAGCGCTCGCTCTGGGGTGTACGCTCTCGAGGAGAAGCATCTTCTCGAGGAAGAACTACTTCTACCCGGATATGCCGAAGAACTTCCAGATCAGCCAGTACGAGGGCGCAGGCGGGACCCCACTCGCCGTCGGGGGGCGTATCCCACTGAGTGACTCTAAGGAGGTCCGCATCAGGAGAATCCAGCTTGAGGAGGACCCTGGGAAACTCTCCTACGAGGGCACGATCGACTCCTCGCCTGTGACGCTGGTAGACTACAACCGCGCCGGCGTAGCACTCATCGAGATCGTGACCGAGCCTGACATGAACTCCCCTAGGGAGGCAAGGGTCTTCCTTCAGAAGCTCAGGTCGATCCTAGAGCACCTAGGCGTCTCCGACGGAAGCCTCGGCGGCGCGATGAGGTGCGACGCGAACATCTCCCTCAGGGGAGGGAAGCGGGTCGAGATAAAGAACATCTCGTCCTTCAAAGACGCGGAGAGAGCCCTCTCGTTCGAGATCACGCGTCAGAGAAGCCTCCTCGGGAAAGGGATCGCCGTAACGCAGGAGACGAGGCATTGGGATGATACCAGAAGGATCACGGTCTCTCTTCGCGTAAAGGAGGAAGAGAGGGACTACAGGTACTTCCCTGAACCGGACCTCCTCCCCATCGTTCTGAGCGACGAGTTCGTTCAAAGTGTAAAGTCTAGGATGCCTCCTCTCCCCGAGGAGAGGAAGAGGCGGTACGTCAAGGACCTGGGGCTGTCCGCTGAGATAGCTGAGGCGTTGACGAGCAGCAAGAGCCTCGCCGACTTCTTCGAGGCCTGTATGAAGCTCCACCCCGACCCTGTGGAGGTTGGGAACTGGGTTGCAGGAGACCTGCTGGCATGGCTGAACAGGATGGAGCTTGAAGTGAACGAGTTGAAGCTGACGCCGCAGCATCTCGCGGAGATGCTGAGCCTCATAGAGAAGGGCACGATCAGCGGCAAGATAGCGAAGAAGGTCCTTGAGGAGATGGTGAAGACAGGCGATACACCCAGCCGGATCGTTGAGCGGGAGGGCCTAGTCCGCATCGACGCCGCGGACGAGCTGGAGCAGGTGGTTGACGGAGTCCTCGGGGAGAACCCTGAGGCTGTCCGCGACGCGATCGCTGACGAGAAGGCGGTCCACTTCCTCGTCGGCCAAGTCATGAAGGCGACGAGGGGAAGGGCTGACCCCCAGCTTGCAAACAAGCTCGTTAGGGAGAAGCTACAGGGGCTCAGAGGCTGAGCCCGGCCTGTCCGGCTCCTAGGCTGCGCGGCGCTTATCTTCTTCTCGTCTAGGGCTAGTGTTGGTTCTCTTGAAGCTTGAAGCCTGCGCGGCGGATGAGCTCCTTGAACTCCTCCTCCTTAACGGGGTAGTCGCGGTCGCCGTTAAGGTACTCGTCCCTGATGATCTCGTTCAGCTTCGCGAGCCTCTCGTCCTTCTCGCTGAGCTTCGCTCCTATGAGCTCCTCCACCTTCATCTGTATGCCATGCCGACCCGACCTCTTGCCTATGATTATGGCACGTTCATGGCCGACAAGCTCAGGCGGCACCACCTCGTATGTGAGGGGGAGGATGCTTATCCCATGCGTGTGGATGCCGGACTCATGAGCGAAGGCCGCGTCCCCGACGAGCGCCTTGTTGGTGGGCAGGTGATAGTTCAGGCTGGACGCTAGGAAGTTCGCCGTCTTCCTCAGGGGCTTCAGGTTCCACTTCGTCACGTTGTGATGCATGTAGCAGTTGATCATGATCTTCTCCGTCTCCGCGTTGCCCGCCCTGTCGCCTATACCGAGGAAGGTGGTGCTCGCGTAGAACTTGTCGTAAAGCCCTGAGGCAGCCCTTATCGCGGCCATCGTGTTCTCCACCGCGTTGCCCAGGTCGTCGTGGGCGTGTATCTCCGCGTATGGGATCTTCGTCTCCTTCCAGATCCGCCTGATCTTCGCCGGTATCCCGTAGGGTAAAGGCGCCTCTGCATCTGATGAACCGCATCCCACGGTGTCGCAGACCCTGTAGACCTTGGCTCCCGCCTCCGCTACGAGGTTGATGAGCTTCTTCTCGAAGGCCCAGTCGGCCCTCGTGCTGTCCTCGCCGTGGACGAAGACCTCGAGGCCGTGGTCTACCGCGTACTCCACGGTGGAGACGACGCGGTCTGCAAGCTGCTCCAGGGTTCTGTCAGGCCACTTCTCAAAGTGAATGTACGAGACGGGGTGGCTTATCCCGACGCTCTTGAAGTCAAGCTTGAGGGCGATGTCCACATCCTCGTTCGCAGCCCTGCACCAGGCGGCGAGCATCTCGCCCAGCCCCCTATCCCTGATGAGCCTGATCCCCTCCTGGTCGCTCTTTGTGTAGGTTATCACCTCTTCACGTTCCACGCCGATCTCGCGGAGCAAGAGAGCTATCTGGCACATATCGGAGGGCGAGGGGCTCTGGAGACCGGCCATCTGAAGCCCCTCCCGCAAGGTGGTGTCGTCGATCACCACCTCCACGTCCAGCGGGGTGGCCCTGTACGTGAACCTTCTCAGGTCTTCCCACCGCGCCATGTTGAACGTCGGGGAACTCAGCTTCTTCAGGGCTTCGATATACTCTCTTCGCCTACCCTCCTCAACAGTGAAAGAGACTTTTCCCTCCTTCATCTTACTCCCGTAACCTCACGGCCTACGCTACGCGATTAAGGCTAACTGCGTGGCTTCATACGAGTAATAAAGCTTTCCGTCCGTGCCAGTCTTATGGACAGCCGAGAAGCCAACAAGTGAACTTAGGTTCAGAGATAGGTCATCTGCCTAGACAATTGTCCGGCTTCTCACCCCGACGGCTTCCCGGAGACCTCAGCGTCGAGCCAGGCACCATATGAGGAGTAGCCCGGGGGAGATTCGAACTCCCGTCGGAGGCTCTCCTCCACAACGGACCAAGGGCCTCTATGCTAAGCCGTCCAGCTTTGGCCGCTGCACCACCGGGCTACGAATGAAACTGGCCTATGGCGACTGATAGCATTTACGGATGTCAGGATGAGTCGAGAGGCTACTTTTCGGATGCTAGGTTGAAGGGCAGCCCCTCCTTAAGGATCTTCTCAGGTATTCGGCTCCGCCACTTTTTGAGAAACGAGAGGTCATCTCTCGCCTCCCGAAGCTCGTCAGGGAGCATCTCCGGTATCTCTTCCTTGATCGGGTAGAACCTGTTACATTTTGGGCAGACGATGAGGCCCTCGACTATCTCCTCGTTCTCCTGGAAGACGGTGAGTTCAAGAGGATGGTACTTATCGATGGGGCAGGCCAGAATCTCCATCAGGCGTCGCTTCAAGGAAGATGCCTCGCCAGTGCCTTAGCGGTATAGGGGAGATGGCGATTTAAACGCTTCAGATGATGGTTTAGGCCTTGAGACGTACTATCTCCCCCGTTCGGCCTGACTGGAGCGCGGCTTCGCAGAGCTCTAGGGCTTTGAGGCCGTCGAGACCGGTGACCATAGGCTCCTTGCCTTGAAGGACGGAGTCGACGAAGTGGCGTAGCTCCAAGGCGAGGGGTTCCTCGTACCTCAGGCTCGGCTTTACGAGCTTCTCCGAGTTCTCCCAGGTGACCTCCTGAGTTATATAGTCGAGCGAGACGGTGGCGTCGGTGCCAGTCACGGTCAGCGTCCGTGTCTTTCTCGGCGTCAGCCAGTTCGCGTCCACGAAGCCTGTCTGGCCGCGTGTAAAGTGTAGTAGTATCTCCGCGTAGTCTTCGAACCTATGCCCTAGGCTGCCGGTCTTCGCGTAGACGGTCTCCACCTCGTCGCCGAGCATGAAACGCATTATGTCCAAGTCGTGGATGGCGGAATCCTTCACGACGCCCACGTCTCCTATCCTCTCAGGCCAACGTGTGACCCGCTTCGCAGAGAGGAGGATGACGCGCCCTATCTCTCCACGCTCAATCATCGCCTTCACGTAGCCAACCGCGGGGTTGAAACGCTCAATATGGCCGGGCATCAACCTTGCGCCAGACCTCTTCGCCTCGTCCAGAAGGGCCCTCGCTTCTTCGATGGTTGCGCAGATAGGCTTCTCAACTAAGGTGTGCTTTCCCCGCCGCGCCGCCTCGACCGCGACGGCTCCATGCGTCGTTGTCGGCGTGCAGATGCTGACAGCGTCAATATCCGGCCTCGCGAGAAGCTTCTCGGGGTCCGTCATCCACTCGGAGCCGTACTTCTCTCCGACGAGTCGGGCCTTCGACGAGTCTATGTCGCAGACGGCCACGAGCTCCGCGCTGGCCAGCTCCGAGTAGACTCTCGCGTGGTTCCTTCCCCAGAAGCCGCAACCGAGTAGTCCCATCCTCAGTCTGTCCAAGCGCCCTTCTTCCCCTACTTTGTCCAGACGCCTCTTCCGGCGGCGCGGTAGATGAAGCCTTCCCTCTCCACCTCCGCCGGGTTGAAGATATGCCCGAAGTCAACGATAGCCGCGGGCTTCCGGCAGTGGCTGGCGATGAACCTCAACGTGAGGCTTTTGTACTCCTCGTGGGCTACGCCGACGACTACGCAATTCGCCCCCTCGATAGCCCTCTCCAGCTTGTTCGCCGCGTCAAGCCCGGCTTTCCGCAGCTCGTCAGCCTCGAAGTAGGGGTCGTAGACAACCACCTCCGCGCCCTTCTTCCGAAGGGCCTTAACCACGTCCACGCATCGGGAACCCCGCAGTTCTTTGACGTTCGGTTTGAAGGAGATCCCGAGGAAGGCGATGCGGCTCCGCCTTACCGCTCTTCCCGTGGCGCTCGCCGCCTCGACGATAAGCCTGATGTTATGCGCCACCAGCTCGTCGTTCGCCACCGAGGCCTGCCTGGCCAACCGGAGCTTCGTCGAATACTCGTCAGCCACGCTCGTGAGAAGATACTGGTCTTTCGGAATGTGTCCACCTGCCCCAATGCCTGGGAGCAGCAGGTGGCAGTAAGGCTGGCTTGTCGCAGCCCGCTGCGCCTCGTCGTAGTCGATCCCAAGCCTTTCGGCAAGCACCGCGAGTTCGCCTGAGAGGACGACGTTCACAAACCTGTAGGTGTTCTCAAGGAGCTTGGAGAGCTCAGCCGTCTTGATATCCCTGACCTTGACGACGCCGCCCTTCGTGAAGCTCTCTAGGAAGGCGGAGGCTAACCCGAGGCTTCGCTCATCCACCGCGCCGACCACGCGAGGGTAGGTGACCATATCCCGTAGGATGCTGCCCGCTGAGGCGCGGAAGGGCGAGAAGGCTAAGCCTAGCTCTCGACCGAAACGCATACCTGAGAGCTTCTCAACCGTCTTTCCCACAACCTCTTCGGTGATCCCTGGCGCGACCGTACTGCTCGACACGACGAGCACCCCAGGCCTTATCCCCTTCCCGACCTGCTCCGAGGCTTTGCGCAGCCAAGAGTAATCCGGGCGTTTATTCGCATCGATGACTGTGGGAACCGCGATGTTGATTATGTCTGCCTGTCGAGAGGCCTCCGTGGGGTCTGTTGACGCCGCGAGGCGCTTCGCCCTTACCTCCCTCCTCAGCAGGGCGTCGAGTCCAGGCTCCGGCAGCCCGGTTCTTCCATGCCTTATGGCTTCGGCCACGGCGGGGCTCGCGTCTACGCCGATCACGTTCGCGCCCGCGTTCGCGATGAGGCAAGCATTCGGAAGCCCCATCACGCCGCAACCTATCACTGCGACGGTCAACTCGCCTCCTCGCAGGCTCTTCGCAACCTGTCCAGGCGTGAGGTTGAGGGCCGACGACATGGAACCCAAGACCGAACGCCGACCTTATCCGCCAGCCTTTTAAGCGTTCCCGCAAAGAGCTGGGCGCTTCATGCTTTGCCTACTCTTTTAAGGCCACTTCTGAGAGTTGAGTTGGCTGACAGCTCTGTGGGGGGGTCGTCGAACGGTCTTGAGGG
>JAWCPE010000046.1:0-12357 GCA_038870415.1 Bathyarchaeia archaeon
CCCAGCCACTGCGGCTAAGGCCCCACCTATGGCGCCCACGATGTGGTCGTAGCCAGGAGCCACATCCGTGACTAGAGGCCCTAGTACGTAGAACGGCGCACCCTTGCAGAGGCTCTTCTCAAGCTTCACGTTAGCCTCAACTTGGTCTAGGGGCAGGTGGCCGGGCCCCTCCACCATCGACTGGACGCCTGCTGCCCTAGCCCGTTCGACGAGCTCAGCGATGACGATGAGCTCCTGCACTTGAGCCGTATCCGTGGCGTCATGTATACACCCCGGTCTGAGGCCGTCGCCGAGACTCAAGGTCACATCGTACGCCTTGGCGACCTCTAAGAGATAGTCGAAGTTCTTATAGAGAGGGTTCTCAGCCTCGTTATGCTTGATCCACGCCGTGAGGAAGGTGCCGCCTCGGCTGACGATGCCGAGGAGCCTCCTCTGGCGTATGACGCGCTCGACGCTCTCCTTGGTGACTCCGCAGTGGACCGTCATGAAGTCTACTCCATCTTTCGCCTGCTTCTCGACGGCGTTGAATATGTCATCCTCAGTCATCTCGACGATAGCACCATGTCGTCGCCTTGCGTCAATCGCCGCTTGGTAGATGGGGACCGTCCCGAAGACGACGGGGGCTTCTCTCAGCAGCGTCATTCGCACCGCGTCTATGTCGCCGCCCGTGCTCAGGTCCATCACCGTGTCCGCGCCGGTCTGCAGAGCAGCCTTGGCCTTCTCCACCTCTTTCTCGATGTCCGCGATGTCCGTGGAGGTCCCTATGTTCGCGTTGACCTTAACGCGGAGCCCCTCCCCGATGCCTAGCGGCGGTACAGTCTCCCTCCTAGCCGTGTTCTTCGGGATCACGACGCGTCCCTCTGCGACTAGGCGTCTGACCCGCTCGGGGGGAACCCCCTCGCTCTCCGCGACCAGCCGCATCTCGTCTGTCAGGACGCTGCGTCTAGCAGACTCTAACTGCGTCATATCACGTAGCTCTCCTTGCCCGGTACCTGTGAGCTTGCCTCCTTAGAGGTATAGGACTACGTCCATGCGGGCTTCCAGGGTGTCTACAAGCTGCCTCTCGCGGTCGGAGAGACCCGTGTCGAGGTCGTTCTTCAACTTATCCCCCCTGTAGGCGTTAGCCACGACTGTCTCAGCCCTCTGCAGCGCTCTCCAGAGGTATTCTAGGTCTCCGCGATGCAGGTAGATGGAGAGGTCGTTGACGAATAACACCCTTGTGGGTTCACGTAGGAACTCCTCCAGCAGCCTCCTCGTCTCCGCCGCGTTCCGCTCTGCGAGTTCAAGCACCTCTCTTCCGTTTCTCGCGGATAAACGCGGAGCCTTAATGTCTCTGCCTTCGAGAAGCCTTACCGGGGAGGCCTTAGGGTTCAGAAGCCTCCCGCCTACCGTGAGGCCTTTCACGGTCATGGCCTCCGGCGCCATCTCGATGACCGTTATCTCCCGGCTATGTCCCTGTTCGACGGCTTCAGCTAACAGCCGTCTGGTCAACTGCGTCTTTCCCACGCCTACATCCCCGAGTATCAGCGTCTTCTTACCGATCAGGTCCTTGAACGAGACGTTCGACAAGCCCTCTCCTCCTCATGATCCTCAGGATGAGGAAGCCTAAGGCCGAACCTGGGATGCTGCTAGCGCCGAAAGCGGCCCAGAAGAAGGCCCAGGTCAGAGCGTGTCCCTGTAAAGGGGCTACGATGAAGGCGCTGAGAGTCGCGCCTACGACTACTGTGCCCAGCGGCTCAGTCAAGGCAGCGTAATCCTTCTTCACCAAATATCGCCGCACGAGGCCGACCACCAATCCCCCCGGTATTCCTCCTGGGAAGGCATATACGGTCCCAAGGCCTAACATGTTCCGGATAGTGCCAGTGACGATCGCCATGAAGGCAGCAACCCAAGGACCTAGGAGGATGCCAGCTATGGCGTTCACCATATGCTGGAAAGGGTAGCACTTCGTTGTACCCACGGGGAAGTAGACGGGACTTAGAACAACAGTTAGAGCGATAAGCGTAATTACGAGGGCACTCCTTCTCGCAGAGTTCTCTCTCAAAACTTTTCCCTCCGCCAGCATTACCTGGATCAGGTTCTAAGGGTCGACGGCCGATCAACCGTCCTCTCAGCCGGGTTCGCCCAGCTCCCCAGTAAGGCGTAGGCATGCTCAAGATATATACTTTTACCACCATGAGGCTGTGTCCTAAAAGGTCCGGTAGCTCTTCTTGAGTGGGCCAATACCCACCAACCGGCAACCAACCGGACAGAGGAGCAAGGCAGAGTTTCAGGACACAGCCCCACCATGAGCTCTGTAGAAACCCTTTCCAGCATAGCTTCATGCATGTCAAAAATGGGAGACCACAGGTGCGCAGCATAGCTGGAGGTCTAACATGTCAATCGACGCCGTAGAGAGGGTTTCTACAGAGCCCCACCATGGCTCTGTAGAAGCCCCCCTTCAGTTTCATCTAGTTTCGGTCGAAGAGAGATCAGGCGGTAGACCGGGGGAGGCGTCTTTTAAGCACGTAGAGGAACAGCGCCGAGAGGTTTCTACAGAGCCCAACCGATAGGCCGTGTTCTCCTGTACCGTAACATGCGAGGGCGCACATGAGCCTCGGCTATCTCACGCCAGCAGACGTATACCTCAAGAGCAGATTGTCTCACGTTTCATAGCATAGAACAACACAGCATCACCACCGAAAGGCATTTATGTTCAGCTAGGGGCTAAAGATTGATCTGCATGAAGTCAGCTTTTGGGTCCTTGACATTATGCGGCATCATTATGGGTGTCCTGATCTTCTCCGCCTTCGCCGGCGGTGTTCCTTGGAGCATCGTACAACCCGTTCGTGTGGCCGCGGCGCCCCTATACGAGTATTATGGTTATGCGCCGCCGAGCAACTTCAGCGGTCTAGACGCCGACCCTGGTGCCGGGCCTAACTTCCGGTATGGATGGGTTATCAACCAGAGCACCGGTTACTTCATCAAGGACTACGGCCAGGTAGATAATGGGACCTGCTACCTCTTCGTGATAGGCTATAACGACTCCACAAACGTCCAGGTGTGGGATATCACGAGGCCTGAGCCGGTTCTCCGAGAGAGCTTCCAAGTCAACCGTATGGGCGTCGTGAATAAGACCGCCCGAGCTGACAACGTCTACAACACAACGATACCGTCTAAGACGTACTTCAAGGTCGTCGCAGATAAGCCCGTAGCAGTCATGGTCGGGGGCGGCTGGAACTTCGGCTATGGGTTCGACCTCTTCTATCCTAGCACGGACGGAGGCTACGTGGGCCAAGAATTCATCTTCATGGCCATCTACAATAGAGGGCGCGGAGAGAGGCCGGCCCCCGGCGGCACGATCTTCGCTTTAGAGGACGCGAAGGTGACAGTCTACGATAATAAGAGCGCCGTCTACTGGGAGAGGGAGATGAAGGCTAACACCTCGCGGACCGTAGCGTTCCTTTCCGGGGCCGTCTACAGAGTCGTCTCGACTGGTAGAATCATGGTCGCAACATGGTCTCAGTGGACGGTTAAGGCCGTTCCCGCCCCATTAGGAGGCTTCAGGGGCACCTATTTCTTCGTATATCAAGACGCAGGCCCTCACACGACCGTGGAGCGGGTCGCGATGATAATCGTCAACCAAGAGAAGGCGAGCCACGTGAAGGTTGTAGATACAACCAACGACCAGACGATGACCGAGAAGGACCTAAGCCCCCACGGAGTATGGTTCCTCACCTCGCAGGAGGCCGACTTCATGAACAAGCCCGTGATGGTCAAGAGCACAAACGACGTCGTGGTCCTATCGGGCACGACCTACTCCATGAACCCTACGCCGACGAATATGTTCCCGGATGTGACCGTTGTGGGCGTCCGGGCTAATACGCCGACCACGCTGTACGTTATCTCGAAGGCGGTCGCGTTCAGCCCGAGGGCTACCGCCCGCGTCTCTATAGGCGCTGTGACGCTCACGATACCCCAGGGCAGGTACGCGGAGCTGCCTACGGGGCTTATAACGGTCAACTCTAACTCGACGCTCATCGTGGAGATCATCAGCCAGCCCTCCACGACGTATCCTACCAGCGGGGACCCGGTGCCGCTCAACCCCGTCGCGCTCGACTCGTGGGGAACATACCTGCTCACCGCGGATGGCGCCGAGCTGACCTACCCGCCGCCTAAGCCCTCAGGCGGGATGGATGTGATGCTCTACGGGGCCGTCGGCGGCGCCGTCGCCGTCATAGCGGTCGTCGCAGTGGTCTTCATGAGAAGGTCTAGGAAGAGGTGACGCCGAGAATCCTCGGCTTCGTTGGAGGCGCTCCTCCAGCTCGCCAGCTTAGGCTTCCACCGAGCTAGGCTCGTCGCTTCTAAGGTGATGGGCGGAGGAGTGTCTTCATAGCGGTCTCTGCCTAGTTTATGGGACGGCTGAGGGTCCCCTCTCTGAGTTTGCTGAAGACCGGGTATCCTAGCTGCTGCTCCTTCTCCCACTCTCCCCAGCAAAGAGCCCTGTCTTGATCTCCTCTATGGTCTCTCGCATGGTATCCTTAACCATGTCTGTACGATTCTTTAGCCTCGGGTCAGGGCTCCATACTGGCTTGTCCTAGAGTGGTAGGCCATCTGTTTGAAGAACCCTGTCTTAGCCATCTGCTCGAAGATCTCGGCGGCCTCCCCGGAGCCGTAGAGCTCTAGGGCGACTATCTCCGGTGGGTATCCCGCCTCGACGAGCGCCTCGAAGGGGAGCGTGAGGATGCGCGTGATGGCCGCCCACGTCGCCCGCTCCATGGAGTGGTCTATCTCGGTCTCCTCGGCGAAGCTGACCTCTAGGGCTCCGACCCTCGTGGCGCCTACGGCTTTCGCCAGGGCCGTCACGAGGCTTTCCGCCTTCCTCGAGGCATCTTGATGGACGGCCATGAAGGCGGCGGCTCCGCTTCCGCGAATGTAGAGCCCCTGACAGCTTCGCCGATCATGCGGGGAGCAAGCATCAACACGTCGACGAAGGCAGGTGGACGGATGAAACCGTAGTGGATGTTATAGCCATGCGCGAAGACGAGCGCCTTTCCAGGGGCGAGCGTCTTCTCAACGCTCACCTCGTAAACATGCCTCTGCACCTCATCTGGAAACAGGAGGAGGACCACGTCACCCCTCTGAGCGGCCTCCTCTATAGAGTAGACCTGGAAGCCGTCCTTCGCCGCCATATCCCAGTAAGGGTTGAAGCCTGAAAAGCTTGGCTTCGAAGCCGCTTGGACCATCCAACTGCCAGAGGCTGAGTGTGTAACCTGTAACCGGTAGAAAGCCCTGCCTGACAAGCATGAGCTCAGTGCCCTCACTTACTGTCGACGCATGATTTCCGAGCTGTCTCTCGGGCCGAGACCGACTCCGTAGATCTTGAAATAACCTTATAAGGTCTCAAGCCGCAGCTTACGAGCTGTCAAGCATGTATGCCCGTGCGTCAAGCGGTCCAAGGCCGTACTCCCGAGCTGGCGTCTTGCTCCTAGCGTTTCTCTCTGCGGCCTTGTTTACATCCGCTCTTTCCGCGCGGGGCGGGTCCTCGTCTCCGAACGTGACGGGCTACGTGTACGATGCTGATTCAGGGGAGGCGTTGCCTGACGCTCTTCTTGTCGTTGCCTACGGCAGTGGGCGTACTTCGGCCACCGTCAACGTGAAGACGGACGCTTCAGGGTACTACGCCGTCCTCGTGCCCCAGGAGGGTTGGTGCACGCTCTTCGTCTTGAAGGACCTCCCTGAGACGCCTGGCGTAGACTACGTGCCAGCTCAGATGTCTCTCTTCATCCAGAAGGGGGGAAGCTACTCCTTCTCCTTCCACCTGAGGCCGGGAGCATCCATCATCATCAAGGGAGATATCCGATTCGTCGAGAGCGCTCAACCAGCTACGGATAGGCAGTTCACCGTAATCAGCCCAGACGCGCCTATCGAAGCGCCTCTGATAGGAAGCTACGGCGGCGACGCCCTCCGAGTCATCGGGTTGAACGCGACCCACATCGTGGTGCCCGCGAACACACCGGTCTGGCTGGAAATGACCGCTACTGTAAGGGGACAGCTCGCGCTGCGCAGAGGCGCGGGTCCCATGGTTGTGCCACCTGCGCTTCAAACCTCAGAGACGCGGAAGCTCTCCCTAGGAGGCGAGAAGGACGCCCTCGAGCTTAGCCAGGGACGCCTAGTTGAACTCGATGTGGAACGTCACTTCGTCGAGCTTAACCTGAAGCGGGTGGAAGCGGTCACGAACGCGGCGATGACCCAGCTCACTTACATGGAGGACCTAGGCCTACTCGTGTCGATGGAGCATGAGGACCTTCAGAAGTCGATCAGCCTTCTGAACGAGGCTGTAGCCGCGATGAGGCAGCAGCTTTACGACGAGGCCTACGGCGAGCTGAGGCGCTCCTACCTCCTAGCCGCGGAGACTTGGAACAGGATGGCAAGCCTCTCAGTGGACGCCTCCAACTCCGCGACGACCCTGACCTTCTTCTTCGCCCTAACCGCGGCGATGATGATAAACCTCCTATCTGAGGGGAGGCCTGTCCTCAAGCTGACCGTCCGTGAGAAGCATAGGGTATCGATTCAGCTTAAACCCATCTACCTAACGGCCCTATACGGTCTCCTTATGGCCGTCTTCTACGTAGCCTTCCCAGGATGCCGCCTAGTGGCGCCGACCCAGTTCATCGGCACGGCGGTCTTCTCCCTCATCTTCACCTTCCTGCTCGCGAGGGTTCCTCGTTCTATCGACCGTGCGAAGGTGAAGGATGAGGTTGTAACCCTCGGACGGGCCCTCATCGTCTCCTTCTCAGCCGCCTATGGGTATATGCGTCGTCGGAGGCTCAGGACGACCCTCAGCATCGTGATAGTCGCGACGGCGATGTTCACCTTCATCACGCTGACCTCCTTCTCGTCCGGGAGGGGGCTTGTCTCTTTCGGCCTGGGCGAAGCAAGGGTGAGGGTGGACGCGCTTATGGTGAAGAACCCTGGCCCCTCCTTCGAGGAGACCTTCACGCCGCTGGAGCCAGGGCTCTTACAGTGGCTTGAGAAGGAGCCCGGCGTCACACGGTTCGCGGCTAAGGCGGAGAGCATACCGCGGCTTGACCAGCCGTTAGATTACCTGAGGCGGCTTGGACAATCCTACTACGTAACAGGCATACTAGGCGTCATGCCGAGCGTCGAGGCGAATATCACCGGTCTCGACAGGATCGTAGTCGAGGGGACGTACCTTCGAGACGAGGAGCCTAACGACGCGATGATAGGCGCCTCTCTCGCGAAGAAGTTGGCGCTCGGCGTCGGCGACGACATCTACGTCTTAGGCAGGAGGCTGACCATCGTAGGCCTCTTCGACGAGAAAGCTTTAGAGTCTCTCCGTGACGTAAGCGGCGCCCTCATCATCCCGTACATTTTAGTCCCGACAGACGCGGGACCCGTACCCTCCGCCTGCAAGGGAGACGAGGTTGTCATAACGATATATGAGACCGCCTTGACCATGCCTGGGGTCGGGGTCTCACGCGTCAACATTCTAGCGGAGAACCGTGAGAAGCTTCAAAGCCTCGCGGAAGAGGTGGTCCTAACCTACGAGTACGTCACATATCTGAGCGTGGACGGCCAGATCCGGCGCCAAGCGTTGGGGCCGTACTTCGAAGAGAAGGGGATGGGTCAGACGCTCTTCATCGTGGCGCTCATCGCCCTGATGGTGGGGAATATGATGTTCGGCGCCGTCCATGAGCGCCGGAACGAGCTGGCCGTCTTCTCCTCGGTCGGGTTGAATCCCAGCCACATATCCGCCATCTTCCTCTCCGAGGCGGCGATCATAGGTTTCATAGGAGGAGGCCTAGGCTACCTCGCCGGCATCTGCAGCTACAGGGCCCTCGGGATCGCCATCGGGGGTCTTCTAGTCCGTGAGAAGGCCTCCGTCGAGTGGGGCCTCGCGGCGCTCATCGTCTCCATCTTAGCCACGGTCCTAGGCACGGTGATCCCCGCCCTCAGGGCGTCCACGATAGTGACGCCTTCGCTTCTCCGCAGGTGGAAGATCGAGGAGCGGCGGGACGAGTCGACACCCTGGGTGATCGACTTACCGGTTAAGGTGAGGGCTAGGGAGCTGAACCTTTTCCTGAGCTTCCTTGAGAGAGCCATCGCGAAGGAGAGCAGCGGCACCTCTAACCGCGTCTTCAGGACGAGCGAGCAGGCGATCGCGCCCGCGGATATCCAGGCGACGCAGCGGATACGGTTCGGCTACCATGACATAAACAGTGGAAGGGTCTCGCGGAACGAGTTGGTCATCGCGCCCGCGGAGGAGGGCTACTATAAGGCCACGCTTTACTCTCATTCAGACGGCTTCGACTACGGCCTCGTCAGGGAGACCGGCTCCTTCCTCAGGAACCTTATGTTCGAGTGGAACGTGATGGCTTTCAAGGTGGCTACGCCCATAGACTCCCTAAGCCAGGTCTACACGTTGGTGGACGCGTACCACCCGACGGTCCTCTACGCGTTCTCCACGAGGACAGATGTAGAGGGCCGCCTGGGGGTTCTCAGGGAGAGGTGGCTGCACGAAGGGACGAGGGTTCCGAAGATCGTGCCCCTCCACGTGGACGAGCACGACGTAGAGGCCTGCCTGAGCAAGGCGGAAGAGGCGGTCTCGGAGGCGAACGTGGTCTGCGTCACAGGAGGCGCGACCGCCGTCGGGGTTGCCCTCACGTTGTCTGCGTTGAAGCATGGAAAGATGATCTGCTTCGTCACAGACCCTAGAAGCCCCGAGGAGCAACGACTCGACCCCTTCCATGTCTTGCCGATAGAGATCGCGCAGGTCGGGCTTAAGGGCGCCGAGCTAGGCCGATGAGCGTAAGGTCTTTAAGCGAATCATGGAAGGAGATGGAACTATCATCTACACGTGGGTGAGGAACCGATTGCGTCATAAGCGGGCAGGCGTCCTCTCTCTTCTCGTAGCGCTCATCCTCGTCAGCGTTCTCGGGAACGCGGAGGCCCAGACGACCACTGTGGAGTCGGGCGTCTTCTCCGTAGTCGTCGTCTCTGTCTACTGGGGCTCAAACCAATCCAGCCCCGTGGAGGCCGGGCCAGGCGACAGGAACCAGCTCCTGAACGTTGAGCTGCAGAACAACGGGACGCGAGATATCACCGTGATCGAGGCTGTCCTCCACCTGAACGGGACGCCGTTTACAAACACGTTAGGAGAGGCCCTCGCCTACGCGAGCGGCCCCGTGGTGATCCGCGTCGGTTCCCGGGGGACCGTACGGTTCAACCTGAACATCGCGGACGGAGCAAGCCTCGGCCTACACGGTGCGCCGATGTCCGTCTACTACTGGGCTATCACCGGCGAGAAGACGAGCTTAGCCGTAGATGCGCGTATCCCTCTCTTCGGGAAGCCTCTGCTCCGCGTTGCGTCCTCCCTCCTCTTCGCTTCCCCAGGCAACGTTACGCTCGGCTTAAGCCTTCAGAATCAAGGCTCTGGGAGGGCTGACCGTGTTCAGGCCTCCTTGACGCTTCCGCCGCCCCTCACGCTCCTAGAGGGAAGAAGCCAGTGGTCGCTAGGTTCGCTCGATGCAGGCCGCTCAGTAGCGCTCAATCCGGTCGTCTACGTCCCTGAGTCTGCGGCAGGCTCAACGTACAGGTTCACCGTCGCCGTCTCGTACGTGGACTCGTATGGTTCCGCGAAGACGGCTGAGGGAAGCTTCGACCTCGCCATCCTCAGGGTTCTAACCGCGAGCACCGAGCTATCCGTTAAGGTAGACCCGGCGACCGGCCCGGCGGGCGTCGTGAGACGCATCTCCGGACGGCTCGTCAGGCTCGATACGGGAGCCGGCATAGCCGGGGCCCGGATCACCTTGGAGGTCGTCGACCCCACGATCAGGTCGGAGATCCGTAACTTCACCACGGGCGTGCAAGGCTACTGGGAGGACACCTACATGCCCAGCCTGGACGGGGCCCACCTGGTCACGGCGCGGTTTGACGGCGGCCCCTCTCCAGAGGGCGCCTCCGTGATCTTCGGACCGAGCCGGGCTGAAGCCACCTTGACGGTCGCGTTGCCAGTCTCGATCAGCTCGACGGACCCGTGGCAGGTAGCGAAGCCGGGGGGCACCGTCAACTATAGCGTTCGTGTTCAGAACCAGGGCTTGAGACCTGACCGTTTCCTTCTAGGGTTGAGAGGCCTCCCGTCGGATTTCGAGGGCCACTTCTACTCTGGGAGCGTCGAGGTGAAGGCTGTCGAGATTCAAGCCGGGTCTGGGAAGGACCTCAAGGTGACCGTGGTCCTGCCCGAGAAGGCGGGCGCGGGCACCTACAGGTTCCAGGTGGAAGCGAAGGGCGAGTACGCAGGCGCCGTCTACGACCTGGCCGCCACGGTGGAAGAGGTCTCGGGTGGAATAGAGCTCTCCAGCCCGCTATCGTCGCTTACGGTCGCGACGGGCGAGGTTCTCTCCTACCCGGTCAGGGTTAGGAACCTCGGCGCGGAGCCGACGCAGGTCTTCCTCTCGATGAATAAGACCACGGAGCTCCTTGACTGGCGCGGCTCCTTCTCCGAGGACGGCCGAACCGTGGATAGGCTCCTTCTCGGCGCCGGGGAGAGCCGCTGGCTCGTCTTCAGGGCTCAGCCGCCGTACCTGGTACGGCTCGGCCATTATAGGCTTATCGTCTACGCTGCCACGGCGGACGGGCTGTACGACTACTCCCTAGAGTTCAGAGCGGAGATACTCGGCTCCTACAGGCTTGAGATGGGGCTTGAGCCGCTTAACCCAACGGTCTACACTGGGGAGAAAGGAGACCTCACCGTGAAGGTGATGAATAGGGGGCTCTCGCCCGTCACAGGCCTCAGCCTAGACGTTGACGGCCCCTCATGGTTGACCGTCACGATAATCCCCATGAATGTTCTCTCCCTAGCTCCGAACGAGGAGTATCCGTTCCTAGTACGCCTGTCGGCCCCCGCCACAGCTACGCCTGGAGACTACAACGTAACCATCACAGCCATCTGCCAAGAGGGCCGCTTCGCCTCCACCCCGGTGCCAGTCTCGGTTCAAACCTCCATCCCCTGGTACTGGATAACAGTCGCCGTAGCCGCCGTCGGCGCGGGCCTCGCCACCCTAGGCGTTGAGAGGCTCCTCCGCAGGCTTAGGATAAGAGCTGCCCGGGAGCCATCCGTCTGACAGCTTCGCAGCGTTAGCATTCAGAGCCGCGGAGCCGCTGTCAGACCGCTAAGGATGGTGTACCGTGCCGGTTCAACGCATAGGCTTATAGGCTCCGAGGCCTCATCCGGGGAGCCGAGGAGGAATCGCAGTTGAGGATTAAGGAGATCAAAGCGGTGAGGCTGGAGCTGCCTCCTAGGGAGAGGCCGCGGACGCAGCCGAGGCGCCCCTCATGGGCGGAGGACGCGGAGGTGGCGAATCCCATGTCCAAGTATCCGAGGTACAAGCGATACAGGAGCAGCTGGATGCCCAGGTGGGGCGGCCTCTGGGTTAAGGTCACGGCGGAAGACGGCACCTGGGGCTTGGGCCCTGCCAGCTACGGTAGGCCTGTCGCCGCAGTTGTAGACGACCACTTCGCGCCGATGCTTCAAGGCGAGGACTGCTTCGCCATAGAGAAGCTCTGGGACATGATGTTCAGGCTTTCGAAGCCCTATGGGTCGGAGGGCCTCGCCATGTGCGCCATCAGCGGCGTCGACATAGCCCTCTGGGACCTAGCTGGCAAGCTGAGGGGCCAACCGGTCTACGAGCTGCTCGGTGGACCGGCCCGGGACGAGATCTTCTGCTACGCCACGGGCAACGACACAGACTGGCAGCTGGAGCTGGGCTTCAAGGCGGTGAAGCTCGCCTGCCCCTACGGGCCGGCCGACGGCCTATGGGGCCTACGGGAGAACGAGAAGCTCATAGCGAAGACCCGAGAGCTCGCAGGGCCGGACGTAGACATCATGCTCGACTGCTACATGGCGTTCGACGTCGACTACACCGTACGCTTAGCTCGGGCCCTCAAGCCGTACAAGCTAAGGTGGATAGAGGAGTTCCTTATCCCAGAGGACATGGACGGCTACTGCGCCGTTCGGAGAGCCGTCAACTGGGTCTCGCTTGCAGGCGTCGAGCACTGGTTCTCGCCCTGGCGTTTCCGCGAAGCGATCGAGCGGAGATGCTTAGACATCCTTCAACCGGACCTCCACTGGGTCGGTGGGATAACTGCCTGCGTGAAGGTCGCCCATATGGCTGATGCCGCGGGGCTGATGGTCTGCCTCCACGGGGGAGGCGGCAGCCAGTACGGGCTACACCTGACCTACGCGATGCCGAATATGCCCTGGGCCGAGTATGGTGTATGGTCGCCGCCCGGCGTACCCCTAGAAGAAGCCCGATGGATGCTCGACGCTCCTATTCCGAAGAACAGCTACATCAA
>JAWCPE010000047.1:0-12272 GCA_038870415.1 Bathyarchaeia archaeon
GAGCCGCGAGAGGCCCCACCAGGGCATAAAGTACTCACTTAACCCCGCAGAAGCCTACCACAGGAATGCCGGCAGTGTCACGGGATAGAACAGAGGAGGCAGACTTCTCTGCTACGATATTCTATGCGCCTATATCGATGAGGAAGCCCCTCATGCCTACGCCGAGTCTCAGCCTCTTTACCAGCTTCAGCTTGTAATCCAGCGGTATACCTATCGGTCTGGGAGGGTTGGGGTTGTCGATCGTGATTTCGGTCATCAGGTTCTTGAAGTCCCTAAGGGAGTGTCAGTATCGGCTGAGGTCACCTTGTGGCCTCTCCCCACCTACAGTCCCTTGTGAGGTGGAGCGGTCCTCTCGGCCCTTGTCGTGCTCCCGGAGGAAGGTTTTCCGAGCGAAGACGAGGTAGCCTGTATGCCCGATCATCAACGTCACCGGTCGGGTCTCGCCAGTCTTCACCTTGAAGTTCCTCAGGATTAGCTCTACTGTCTCTACTTCCACGAAGCCCGTCTCGGTCAGTGCTTGAACGGTCTTCTCCACTTGGTTGATGGTAGGGCTGAAGCTCGCAAGGGTGCCTCCGCCCTTCAAGGCGGCAGATGCATAGGGCACGACCAGCCAGGGCGTAGCCAGGTCGAGGACGACCGCGTCCACGTCCTCTTCTTTAACCCCCTCCAGTACATCGGTGTTCTTCAGCTCCACGTACGGGTCGAGGCCTAACCTGGCGAGGTTTCGGGACGCGTTGGAGAGGAAGGCCTCGTTTATCTCGTAGCCGTAGACTCGTCCAGTCGGTTTCACGTGGGAGGCGAGTACAGCCGTGAGCATCCCCGAGCCGACGCCGGCCTCGACGACCCTCGAGCCGGGCTGTATATTGGCGTATACGAGTATCAAGCCGATGTCCTTCGGATACATTACTTGGGTCATCCTTGGAAGCTTCATCAGGTAGTCACGGATGTTCGGCCTGAAGACGACGAAGGTCTCCCTCATACTGCTGAGCACGCTTTCGCCCGGCCTCTTCCCAACGATCTCCGAGAGCTGAATGAATCCCCTATGGGTGTGAAGCTGTCTCCCCGCCTGGATCGATGTGAGGTACTTCCTCTTGGCGTCTAAGTAGAGGAGAACGTCCTCACCCTCTCGGAACGGCTCGCTCATAGGGCTCCCCGGGATTACGATGGCCGTTTTGCTTACCCTCCTCGGCTTGCTTTAGGCGTTAGCCTCGGTCGACTCCTAGACCATCACGGGCCGGGGATGTCTTGACGCAGAGCCTGCAGCCGGTCCTCTTGACTAGGAATCGACGGTAGACCACCGTGCAGCTCGCGCAGACGCGTTGCCCGCATGTAGGGCACGTCACGGCGTGAGCTGAACAGGCCGTCTTCCCGCAGGAAGGGCAGATAGCCGAGTCGGCCGCGCAGACCCTCCGGCCGCATATGATGCAAGTGCTCTTCGATTCGCCTTCACATTGTAGCTTACCGCATATGGGGCAGGTCCAAGAGTGAGCCTTGCAGACGGGCATACCGCATGTAGAGCAGAAAGCGACGCAGGACGGGCAGAGCGCGTCGCCGCAGAAGGCGCAGCGCTTTACGACCCCCTCGCAGGTTCTCTGTAAGCACGCGGAGCAGGTTAAGAAATGGTCGGTGAAATGCCGGTTGCAGAAGAGGCCCCCGCATAGGTGGCATCGCGACTGGTGTTTATGACAGTAGCTTCTCCCTGGGCCGCAGGTCACGCAGTTACCTGCGCAGTCTGTGCATGTGAGAGCTTCGCATGTCGCGCATCTTGTAAGCCTCTCCAACGAGCAGAAGAGTCTGCCACATGAACCGCAACTCAATGCATGGTTAGGGCAGAGGCTTCTTCCGCACCGCGAACATGAAAGAGCATGTTCTGCGCATACGGGCGACAGGCACTCGGCGCAGAACGATTCACCGGAGAGTACCTTGATCTCCAAGCCGCATGTTTCGCATTGGCCGAATCTGCCTTTGCCGTTGAGGGCGTTCCACGCGATGGTGAAGGTCCTCTCCTCTTCCCCACGGGTAATGGTGAGTTCTGCCCGGTAGACGGGTATCCAGACGACTTGGATCGTCGGTATCCTAAGCTCCTCAGCGGTCGGCTGAACGACTTCACGTCCTATCTCTTCTCTCTTCAACTCCTCGACCGCGGCGGTGGCCGCGGAGAGCGCTGCCTCATTCTTCCGTCTGATCTCTGCCCTCTGCTTGTAGGCGGTTTGAACAGTTTGCTCAACCCGGGTGATGCGGGCCTTTACGGCGTCAACCCTCTTTTCCAGAGCTGAAGCTCTTGCCTCAAGTCTTCTCGTCGGTCTGCCCGTCCTCGCAGCTAACCTCGCCTCTTGATGGAGTTTCTCAACCTCCAGCTCGGCTCGTCTCGCCTCCTGTGCGAGCTGCCTGAGCTCAGCCTCTCCCTCCTTTATCCGCGACTCTAAGCTCTGCAGTTGAGCGTTCGAGCCCTCGTATAGCTCTGTGGTCTTCGCTTCGAGGAGCCTCCTCATTGCTGCCTGGCATTCTTTGCGGAATGAGGCCTCGTCGCCGTCGGCAGAGAAGAGGCCCAAGCCTCGATGATAGAAGACCACTCTAGTCATCTCAAGGGCAGCGTAACCCTTCAACCTCTCAAGCGCAGAGCCGAGCTCGTCCTGATCCTTCAGGGGGACGCGTATCTTCCCGTATCTCCCTGGGACCGGCTGCTTCGCCGTGAGTACCGCCTTGTCTAGGTCATCGACCATGACTCCGAATACCTCTCGTTGTCTCCAGTCGATGGCCGAACGCGAATCTGCCAGCGAGGCTAACCCGGTCAGCTCGGCGTTGAAGCTGATCTTCGGGTCTTCCCTCGTCACCTTGGCATGGACGCCGAACTGAACTGCGGGAAGATACTCTAGCCTCGCCTTGCTGAGAGAGGCCTTGAAGCCGGGCAGTAACGAAGGCAGCTTGCCCCTGAACACCGCCTCGGTAACCTCGGGAGAAGCGAAGCATTGAGGAAGCCCCGTGGGCAGGATAGGCTGCTCCTCGAAGCTCTCGGCTTCTCGTCTGATGAGCTCTAGTTTCTTCTCGCCGATCCTCGCCCCAGCCCGTGCCTGAGCCTCTGGCTTCACGAAATCCAGTGGGTTGAAGCCTGGCGCTCCATGCCTGGTCTCACGCTGTCTTACCTGTATGACGAGGGGAATCTTCTCCACGATCTCGCCTGTTATGAGCGCCTCGCCTCTCTCAAACCATGTGATCTCCTTCTCCCAACGGTGTTCGAGGCCGCCGCTCTCCAAGACGATCTTCACGTCGTTTGGGTCGCTCAGCCTGTGTATGATCCAGGTTCCCACGAGTCCTCTGACAGTTGTGTCTAGGAGTTGAGGCCGCTGAGTCACCACGATAAGGTTCGCGCCGAACTTTCGACCTTCCTGAGCGAAGCGACGGACGAGCATAGACGAATCCGTCTTCTCCTTGCCCGCGAACCGATGCGCTTCGTCCAGAACGCAGTAGAAAGGCGGTATCCTGCCAGCTACAGAGGCTTGGAAGAGTTGTTCAAGTAGGCTGCTGACGATGGGTTGTTGGTCTTCCTCCCCGAGCCCCCGCAGGTTCACGATGGTGCAGAGCCCTGGAAGCACGAGGTCCTCCGCCTTGGCCACTCGAAGGGCGGCTAGGCTGAGGTCAGCGCCAGGGTTCATCTCAAGGTCGGCGAACTCGATGATCTGGTCGATGTAGGACCTAGGCTGGACGAGATCCCCGTCGTGGGGCTTTTCTGCCTCGACTTTGAGGCTGGAGTATTCTCCGTGAGGGTCGATGATGACGACTGGCACGCTCTTCTTAAGAAGCTCCTCAACGACGACCCCCACCGTGTAGGATTTGCCTGAACCCGGCTTCCCCACGATGAAGACTCTTCCAATCCTCTTGACCGGGAGCCAAACCTTCACGCCGAGCCGCCGCAAGGAGCCTACGTAGAGTCCAGTCTCCTCAGTCCCGGTCAGCTCTAGAGCTGACCGAATAGTCCCCTCAGCCGCACGGTAGACCGGTGCCCCTTCGATGAAGGGGGTCCTCGGGATCTGACCTACTACGACGCAGTCCGCCTCTAGCTTTAACCCAGCTCTTTGACAGTCGCGGATCACGCATAGGAAGGTGGCCCCCTCATGCTGCACCTGAAGGTAGTCGTGAACACCGATATCCTCAGCCGAAAGGGCTGCCTTGAAACCACCTACTGTCGTCGGCCCTTCCACGATCCCTACATGAGCGCTGGACGGGGTCAAGGTGAACTCCACCAAGGTTTGACGTTCAGTGAAGGTTCTCGCCTAGCCCCGCCGAGTTCGCATGAACCGACGCCCGACGAGGTATTCTCATCCCTCCGCTGAGCGAAGATGATCGTGGTGGCTTCTCCTGGGGCTTTCACCGGAGAACGCCGTCAGTCATGGCGACGTGACTCTATTAAAGGCTAAGCCCACAACAGACTCTTCCGGCGAGAAGTCGCTGAGGTCTTCCATTGGCCTCTAATGGGCATCTATGCTGATCCTGGCGTTGGACGTACTGGCCTCTATCACGATCTGTATAGCCTTGTCGTCGAATCCTTCTGTCCTTGCTTCGTTGCTAGTTCCTTCCTTTCGGCTATAGACCATTGCCGGTAGGTTCACGTTTATGTCAGCGTTGCTTGTGGACAGGTCTATGTTATAGCCGACACTTGAAGAGTCCGACACGGAGAGTTCTACCGCTGCGTTGCTTGTGCTGAGCTTGTACTCGCCGCTGCTCAAACATGGTATGCGGAGCGTTATCCTACCGTTGCTAGTTGAGAGAAACGTGTCTTCTGCTTCAACATCTCCCTCTACGCGCCCATTGCTACTACTCCCGTCTATGCTCTCCGCGCGCACGTTGGTGAAGGCCAGCCAGGCGTTCGTTGCGCTGATCTTCAGGGTCGTTCCCCTCAGATCTGTGACGGAGACGGGGCCATTCGTGGATTCGAGGTCGAGGCCCAAAGTCGCCTCGGCTGGGAGGACTGCTTCCACTTCCACAACGTATCGTGACTGCGCCCCGAAGGGAGCCTCACATTTGACGGTAAGCCTCTTCTCGCCCTGTAGGAGGCTCTCATCGAGGGTAACCTTCAAGTCACGAAGGCTTTTCTCTGCGTCCGCCTGCGAGTAACCCTTCGCTTGGATACGGACATCAATGCGGTATTCATTCTTGTCCCAGGTCGAGACCTTGACGGGACCGTTGAAGCTCTCAATGTTGAGGTAGAGTCTGCCAACCGTCACAAGTCCACTGTACGACTTCGTACCTTAACACTGTAGGGCCAGCTGCCGCCGGGCAATATATCCCAAGTGAAGCCTAGGCCAGAGGTTAGGAAGAGGGAGAGCACGAGGCCCCCTGCGAATGCGCCGATTAGACCTCTGACACTTGGATGCCAACGAGAGAAGAGGGCTGAGAGAACTATCGCGTCGCCGAGGATGATCAGGGTCCAAGCGAACATCTGGTAAGCGAGGCTGATTAGTCCAAAGACGTACCAACCGAGGCCTAGGCCAAGGATAAAGGCGCCCAGAGTCAAGAGCCCCGATTCACGCATATGACGCACCATGATAGCTGTCGCTCAGTGTCGCGAGTGGACTTATAAGCGTCTTCTTTGCTACCGGTTGCCTAAGGCCAAGTGATGGACTTTCACTCTGCTCAACCCAGGCTGATCGAGGAACTGCCTCTATCTCTGGATAGGAAGGAACTGGGAAACAACGAAGTGTTTCCCGACCAGTCGGTTTCTTCGCGTCCTATGCTCTCGCGGCCAGCCTAGGCCTGACTCCCCACGAGCGGCATTTTCCGCCTAAGCCTCGGGTTTCACCCCCAAGGGACATGAGATGGAAAACGTTAAATATTTCTGACGTTAGAAATACCTGACATAGGGTGATGTGATGCCCAAGAATGCTGTCGGTTACCTGGGGCTGCTCGGGCCTTTAGGCCTCCTCGGCCTACTGACGGGAAACACTGGATTCTATGGTTTCTTCGGTTTCTTCGGCTTCCTAAGCGCCTTTTGGGGTAGGGGCACCGATGAACGGGTGGAGAGGAACGTTGACAAGGCTTGCAGGAACTCCTTCCTCTTCGCTACGGTTGCATCAGCTTTCTTCATCGCGTTAATCGCGATGTTTCGAGCGTTAGAGGCTTTTCCACTAGCGTTCTCAGCCCTCTTCGCCGGAAGCATGCTCATGTTCGTCGCGTCCTTCATCTACTACGACGGACACGGTGACTGAAGACGTTATGAAGACAAAGATCAGGGAGCTGAGGGAGAAGCAAGGCCTGACGCAGGAAGCCCTCGCTGATAAGGTAGACGTAACTAGGCAGACGATCCTCTTCCTAGAGAAGGGGAAGTACAACCCTTCACTGAGGCTGGCTTACAGGATCGCTCGCGTCTTCAACGCAACGATCGAGGAGGTCTTCTCCTTCGACGACGAGGCCACCAGAGCCACGTGAGCTGCTCATCACGTTCTCAATCGCAGGAGTCGCCCTAATCTTCTCACAGTTCGCGTATGGCGGGGAGTCGGCATCCCTTTCCTCCCCGTATCCTCGTAGCTCGTAGTAGATGAGTTTTCTCTGTTATGCGCGTGGACGAGGCTGGGCGGAGAAAAACCACGCCTTCCATAGATGACGGAGAAGTGAAGTGGCAGGCAGCCCAGCTTAGTGGGAGAGGAGGGTAACGCCTGGGAGCAGTCTCTCCTAGGCCTGCATCCGAAGAATGGGGCTCTTACCGTTTCAGCCGGTGTCTGAGAGCAGCCTCTTGAACCTCAAGGCGTCCTCCACCATCGAGATGTTATTCCATAGCAGGTAGACCCTACATGCATCGTCAGGCAAGTTCTGAAGGGGTTTCACCACCTCCTCGTAGAGCCTTCTGAGGTCCGTGTCGGTGTACCGGTAGCTGTAGAGTCGCTTCCCTAGGCCATGGAGACGATAATAGCGTACAGCCCCGCTGGATACTTCGGCTTCTCTCAGGGGGTCAACTACGTGGATGAGGTTGAGCTGTTTACAGGCGGCCCGGACCCTTTCCGTCGTCCAGGAGGAATGCCTCGGCTCCCATGCCACGTCGAAGTGACCCCTCTCTGCTCGGAAGAAGAACTCAGCCATCTCCTCCATTCTCCGTGTAGAGTAGGTGAAACTTGGCGGACACTGAACAACCACCACCGGAGCCCGGAGGGTTTCAGCTATCGCCGCCGTCTCATCCCAAACGCGGAGATTCTCCTCCGTAGGTTTGAGTAGACCATACTTGTCGGCGTCCTGAGGTGAAACCTGAAGCCCTGCTTTTCTCCAAGTGGGGCTGCTTGGCGGATGAGTTACCATCTGGGAAGCTTTCAAGGTGAACTGGAAGGACTTGGGCGCTTCGCTACGCCACCTCTGCGCAGTCTCTCTCCTCGGTAGCTTGTAGAACGTGGACTGAAGCTCGACGAGGTTGAACTCCTTGAAGTACGCCCTCATGCCTCCCTTGACTGCGAAACCGCAGCAACCGATTTTAAGGATCATGCGTGTTCGAACCTCCTTTAAGGGAGGCCGGTTGAGTTCTCTCCTCTAGGCTTCTCAGCGATTGTATGAGCGAGGTGACGCTCGGAGCCTTGGAGACGAGAAGTGGAATCCGCTCGTTCTCCGCGATCTTCACCGCTAGGTCTCTGTCGACGCTCTCTTCTTTCAGACCGTGGAGCGCCACGATCCTCGGCTTTAAGGGATACAGCCTGATCGCGACCATAGGGCTTCTGCCGAAGGTCACACCTGTGAAGATGAGCGCCCGTTCGGTGGTGGAGCCGACGAGGCTCATGAAGTCGTAGCCTGAAAGCGTCAGGATCGCCTTCACGCTGTCGACCACGGTGTAGCCGTAGATGCTCTGCGCAAGTCCCTCTTCGCATGCGAGGACGGTGCCGTCGACCACCTCGCAGAACAAGCGCCCCTTCACTGGGAAGGTGAAGTCGCGGAGGTCAAGGATCGCGTCAGGGAGCGTACTCATCGTCCGCACAAGCTCGCGGATATGCTTTCCGCCGCTCTCCTCATCGATCGCGATGAGGGCCTCGACGAACCTCCTGATGAGACGTGAACCCGGGGATCGTCTCCCCAGCTCGTAATCGCTCACGACGCTAGCTGATGTCCCAAGCCTTCTCCCCAGCGTCGTCTGGCTGATGCCGAAGAGCTCCCGCCAATGCCTCATAGCCGCCCCAGGGCTGTCCGCGAACACGACGTCCCCCGCGATCCTCCTTGAAAGAGAACTCCTCACAGCCTCGAGGAACGACAAAGCCGCCCACTCGTCTATTATCTACGGGGAATGCAGCTTAAGTAACTTGACTATCTTCGTAGCGTGGCCGAGTCTCGACCCTGCAGTTGCTTTATCGCGATAAAACATTAATATCGCCGCCGGGATTATCCGTTAACAGGAGGAGCAGACGGTGCCGGGGCGAGTTAGGACAGCTATCATCGGCGTGGGCAACTGCGCCTCAGCGCTCGTCCAGGGCGTCCACTTCTACAGAGATGTCTCCGATGAGGCCTCAGTCCCTGGCCTGATGCACGTCAACTTTGGCGGGTACAGGCCGGGCGATATCGAGTTCGTCGCCGCCTTCGACGTGAACGAGAGGAAGGTCGGCCTCGACCTGTCTGAGGCTATCTTCCAGGAGCCCAACAACCTACGCCGGTTCTGCACCCCACCGAAGCTGAACGTGACCGTGCAGAGGGGGCCTGTCCTCGACGGGGTTGGAAGGTACCTGAAACCTGTCGTCAGAGTTGACCGACGACGGAGACCAGTCTCGGTAGCGCAGACGCTGGAGGAGGCGAAGGCCGACGTGGTGGTATGCTACCTGCCGGTTGGAAGCGAGAAGGCGGTCCGTTACTACGCGAGCGAGGCCTTGAAGGCAGGTTGCGCTTTCGTGAACGCGATGCCTGTCTTCATCGCGTCCGACCCAGAGTGGCAGAAGAGGTTCGAGGAGAGAGGGCTTCCCGTCGCCGGGGATGACGTGATGAGCCAGATCGGGGCGACGGTACTCCATAAGAGCATCGTAAGGCTACTAGCAGACCGAGGCGTCCGGGTCGAGGAGAGCTACCAGCTCAACATAGGCGGCGACACGGATTTCCTCAACATGCTCGAGGAGGAGAGGCTTCAGTCCAAGAGGGAGAGTAAGACGAGCGCCGTTAAGGCTATGTTGCCTTACCCGATCTCGCTCAGGATCGGGCCTAGCGACTACGTCGAGTTCCTCGAGAACAAGAAGGTCTGCTACATCTGGGTGAAGGGCAGGTACTTCGGCGACACGCCGGTCACGATAGATGTCAAGCTCGACGTGCAAGATGCGCCGAACTCTGCAGGCGTCATGATCGACGCCCTGAGGGCTGCGAAGCTCGCCCTAGATAGGGGCGTATCCGGGCCTTTGACCAGCATATCCAGTTATGCCTTCAAGCATCCGCCCGTACAGGCACCTTACACCGTGGCTAGGGAATGGGTTGAAGAGTTCATCCAAGGCAAGAGGGGACGCTAGGGCTCGCGTCTCCAGAGTTCACGCCTGAGAAGGTCCCTGACAGCGGCCCTGATCGCGGCGCTCCTGCTAGGATACATCCCGGACCTGACGAGTTCATCGATGCCTTCAATGAGGGCCTCCGGCAACTTCACCGTGACAAGCTTCATGGAGGGACTACCTTCCAGATAAGAATCGCCACAGTTGTCGTGCGTTGAACTCTTAAGTCTATTGACTATCGCAGAGGCCTCTCATATCCTTCGTCCACCCCTAGTCTAAAGACGCCTCAGCTAGGTAGAAGACGGCTAGGGCCAATGCCAAGGCTCGAAGAGCTTCGTCGCGGCGTAGGGTTTCTCCAAGCCGTAACGGGAGAGCGGCTTCGTCAAGTGACGGTTCGCCCTAGGCGGGGGGACGTACAGACCAAGCCGGATCTTCCTCTGGCTAGGCGTGAAGGCCTTCTGAGCCTTACGGTCCCTGAAACCGCAGTGAGCGCAGCCGTAGCCTTTCCCCCGCCCCTCAGACTTCATGCGTCTACCGCACTTCGGACAGACAGGGGCAGTGTAGGCCCCGACGGTAACCAGCTTCAGTACCTCAAGCTTCTCGAGGTTGACCGTCCTCGGCTGGGTCCTTGAAGCCCTTCGAACCCCGCCGAAGACCCTCACCTCATCCCCTACGGCTAGAGCTGCGGCGACATCCCTGAACCTGCCCGTGGGCTCGTACGCTGCGCATTGGATCTCCCCGCTCTCATCCTTGACGGCGAAGACGACGTGTCCACCTTTCATTCTCCGAGGCGGCTGTGAGACCAAGCCTTGAACAACCACCGACCGGTAGGCGCCTGCTTCCGCGACCTTTACCATCCCTTGGAGATGGCTATCCGTCCCGTGGTTCGTTCTGAAGATCATCCATCGCTCCACGGGTTCGCCTACCTTCAGCATAAGATGAGCCCTGTAGACGCCTGCCGGGCTTTCCCCCCTGATCCCGTAGAGTATAGGGTCCGGCCCGCGAGGAGTGATGAGTAGGCGGCCCGTCTCCGGGTCTAGGTTGTTGAAGGTCTCGCCCCTTGTCGCCTCATCCATCGACCGGGCTGAGGCCTCGTCGATAAGCCTAGGCCTCCCTCTGCTCCCCGGAACCCTGTAAGCGATCAGCTCGAACGTATGGTCTCCGGAGAGCAGCTCCCCCACGGCGGCCAACGCGCCGACCATCCCCCGCCGGTCCCCGTAGCAGACAGCCTCTGCGCCCACGTTCTTAACGAGCCTCAAGGCAGACTGTGGACTCATCACATCTGTCAACGCGGTGCGGGAAAAGTCTCGGAGAGAGGTGGACACGGCGCCCTCAAGGAAGACGACGGCAGGGTCTGTTCCCTCCGAGTCTAGGGAAGCGTTCGACTCCAAGATGTCCAACGCGGCGGCTTTCGCATCTTGCAGGAGATGTGTTGGGCCGTCCACCCTGAGCGCGACTGCGCCGTTGCCCCTCGTCTTCCAGGGGACGTTCGGGTTAAGCCTCACCAGGTTGGGGTAATCGATGAAGGTGAGGCCTAAGGCGTTAATCCTCTCGACGAGTAGGGCGGCGAGGTAAGTGGTGCAGCCCCCCATGCGGGAATCCGTGTCGTCTAGTCCTATGTGCAGTAAGAAGAGGACCACCGTTCAGTTCGCGAGGGTTGAGATGTCCCGTAGGCCTTCTTAGAGCAGGAGGCGTTCGAGGTGCCTCTTGCCGTCTAGGAAGCCCTCTTCGGCTTTGAAGAACGGGTCCTCATGCTCGATGCTGAGGACGGAATCATAGCCCACCTCCCTCAACGCGGTCAGGTAGGCGTTCCAGTTGATGTCGCCTCTGCCGGGGATGCGGTACCTCCACCAGCCCGTATCTAGGACCCCCAGCTGCCTCAACTTGAACCTGAGCACCTCGGTATCCTTCGCATGCGTATGGTATATTCTCTCCCCGAACCTGTGCACTGCCTCGACGTAGTCGATCTCCTGCCAGAGGAGGTGGCTGGGGTCAAAGTTCAACCCTAACGCCTTATCCGGAACCATCTGGAACGCGAGGTCAAAATGCCCTAGGCCCTGCAGGTTCGTCGCGTACCAGTTCTCCAACGCGATCTTTAAACCGTGCTCCTTAGCCTTATCCACAAGCACGTTGAAGACCCGGGGGAAGTCCTCCCTTAACGTGCGCCGCTTATCCTTCCCCGCAACGGGTCCGCCTGCGCAAGTGCATAGCACGGGCACGTCAAGCAGGGATGATGCCTCGATGCACCTTTCCAGGAACCGTGCATCTTCGCTCTTCTCAAGGATGCTGAGGCTGTAATAGGCGAGGCTCGTGATCGCTACCGCTTTCCCTGCTAGGGCCCTCTTCACCTCGCCGGCGCCGCCTACAAGCACCCCTTCAACTTGGATGTGCCCCGCCGTAGGGGAGACCCACATCTCAAGGCCCTTAAACCCCTGCGTCGACGCCCAATTGATCACCTTCTCGAGAGGCCAATCTCTGAAAGGGGCAGTCAACAGACCTATGAATATAAACCTCCGCCTCCGAGCTTGACCAGCGTGAAGCCACCTGGCGGTATCCGACGATCTCTTATAACGGTTTTGGGCTTCCCCGCCGTGGCGTTCTATCCCATGACACTGCCGACATTGTGGTAGGCTTCTGCGGGGTTAAGTGAGTACTTTATGCCCTGGTGGGGCCTCTCGCGGCTCCAGTAATGGACGAACCCTTCCAGCGTAGGGAACATCGGCGCCTCGTACTCTACCGCCTTATGGAAGGCATCCGCCTTCCCCAGCGTGGACGGCCTCCTCGGGCTGGCTGCGATATGCTCTACGCCGTTCAGGCGGCAGCACTCGGCGAACGCGGATACGCCTC
>JAWCPE010000048.1:0-11855 GCA_038870415.1 Bathyarchaeia archaeon
TCCCGGAGCAGCCTTACAGCGGCCTCAGCCGTAGGCGTCCAGCCCCTCCATACGCCGAGGATGAGACGGCTGTGGTCGTCTAGGACGCTCAGTATCGAGCGGTCGTCTGCTGCCAGTTTGAAGTCTGCCTGCCAGAACTCGTTCGGAGCGGCTCTCTCAAACCTGCGGGTGCCCCAGCTCCTCCTAGGCCTGGGGAGAGCCCTGCTCAACCCGGCGTGGCATAGCATCCTGTGGACGGTGTTATGGCCGAGACGAGACGGATGCCTCTCTACTTCGCTTCAGGAAGCCCTCTATCTTGCAGGGACCCCACCGGCACCTTCTCCTGAGCCCCAGGACGCGGTCCACGACTTCCTCAGCGGTTCTGTGAAGGATACGCGGTCTCCTCGAACGCCTCTCCAACCCCTTCCAGCCCTGTTCCTGGAAGCAGCTCCACCATCTGTAGAAGGCGCCCCTACGGACGCCTAGATGGCCGCAGAGGGTGACGACCCTCCAGCCGTCCAGCCTCCTCCGGACAAGCCAACGCTTCCTAAGGCTTGAAAGCTCCCCTCCCACACCACCCCACTGACACACTGCTCACCCCTATAGAGTATCGGCAGTGCGTGGGGAGATCACAAGCCTTCGCGAAGCATACATACATATATCCGAGAAGTGATGAGAGTTTGCCATCTGGGCTTCCTTATCCCTCTAGGCGACTTGGGGCCATCGACCCGCTACGACTGCGTAGTCGTGGGCGCCGGGCCTTCCGGCTCGTCAGCCGCTTTCACCCTTGCTCGGAACGGCTTCCGGGTCCTCATGCTTGACAGGTGCCGGTTCCCACGCGTGAAACCTTGCGGCGACGCCCTAGCTGCCGCGTCCGTCCTAGCCTTAGAGAGGATCTTCCGCAGACCTGTCCTTGACAGGATCGAGGAGAAGCATCGGATTAACCGAGCCCGCCTGAGAGGCCCCGGCGGCGCAGAGGTCGAGGTTAAGGTCCGGCCTGGCTTCGTGGTGAGGCGCGCCCTCTTCGATATGCTCCTCGTACAACTCGCCATAGAGGCGGGGGCAACTTTCCTGCAGGACCGCGTATTTGAGCCCTTGATGGAGAAGAGCAGCGTAGTCGGAGTTAGAGGAGCAGATGCCCAGTACAGGGCGCCGGTTGTGATAGGGGCTGACGGTTTCCCGTCTTCCTTGGCGAGGAGGCTGGGGATGGGCCCGATCATGGGCTTCGAGCGGGATAACCTTGGCGTCGCAGTCCGCACCTACTGCCGCAGCTCTGAGCCGCTCGGGGACTGCCTTGAACTCCTCTACAGCGAATCGATAGCGCCCGGTTACGGTTGGGTCTTCCCCCTAGATGACTGGACGGCGAACTTCGGCGTAGGCGCCCTCGTCCCTGACCTACGGAGGCGGAAAACCACGCTTCTTGAATGCCTTAGGAGAATGGCGTCTGACATTCGATGCCGGAGACTGCAGGGGCTGATGGGCGCGGAGCGACCTGAAGGCGGAGGGATACCCCTAGGCCCGACCCTGGCCAGCACCTTCGACGACGGCGTCCTCTTCGTAGGCGACGCTGCAGGCTTCGTAAACCCGATTACAGGCGAAGGCGTCCACTACGCGCTGACAAGCGGCCATCTTGCAGCCTTGACCGCCGCGGAGGCCCTAGACGAGGAGGACTACTCGGCTGAGTTTCTCCGAAGGTACGAGAGGAGGTGGAAGAAGCAGTTCGGCTTAGACTTCTTCATCTGCCGCGCGCTCAGACAGATAATCTTCAGCCGCCCCCGGGACCTCGACCGGGTTATCGCCTACGTTAACACGAGCCGGTACTGGCAGACCTTTCTGAGCAGGATGATAGACCACACGATCGACTACTCCTCGCTCAGGCTCACGGAGATGCTTACGCGCGTCCCAAGAGCTGTCTTGCGGTCAGCCTCAACCCTGCGGCCGCCCTAGGCGTGAAGTCATGACTGCCAGCCACGCCTCTCCCTAGGAGCTGCCATCGATTGTGCTAGGTCTCTGGTGTAGCTGAGCGATTTGGGAGTACGTTCTGCTACTTGACGGGCTTCATGTACTCGCCCGTCTCGGGCGGCGCGTGGATGAAGGCTATCACGAGGTCTTTCCGCCCGGTGTTGCTCGGCGCATGCGCCACGTTCGGAGGGATGAAGACCGCCATGCCTTTGCTTATCTTGATCCGGTCTTCGCCCAGAACCATCTCGCCTTCGCCGTCTAGGACGTAGTATATCTCCTCCGGCAAGGTATGGATGTGCGGGCGCATGCTCTCACCGGGCTTGAAGTAGCCGATGAGGAAGTGCAGCTGCTTCTCCTTCACCAGCTCCTTGAGGGAGCCGCCGTAATCGCTCCTCCTGAGCGGAACCTCCGCTTCGCGGACAACCTTCCCGACCAACGAAGACACCGGGACGCATCTCAGTTAGCCACGCATATAAGCGTCAGCGGGCCGCTCCTGATTTGTCCATTAGGGTTCCGTGGCGCCGACTCACGTCGGCCTCGGTCATCTCGCTTGGCGCCACGCGCACCGCTTTCTCCGTCTATCCGACCGGTCTTCCGCTCGCGTCGCAGCATTTTCCCATGGGATGGTATTACCTTTCGATGAACGCCGAGTTGCTAGAATGCCTCGACCGAGGTGGCCAACTCCGCAGGGGAGACTCTTCTAGCCAGGTCCGGGGCTTCAGAGAAGCGGCGTAGATAGATGAATCGAAGCTGCGGGTCTGACGGATGCGAACTCAACATTTCTTAAAGCGGGAAGAGGCCAACTCCCACTGTGTTAAGAAGCGTTCTCCCACTGTTATTTAATGAGCCTTGAGCAGGGATTACGACTAGGGCATCGTTGTGCTGGGCGGTAGGACCGACCGGGTAGAGGCTCAAGGAGCGCCAGCTATGATGAGGACCAGGGAGGAGATGCCGAAGGCTATGAAGAGGAGCGAGGAGGCTGCCTTGATGTACCGCTGAGGAACGAGCCTAGTCAGGGTAGCGCCGACAGCCACGCCGAGGCCCATCAGGAGCGAGAACGCGAGCATCGCCCCTAGGAAGACCTCGACCGGTGCATCGTACTGAGCCGTCAGGAATATCGCTGCCAGCTGTGTCTTATCCCCGAACTCCATCAGGGCGATCAGGGAAGCAGATGCGAATAGGGCTGAGCCCTGCCTCTTCAGACGGACCTGCCCCTCGCCTTTTGACACGAGCCCATAGACGCCGAGGAGAACGAAGGCTACACCTGAGCTGACCCGTATCCAGAAGAGGGGCAGCAGGGCGTCTAGAAGGCTTCCGACGGCGACGCCCGCCCCATTCGCGAGGCCGACGCCGAGAAGACATCCCGCGAAGACGGGGAGAGGCCTATACCTGGAGGCGAGCGTCACCGCGGCGACCTGCGTCTTGTCGCCGAGCTCCGCCACGGCGATGATGCCGAAGGAGGCTGCCAGCGCGGCGAACTCGAACATGTCAGCCTGCGTAGTGCTCGGTCTCTCTTTACTCTATCCTTGGCATACTGGGTGAAGGCTAAATCCTAGCTTTGACGGTTGGTAGCTTCAAGCTGTCAGCCTTGGTCGCGGTGCTCTTCGACCTGGAAGGTACGCTTACAGGTACAGGCTACCGGTTCAACATCTCCGAGGTGAGGGCACGGATGAGGGAGAAGCTGATCGAGTTAGGCGTCCCGCCTCGCGAACTTGAGGGCCTTGAGGACTCGTTGACGCTTATGGTCAACACGGCTTACGGATACATGTCCAGGGCGACGTCACCTCACGAATTTCAAGCCTTCCGAGGTAGGGTAGGCGAGCTCCTAGAGGAGTACTGGGAAAGGTCCGCGCGGGAATCCTACCTGATGCCGGGAGCAAAGGAGGCTCTCGAAGCGTTGAAGGCTGCAGGCTACCGGTTAGGCCTCGTCAGCAACGCATCGAGGCTGGACGTGACCATCATGTTCGAGAAGCATAGGCTCGCCTCGTACTTCAACACCGTTGTGTCGAGTGACGAGATGAGGCTTCTAAAGCCTGACCCTGACGGTGTCCTAAAGGCCTTGAGGGAGCTCCGCGAGACAGACTTCATCTTTGTCGGCGACTCAGTCTACGACCTTGAAGCGGCTAGGCGTGCCGGTGGGCGAGCCGTGATAGTTCAACAGAGCCCAGACGAGAGGAGGGGCTGGCAGCCTACCGTTCAACTCGTGAATGGGGCGGGGGCCTATCTCGTCAACTCGTTGTTTGAGGTCCCGGGGGTCGTCAAGCAGCTCTTCCCGCCTAAGGAAGATGCGTAGGCTTAGTCGGTCTAAGGCCACCATTTCAAGCTGTATTTCAGGTTGGAGGCCTCGGTCTTGCTCGAGGTCTTGGTGAAGATGTAGAGGTGCTCATGCGCTATCTTGTAGAAGTCGTATACTCTTCCACGCCAGCGTTCACGCGTCGTCTTCATATGCCACTGGAGCTTCACGATGTCCTCCTTCAAGGCGAAGCCCACGTCGAGGAACGCCTCCATAACGCGGACGGAGATGGGCACGTAGTGGAGGCGCCGCCTCGTATCACCGATCAGGATAGCGCATCTCCTGCCGGGCTTCAAGACGCGGTAGGCTTCCTCCGCGACGACTCTCATCTCCTTCACGTACTCGTCGATGCTCAGGTCTGAGAGGTCACCTTCCACGGCGCCACGCGAGTAAGCCACTATGCCCGCGTAGGGGGGATGCGTCGCCACGAGGTCTACAGAGTCGTCCCGTACGAGGTCTAGGTTCCTCGCGTCTCCGATGTAGGTCTTAACCTCGCATGTCGGCGTCGCATCACCTGCGCCTCTGGGTGGAAGGGAGAAGTTCAGCCGGTCTCTTGCGAGTACGACGGCTGCCGGGTTGATGTCTACGCCTACGCTTTCCCGGCTGAGCAGCTTGCATTCGACAAGCGTCGTGCCCGACCCCATCATCTGGTCCAGCACGAGTTCACCCGGCTTCGTGTAACGCAGGATGAGGTTCCGGGGAATGTACGGGGACCAGTTCCCCCTATACTCGCCGGTATGAGTGGCCCAGTCCCCACGGTTCGGGAAGCTCCAGACCGTGGAATCCTCCAGCCTATAGTCGGATGGAGGCCCAAACGCCCTGGTCGACTGAGGCTCAGCCAGCTTGATGGGGACTCCATCGATCATGACGTGCCTCGTCTTGGCAACGAAGGCCTTATAGTCCTGCTCGGTGAAGGGCTCCATGCTGCGGTAGGGTTTCAGGCTCATGCGGTCGCCCTCTAGCAGGTTCCCCTCTTTCCTTTCGGAAGCCCTCCGGGATAGCTTAGAGCTGCGAGAGCAACCTTACGGCTGTCTCCTTGATGAGTCGGCCTGCTTGCGGGTTGACCTTGTTCCACCAGGTGGGTGTGACCTCGTAGCCACCCTCTCGGAGGGCTTCCTCCGTGGGGATGTAGCCTACGAACCCGTTCGCGTAGCCAACGACGAGGACACCTCTCCGGTCTGACCCTGACTTTATCTGTAAGCCTATCTCCGCGAAGGCTTCGCCCGGTATCCCGACTAGGACCGCGTCGCCTATCCTGATCGCCTGTACTTCCAAGGCTTGGGTCTCTTCGCCGCCGGGCTTCTGGGCCTCCTCAAGGTTCTTGCAGTAGTATTTCAGTATCGCAAGCTCGGCGAGGAGCTGGTTTTCCTCCGTGTTCTTCGCCTTCAGCTCCTCGATGCGTCTCCGCTGCATCTGAACCTGCCTCTCAGCTTCAAGAGGCGAGGGTTTCCGCGACGGAAGCCTCAAGACCTCCGAGGCTGCACGCACCTCAGCTTCCTGAGAGGTGCCGGTCTCCTCGAGAACCTTCAACGCCTCCCAGGCGAGGATGGAGCCGATCCTCTCAACGTCATCGAAGCCCCCGGGGCACGCGTAGCCCCTCGACGAGACCGGGTTTATGTCTCCGCAGGCGCCGTTCAGGAAGAACGCCGTGAAGCCCGGCCCCTTCGCATCGTCCAACACCTTGCACACCTGCCCCGGGTAGTCAGCTGAGAACTCAGCGTTCCCGGCGCCTAGGACGACGGGGTGGCAGGCGTAGTTCACAAGGGCGCCGATCGAGCGGCTGCCCGGGTTGTCGAACCTGACGACGGCCACCTCCGGGTCGGTAACGCCGTTGGCTCTACGACGGTTAACTCCCACCTTTGCGCTTCCGCTGCCTACGCCTACCTGCGCATCGGACATTCTCCGCCAAGCCATGTAGAGGGCCCCGGCGAGGTCTCTTTCCAGAAGCCGTAGGTAAGGCGCGACCGCACGGCTGCTGGTCGGTGCCGTCAAGCCGATCGTCTCAGGCCCAGAGTGTGTATGCGTCGCCGCCAGCATGACGTTCACGCCGGGGATGCCCGTCGAAGCCTCCGTCAGCCTCCTCACGGCCTCGACTAAGCCCGCCGGCGGCGTGAGAATGTCCACCGAGAGGAGTCCAACGGTCTCCTCGCCGTCCGTGGCGACGAGGCCCCTCGCATATAGGGGGTCGTGAACCCCCTGAGAGGGCAGGTACCGCGCCGCGAAGCCCCCCATAGGGGTCCCTACGGGAGGCGTAATGTCCACTCGGCTGAAGCCAACACGTAGACGACCCATACGCATCAAACCTCCGCCACGTGAAGGGGCCTTTGACCCTTTAAACATGCAACCAGGAAGGTTAACCTAAACATGGTGGATGGACGCCCTTCCTTATCGACAGGATGGCCTAGGGAAGCTTTTCGGCTAGGCCACCTCGAGAACAGGAGTTTCCAGGGCTAAGCTGACTCGACCAGTTCTACTTACGCTGTCTGGCCCTGTTCCTTCATCGTCTCGGCGCCGAGAAGCTTCACGATAAGCCTTACCCCGCTCATAGAGCCTGTTCGACCAAGCCTACGCCTCTCCAAACATATCCTATCGATTCTAGAACTTACCGACCGACAGAACGAACTGTAGAACCCGCGCCCATGAAGACCGCTCAACGTCAACGGCATGCGCTTGCCAGTAGACCTAGGCAGACCTAGACCCCTGCCTGCTGCTTCCTGAAGCCTTCCCGGAGACAAGGTTAAGTGCCGGAGTAGAGAGCTCCAGTCCACCTAGACCCGAGAGGAAAGAGGGGTCTGCTTGGGCCCGTGGCCAAGATAGGATAAGGCGCTGGCCTCCGGAGCCAGTAACCGTGGGTTCAACTCCCACCGGGCCCGCTCCCATTCAGGCTTGGAGCAATAAATCCTGCCTAGGCTTGCATCGCTCGTGTGAGGCGGGTTAGGGGAGGTTATTCGAGCTCAGTGAGTATGAATACAGCTCGCCCAATCTTCTCTGGAGGACCCGGGACAGGTACAGGAAGAAGATGAGATGAGAGGGGGGCTACTCAGAGGCCTCTATCATCGACGGAGCATGGATAAGACTGTCTTCGTCTTCAGCGTCGTGAAACGCCTCATGAGCGAGCATCTAGGCTCTAGGCTCGTCCAGATGCGGAGCAGGGAAGTAGCCCTAAGGCCCGTCGCCTACAACGTCCACAGGTTAGCTAGCATCACGTCGAGGTTTTCTGCAGAGGCTCAGAAACCGTATGGGGACTGCTTAAATCGGTTCTTGCACGCGCTAGGACTGCTACTGGCGGGCCGCGATGGTGGAGGTCCTAGTCGTCGACGCGGGCGGGCGTGGCAACGCTCTAGCCTACAGTTTCGCGCGGAGCCCCTTAGTCGACCGCGTCTTCGTGGCGCCGGGCAACGCGGGCAGCTCTCTCCTCTCGAAGTGCCGACAGGTGCCCATCGCAGCGATCGACGCGATCCTAGGGTACGCGAGGGAAAAAGCGGTAAGCCTTACCTTCGTCGGGCCGGAGGGCTACCTCTCCGACGGCATCGTCGACAGGTTCCACGCTGCAGGCCTCACACGGATCGTGGGGCCAACCCAGGCCGCGACTGTTCTTGAATCGAGCAAATGCGACACGAAAGACTTTCTGCACAGGATCGGTGTTCCCATCCCCTTCTACAGGAACTTCGCCGACCCGGCGGAGGCGAAGAGCTTCGTCGAAGAGTTCTACCGTGAGAACCCCGGCGAGAACCTCGTCGTCAAGGCTGACGGGTTGGCCGCTGGGAAAGGCTCGATCGTCTGCAGCTCCAAGGAGGAGGCCCTCTACGCGGTCGACTACCTTATGGTGCGGCGGGCCTTCGGCGAGGCCGGGAGACGCGTCGACATCGAGAGGAGGCTTCACGGCTGGGAGCTGATGTTCTTCGTCCTCACCGACGGTAGGACCGCCCTTCCCTTAGAGGCGGCGATGGACTACAAGCGGGCCTTCGACGGCGAGTGCGACGCAAGGACGGCTTACGAAAGGATGAAACGGTTCGGAGTGCCGAACCCTAACACGGGCGGGATGGGCGGCTACTCCCCACATCCCTGGCTGGACGGAGAGCTGAGAGAACGCATCATGCAGACCATCGTGTTGCCTACGATCACGAGGTTCCGCGAGCTTCGAGGCATCGAATACAAGGGGATACTCTACTTCGGCCTGATGGTCTGCGAGGAGAACGGCGGACGGAAACCGTACGTTTTAGAGATTAACGTACGTATGGGCGACCCGGAAGCAGAGATCATCCTGCCAAGGCTGAAGACAGATTTCTACCTCATCTCGGAGGCCATCCTCGACGGTAGGCTGCATGAGATAGAGCTGGAATGGGACCCCTCCTACTACGTAGGGGTCTGCGCCGTGAGCGGCCGGATCGTGCGGCCTGCGCAGAGGGACCCCAGCCTCGACTGGTACTATCTCAGCGTCAGAGACGAACGGTACGAGGAGGAGAGGAACGTAGGCTACCCGGGGCCTCACATTACGAGCCAGCCGATAACCGGCCTCGAATACGTCATGCCGGACGCTATAGTCTTCCACAACGGTACAGCCTTCGACACCCGCCGCTCCGACCTGGGCAGCAACGACAGGCTAGGCAGCCCTACTGTAATGACCACAGGTGGGAGGGTCCTCACGGTTGTCGCCCGAGGCGAGACCTTGGAAGAGGCCCGGCTTAAGGCTTACGAGTCCATGCGTAGAATCCACTTCTCGAATAAACGTCACCGTTGGGAGATAGGGCTCCCATGCCGAGGGCCCGCTCCTAGTCGTTTAGAAAGCCCGCTAGAGCAGGGCGACCAGCCCTCAGCATGAGTGATATCGAGGAAGCCAGATGGGAGGGGCTGTAGCAGTCCTTAAGGAGGAGCTGCCTAGGAAATCCGTCCATCTCCTCGCGGCGCTCATTCCTCCGGCATCCATTCTCCTAGGTAGAACCCTCATCATCTTAGGCCTCGTATCGGCGGCAGCTCTCTACGCTGCGACAGAGTACCTCAGGGTCTACAAGGCCCGGAGGACCTTTCTCAGCGACGGCTACTCCCGGCTTTTCAGGTTCTACGAAAGAGCCGAGAAGAGGATGGTCGTCAGACCCATCTTCCTAGCCTTGAGCGTCGCAGCCTGCCTTCTCCTCTTTCCCGAGGATATCGCCTACGCTGCGATAATGCTCGTCAGCCTCGGAGACGGCCTGGCCAGAATCGAACGCTTACTGCTAGGGTCTAGTCCTCAAGGCGTAAAGGTCGGGTCAGGGGTTGCGAGTTTCGGTCTAGGCTTCGTGGCTGCAAGCCTCTTCGTAGACCCGGTAGCAGCCTTCTTCGCATCCGTGGCAGCGTATCTTCTTGAGGCTCTTCCGACGAGGATGGACGACAACCTCACCGTTCCCCTCGGGGCGGCTCTCACGCTTCTCTTTCTCCAGGTGACCGGCCTAGGCTCAGCTTTCGCCTCCGCCCTCGCAGCGCTAGACATCTCAACCTACTGGTGGCTCGCAGAGGTACGGTCGCCTCCTCTGTACGTTCTCTCCCTCTCATTAGAGTATGCTCTGCCCCTCGCCTACGCAGCGCTCGGCGTAGCCTACACGTTGCGGAAAGGGTGGAGGGCCGGCGCCCATCTCGGAGGGGCTCTCTTAGCGATCGTCCTCATCACCCTTGCGACGAAGAGCCTCGTGAGAAGGCCTAGGCCCTGCATCTACTTCCGCGGCGAAGGCGTCCCCTCCTGTCCTCTCACGGATTACAGTTTCCCTAGCCTCCACGCTGCCATCGCCGGGACATTCCTCGCGTACCCCGTCGGGCTGCAGCGTGGAGCCCAGGTGGCATGGAGGCTCGCAACGGTAACATTCGCCGTGTCAGTAGCCGTCTCGAGGCCGTACACAGGCATCCACTGGGTGAGCGACGTAGCCGCTGGTTTCCTCCTCAGCATTATCCTCATCTTCGGCATGAGACGCCTCTACGCGTGAGAGCCCGAGGTATCCGTGCCTAGATGAGAGAAGGATCGCGGCCAGAGACAATCTGCGGGTAGGGTTAGACAGTCAGGGCCTGCCTACCGCTCGTTCGGTGGGATGAAAACCGCCTAGAAAGCACGGCGAAGTAGGAGAAGGCCGCGCGGCGAGCATGGTGAGGCCCAGCCTTAACAGCTCCTCGTGAAGGGCTAGAAGAAGGAATCTAATGTGCCTCTTGAGCTGCCTGCTGCGTATAGGTTTCCATTTCGCGTGGGTGCCCTCGCCCTTTTTCAACCCGGCACCTTAGGCGATTGGGGGTGGCAGGTTGAACCGGTCGGCCGAAGCCTTCCGGCGTACGCCTCCACTCCATCAACGGAGTCTTCTACTCCGGCCCTCGTCCCAGAAGGATGCTTGTCGCCAAGCCTCCACCCTGGGATTAGCTGCCTATTTTCGGGAGAGGCTTCGAGCTTAGATGCCTTCAGCCCTTATCCTCAACAGCGTGGCTGCCCAGCTTGCCTTGCCAGACAGCTGGTACACCAGAGGCTGCGTCGCCCCGTTCCTTTCGTACTGAGGACGACTTCCCCTCAGGCGGCTAGCACCCCCAACAGGTAGAGTCCGACCTGTCTCGCGACGGTCTAAACCCATCTCGCATTCCCCTTTAATAGGCGAGCAGACTCACCCTTGGCGGCTTATGCACCGCCAGGATGGGAAGGGACGACGACGGCGTACCAAGCCGCGAGGTCGATGTGAACTCTCGCCCGCGACAAGCCAATTATTCCCGGGGTAACTTTTCTGTCACCTCCAGCCCCCACCAATGGGGACATGAAGGATCGCTAGGCCCGGCTTTCGCCCCTTGGTTCCTTACTGGGGAGAACCAAGTCAGGCCGGCTTTTGGCCTTGCCCTCGACGACGGGTTTCTGTCCCGCCTGAGCCGACCTTTGGGCCCCCTCGATACCTTTTCAAGGGGGCGCCGCCCCAGGCAAACTGCCCACCTGCCGCTGTCCCCAGGCCTTCGCCCAGGTTAGGGATATAGTTACGGAAGGGTGGTGTTTCATTGACGCCTTTTCGATCCCCGAAAGGACCGATCCATCGGCTCCCGCCTACGCTACGCATCCATAACCATACCCCAACAACAGGCTGCAGTAAAGCTCCACGGGGACTTCTCGCCCCGTTGGGGGTTCGTGGACTGTTCACCACGTTATGTGGGTTCACCGGGTTCCAGGTGGGGACAGTGGGGCCCTCGTTGATCCATTCATGCACGTCGGATGTCATCCGACAAGGCATTTGGCTACCTTAAGAAAGTCAGAGTTACTTCCGGCGCTAAGCAGCCCTTAGCCCGGTTGGACCCGGGTTTTAGGTACTGCCGCTGGCCAGGATTCAGTAGCCGTACAAATCCTTTCGGACTAGCGGCTACCTATGTTTTTTAACCGGGCAGGTGCGCCTTTAGCCTAACAGAGGGAATTAATTCGAAAAATTTCTTTACGGAAGATTTCCGGTATATTTGTAATCCATAAACCGACCCAAACGAGTAAATGTAAGAATCTCTTATACCTAAATCCTCAAGTTTCCGTTTTATCGACTTGATTAGGCCAACATTTTGATTATATATAACGATTCTATCTGTTTTTGTACTGTCTGCATCAAATAAGCCAGCGATAAACTGTATAGCCTCTTTATCGCATTAT
>JAWCPE010000049.1:0-11747 GCA_038870415.1 Bathyarchaeia archaeon
CCCCGACGTGCTCCTTCTCGACGAGCCCCTAAGCAATCTAGACGCGAAGCTGAGGCTGGAGATGCGGGGAGAGATAAAGAAGATACAGCGCCAGTACGGGATCACCTCGATCTACGTCACCCATGAGCAGGAGGAGGCCCTCTCGATGGCAGACCGCCTCGCCGTGATGAACCTCGGCCGGATCGAGCAGGTAGGCACACCAAGGGAGATCTACAACAACCCAGCGAATAGCTTCATCGCCGGCTTCATAGGAGAGGCGAATTTCTTCAGCGGCACCGTAGTCGGAGAAGACCCGAAGATGGGGTTAGTTCTCGTCGAGACCGACTTCGGTGAGAAAGCTGCCGTCTCAGCTCGTTCCCAAGCCTTCGAGCGGGACGAGAAGGTGCTCTGCTCCGTCCGCCCGGAGCATGTGGCCCTCTTGAACGACCCTGCCGAAGCGGCTCTGAACGTCTTCAAGGCTACAATCGAGAGGCTCTCCTACTACGGGGCTATGGAACACTATATTCTCAAAGCTCGGGAGGGCCGCGAGGTGAAAGCTGCCGTCTTCACCGCGGGCGAACATAGGAGGAAGGAGGGGGACGAGGTCTACTTCACCTTCAGGCCTGAAGATGTGAGAGTCTTCTCAGCTGAGGGCGGGGCGGTCCCGTGTTGAACGCTCTAGCACGTCTAGGCCTTAGGGGGACGCTTCGCAGGACGGATAGAGGGGCCTTCCTCATCTTCCTAGGCATTATGGCTTTCTTCACCCTCTTCCTCTTCGTGCCCTTGCTTTACGTCTTCGTCGGCGCCTTCTTCATCAAGGGAGAGTTGACCGCGTACTATTTCAGCCTCGTCTTCACGGACCCACTGTACAGGGAAAGCCTAGTCAACAGCCTCCTGATAGGCCTCTTCGCGACCATCGCCACCTCGTTCATCGCTGTTCCCGTCGCGTACCTGCTGGTGAGGTTCGACTTCCCGCTTAAGAGGGCGATCCAGGGCTTGCTCTTGGCTCCGTTGGTTATGCCGCCCTTCGTCGGTGCGATTGGGATGAAGCAGTTCTTCGGAAGGTACGGGTCCGTCAACCTCGTGCTGATGCAGCTGGGGTTGATATCCTCGCCAGTCGACTGGTTCGGGGGCGGCTTCTGGGGCGTCGTGCTGCTTGAGGCTCTGCACCTGTACCCTTTCCTGTACCTTAACACTGCAGCGGCGCTCGCGAATATCGACCCAACCCTCGAGGAGCAGGCGGAGAACCTAGGCAGCAGCGGCTTCAGGCTTTTCAGGACGGTCACTTTCCCTTTGGTGCTTCCGGGCTACCTGGCAGGCGCCATCATCGTCTTCGTCTGGGCCTTCACGGACCTTGGCACCCCGCTCATCTTCGACTTCCGCTACGCGTTGCCGCCGTTGATCTTCACGAGGGTGCAGGATATCTGGGTCAACCCGATGGGGTACGGCTTGACGGTCCTCACGCTTATGGTCTCCGTTCTCGCGGTGCTCGTCACCCGCAGGTACGTGAGCCGTAAGAGCTACGAGATGCTCGGGCGAGGACATGTCCAGCCGAGGGTGAGAAAGCTTAGAGGCCTCAAGCTTATCCTAGCGTATCTGGCCCTCATACTTGTAGTTCTCGCCGCCTTCACGCCGCAGATCTCCGTCGTCGTAACCTCGCTCGCCGAGGTCTGGTTCTTCTCGCCTCTGCCGCAGGTCTGGACGGAGAGGTTCTACATCCTCGCCTTGACACACCCGGTGACAACCCTGGCGATAAGGAACAGCCTCCTCTACAGCATCGGAAGCACCGCGATCGACCTGCTCCTCGGCGTGTTGATAGGATACCTGCTGGCTAGGAAGACGTTCCCCGGGAAGGACCTGCTTGACAGCGTCGCGATGATGCCGCTCGCCCTGCCGGGCATCGTGATAGCCTTCGGATACCTGGCGACCTTCACGGGGACGCCGTTAGACCCCTTCGTTAACCCAGTTCCACTTTTGATCATAAGTTACTCCGTTAGGAGGCTGCCCTACTCTGTGAGAGCTGCCTACGCGGGGTTCCAACAGACCAGCGTAGCCTTAGAGGAAGCCTCGCTGAGCGTGGGCGCGTCACCTCTCAGGACTCTGCTCTCGATAACTGCGCCGTTGATCTTGGCGAACGTCGTGGCGGGAGGCATAATGACCTTCTCGGCGTCGATGATGGAGGTGAGCGACAGCCTCATCTTAGCCGCGCAGGAGCCGTTCTACCCCATCACGAAGTCCATCTATGCCTTAAACAACAGGATACAGGATGGGCCCTTCATCGCCAGCGCGCTAGGAATCATAGGAACTCTGATCGTTGTCACGTGTCTCCTACTCGCCAATAAGCTCCTCGGGCGAAGCATGGGGGAACTCTTCAGAGCATAACCATTAGCAGAGCATAACCATTAGCCGGAGGCACGCTAACCGTCCGTTTCCTGTCCGGCCTCTCTACGTAATTCCTTTATGCCTCTTGGCACCATACGTGGTCTCAGAGGCTTGTACTGATGTTAACGTTTGGTGTTGTCCTACCTTCAGCTGTGGCGACCTATCCTGAGGTCTGCGATGTCGCTCTGGAATGCCAACGGCTGAGGTACGATTCCATTTGGCTGAATGACCACATGTATGAGGGCTGGCTGCCCCGCGAGAGGCACGCACACCCGTACCTTGACTGTTGGACGCTACTCCCTGCCTTGGCCGTCAGCACGAGGTCGATCCGTCTTGGGACGATCGTAACCTCGAACACGTTTCGCCACCCAGCGCTGCTGGCGAAGATGTCGACTACGCTTGACGTCATCAGCGGCGGCCGACTGGAGTTCGGCATAGGAGCAGGAGACCTGCCGATCGAGCATGAAACCTACGGGTTCCAGTACCCGCCCGATGGGGAACGCATCGCTCGGCTTCATGAAGCTCTTCAGGTCATCCTGGGCATGTGGACGGAGGAGAAGCCTCGTTTTAAGGGCAGGTTCTACGAGATTCGGGAGCCGCCCTGCTGGCCTAAACCCGTTCAGAAGCCCCATCCCCCACTCTGGATAGGCTCCATCTCAGGCAGGAAACGGATCGTGAAGCTCGCCGCCGAGTTCGCCGATAACTTCAACGTGCTCGGCGGGTCACCCCAATCCTTCAAGGAAAAGATGGAGACCCTCGACGCCTACTGCAGGAAGATCGGACGAGACCCGAGGGAGATAAGAAGAAGCTGGCACGGGTTCGTCAACATCACCGAGGAGCGTCAGACTATCGAGGAAACGGTAAGGAACCTGAAAGCGATGGCCGACGCGGGTGTTCAGGACTTCATTCTAGGCTTCCGGGACCGAAGCGACATAAAGGCTCTTAGAGTCTTCGCGGATAATGTGCTCCCCCTCTTCCGATGAGAAGCTGGCAACGGGGAACTCTTGAGACGATATCAGTGTTAAAGGTGCAGCGAGGTAGGTCAACGTGCTGAAGCTTCCAAGTGGGCTTTTAGGATGCCGCGGTCTGCCACGTCTCGCTATGAGCGCCCTCTTTGTCGGCCCTTTCTTCGCCAGGCGCTTCTGATGGGAGCCCTAACCACGTTACGCTGAAGGAGATACGTATCCCGGCTGCAGGCGAATAGTAGACCTTACTAGCCGTCTCTAGACCCTAGAGTTAGATGCTTGCAGCTGCAGTCTCAGGAAGCGAAGAGGAGGATTTCGAGGAGTGAGGCAGCTCTCAAAGGCGTCCGCGGCAGCCTCTGCTGCGCTGAAAGGATTGTGGTTGTTGCCCCAGCCTTGTGACGAGGTTTACCGAAGGTGTAGGGGGCTATCGTTTCTTCGCTCCGAGCTCTTCGAGCAGGCTGTCCAGTCGGCTTAGGTTGGGCGGGCATCCTGGGATGTAGGTTCCCTTCAGCCGGTTGAAGAAGGTTGGGGCCGCGCATCGACCGACTAGGATGACCTTTCCGCCACCTGTGGGCTGCCGCGCCTCTGGCCCCACCACTATCGTTGCATCCTCTTTCATCTCGCCGTCTTGGAAGGCGAAGACGTGAGCCGAGACCCTTCCGTGGCAACCCGTGCAGGAGGCGAAGTCTAGTATCTTGATGTGTCTACACCTGCGGTTGTTGTACTCCACCGTAGTGGTGGTGGCCTTACGTCCCGCGTTGACTGGTGCCCCTACCACGCGTATACTGTCTAGGTCGGCTACGCCGAGGCCTCGTTCCTCCGCCCACCTGAGGTAACGGAGAGTCTTAGGCTCTACGCCGATAACCTTCGCCGAAACGGTATCTACAGCGACGGGGTCGGTGCCTGCAAGTGCGAGGTCGAGGCGATGCGTCTCGGGGAAGTCCTCCCGCGGCCCCCAGTGTATCGTCGAGTAGGTCCCGTCCACAACGACTAGGTCGCTCGGCCGGGCTTGGTAGAGGTCGACGATAGCCTCCTCAACTCTATCTGACTTATGGTACCGGATCTTGTCTTCGCGGGGGATGACGCCGTAATAGTTCTTGATAGCCGCAGTGACGCCTACCAAGCCATGGGTCTTAAGTGTCGGCGCGTTGATGAACACGTCGCATCGCGTCACAGCTCTGGCTATCTTCACCTCTGAGAAGTGAACGGGCTCAGGAACCTTAACGGTGTCGAAGGGCTCGTCGTTGAAGTTTACGACGATCGCGCCGAGAGGCTTGACCAAGGCGCGTATCTTCTCGTAGAGGGCGGCCCTCCGACCCTCGTATGGTTCACTCTCGCCGACGGATACCTCTGCGGCGCCCGCCTCGAAGGCTAACTCGGTCAGCTCACGTAGAGCCTCCGGATGGGTTGTCTCCCCTGTCTCCGCCGGGGCGCCATCGACCAAGTTCGGCTTTACCAATACCTTATCTCCGCGACCGACGACGCGGCTCATGCCTCCAACAAGCCTGACGGCCTCAGCAACCCTCTCCTCGATCTTCATGCCTTCAACGATAGAGACGGTAGGTCTTACCACACGGATACCTGGTAAGGACTGGTTTCAGCCTCCTATAAAGATGCCAGAGGGTAGGCTCGCAAAGAAACTTGGCCTGGCCGGTCTGCGGCGTCTTTAGGCCCCTTAACAGGGTTATGGCGGTTGCGTCCTGAAAGTCTGCCTTTCTCCTCTGCCCGGTTAACTGCGGGTTGGTGGGTATTGGCCTACTCAAGAAGAGCTACGAACGCTTTAGGACACAGACAGTTATGGCTTAAGCCTTTATAAGCTGGGCGAGTTGAAGGGCTTAGAAAGGGTAGGGCTATGCCCGACGTGTTGAGGCTGAAGGAGTCGTTTGAGTTCAGCCAGGGCTTGCTTATCGTAGGCTTAGCTGGGTGGGCAGACGCGGGGAACGCTTCCACGCTGAGCGCGAGGCATCTTCAGGAGAAGCTTGGCGCGGTTGAGATAGGCGAGATCATGTCTGGGCCGTTCTACTTCTACTCTGGCGAGCGGCCGACCGTCACCGTGGAGAGAGGCGTAGTGAAGGCTTATGAGTCGTTCCAGAACCGGCTCTACTGGAGCCGAGCCTGCGGAGACCAGCCTGACCTGCTAATTCTCATCGGCCATGAGCCCCACCTGAACTGGCCGGGCTACGTAGGCGCCGTGCTTGACGCAGCCGCGAAGACGGCCAGAAAGCGCGTCTACACTTTAGGCGGGTTCATAGGCAGCGTACCTCACACGGCGGAGCCTCCTATCACCGCCTCAACGAACAACCCCGCGTTGGTAGCGGAACTGACGGCGGCGGGTATCGCGCTCACGGACTACACGGGGCCGACGAGTGTCTACAGCGAATTCCTCTGGCAGGGTAAAGAGAGGGGCCTTGACGTGATGAGCCTCTGGAGCCCCGTCCCCACCTACATTCACGGCCCAAACCCTAGAGCTGCCCTCTCAATCCTCCGGAAGCTTATGGCCCTCACAGGTCTCCGCGTCGACATAACAGAGATGGAGGAGAGAGCCCGACTGCTTGACGTGAAGATAGCCGAGCAGGCGAAGATGAACCCAGAGCTGCGGTCACTCATCGAGGGGCTTGAGATGAACTACAGGCTCACGCGTTCAAAGCCCAGCTATACCGTATAGGTGGACGGTTACTGTTGTAACGGCTCTCCCCACCGTTTAAGCTAGGCAAGCTTACAGCAGTCGGACTGCTCTCGTCACCTTCCTAGTCCGCCACGAGTAGGTAGCGATCTTCGCTGAGGCCCCGTAGCCGCAGGCGGCGCACCGTTTCTTCTTCACGTTGTAGGACCGCCTACCACATCTGCGGCAGCGAATATGCAGGGTGCTTCGCCCGTAGCTGCCCATAGAAGGCGTTCCTTTCCCCACCGTGTCCACCTGCGTACGGTCGAGCCCCACCTGAGCCTTCTAAGCTCGAAGGCGCGCTTATTAAGGCTTCAGAGCTGGCCAGCTTCGGGGCTCTGTAGAAAAACCTCCCGCTGATGCTCACTCACATGTCTAAGAGAGGTGTGCTCCACTCGACCATCCGCCTCGTTCTCGATAGGGGTCAGACGAATTCTACAAGGTCTTCTACAGAGCCAGCTTCAGAGCGTGTCCAACAATTACCCTGTCCCATCGCGCACCGTACATCCCTTATACCTGAAGGATGAGACGGGAAGACGCTGAGTGCAAGATAGACCCACACCCATTCCTCAATGGATGGAAGTGAAACGAATAATTTGAGACGCCCCCAGCTTCGGCAAAACTTTTTAACCGGCTGGGACTGTCTAGCCAGTTGAAGTGATAGCATGGGCGGTTCCAAGAAGAAATCCCTATCGCAGATGATGAAGTCGCAGGAACTCAGCTCTAGGAAAGAGGAACGGAAGAAGAAGGACGAGAGAGGGCGAGAAGAGAAGAAGGCGTTGAGGGGAAACCTTCCTCGAACCGACAGCAAGGAGTTCCTGACGGAGCTGGCGAAGATGAAGTCCGTCACACCGTACATGGTCGCCTCGAGGTATAACGTTAAGATCAGCGTTGCCAAGGATATTCTTGAGCAGCTCAGAGCCCGGGGGCTCGTACAGGTCGTCTCAGGAAATAACAGGATCAGGGTTTTCCAAGTAGCGGCTGCCTGACGACGCTGATCCTCCGCCCGCTCTTAACGGCTTCAACGACCTCCAGCCCATTCTCCAGCTGGCCGACGAGGTTTGCTGGTGTATAAAGGTTAGCCTCAAGGTTGAAGAGGCAGATAGCGTCGGAAAGAGGCCAATAGGCGATCTCTCCCGTCCTGAACTGTCTTCGAGCCTTCTCAATGCCGAGCCTCAAGCCGACCTGAAAGTAGAGGCCACCTTGGATCCTCGTTACTCTCCCATGCAGCGGCAGGCTCTTGACGATCGCGTCGACCGTTCTCGGCGCTAGGAACCTCAGCAATCTGCCTCTGAAGGCGCCGAGCCCCTCGACCGTGAAATCAACCCAAGTAGAGGACAGATCGTATGGAGTCATGACGTGGGGGCCATCTGGGTAAAGGGACTATTTAACACCGCTCTCAAAGCTAGGTCTCGCGTCTACGGCCAGAATGGTGTTTGCTCCATCCTGACCCTTGCTGAAAGGGCGGCAGCCTCGAGGTTGCTGAAGGTTCTAGGCGTGGCCTTTTGGCTGCTCAGTCTATGGCATGACTCTGCATATTAACCTTGGCCTTTATAGGCTGTCCTAGAAGTTATCTGGGTTTCTTTCTGCTGTTGGTTGGGGGTTGATAGCGTTTGGCGGGAAGCCTAGGATAGGTAGGGATTGGCGAAGCTACGACGCCTTCAGGAAGAGTGAGGAGGCGCTCTTCCTGGAGAGGGTTAAGGCGGTCGTATGGGGCCTCCCGCCCCCCATAGGAGGGCCGGAAGGGGAGGCTCTCGTACCTGCGGAGGGGCCTCGTCATAGCGGCGCTCCTGAAGGCGAGGTTCAAACTGGACTACCGTGGCTTGGAAGCCCACCTTAAGGCTAGGCCGGGCCTCCTCACGCTGATGGAGCTTGAGGGGGCTCCGAGCAGGAGCGTCCTCCACGCGACCGTGGAGCGGATGCCTAAAGGCTACGTGAAGAGGCTGAGCGGCCTGTTGGTGGAGCCGTTAAAGGGGAAGCTTGGCCGCTGAGAGCTCAGACTTCTCGACGAGGCGGTATGAGACCCGTGCAGCGGAAAGAACTGCTCCTCAAGGTCACGGCCTACAACGTAGGCAGGGTGAACCTTGACGCTGTCAAGAAGAGCCTCCGAAGCTGTTAGGACACAGCTGGCCTTTATGGTAAGCCTTATATGAGGAAGATCATATTAGACTCAATCGATAGGTATGGTTACGTTGAGGATGAGAATCGCGTTAGATGTAGGCGATGTGTATTCGTTTGAACATATGCGGCTTGCGAAACAACTGGGCTGTACAGACGTTATCGGGTACGGTCCCCGCGTTCTGCCCGGCTCTGATGTTGGGGTCCGAGTCGGCTCAGAGGTTTGGGACTTCGGCGAGCTGGTCCGGATGAAGAGGCGCGTCGAGGACTTCGGTCTCAGACTCGACGTGCTTGAGGACGGGCCTCCGATAGAGAAGATGATGCTCGGCCTGCCGGGCCGCGAAGAGCAACTGGAGCACTTCTGTAAGTCGCTGGAGAACCTGGGAGCCGCAGGCATACGGGTGATAAAGCCGCAACACATGCCGCCCGGCTGGGGCAACGTCGCCACAACATCAGCGTCGATGCCTTCAAGAGGCGGCGCCACGTCGAGGGCTTTCGACTATGAACTTGTCAAGAATGCCCCCTTGACTCAGTACGGCGTGATATCTGAGGAGAAGATGTGGGAGGGGCTCACTTACTTCCTGAAGGGAGCCCTGCCAACCGCGGAGCAGGCAGGCGTGAAGATCTCCCTACACCCGGACGACCCACCCATCTCGCCGATACAGGGCTTCGCCCGCATACTGCGAAGCGTCGAGGCCTTCGATAAGATGCTGGAGATATACCCCAGCGACCACATCGGGCTCCTGTTCTGCCAAGGCTGCTTCGCCGAGATGGGCGTCGACGTGCCGGCGGCGATACGCCACTTCGGTAGGAGAGGGAAGATCTTCTTCGCCCACTTCAGAGACGTGGTCGGCGCCGTGCCTAGATTCCAAGAGGTCTTCCACGACGACGGGAAGACGGATATGCTCGAGGCGATGAAAGCCTACTACGAAGTCGGCTTCGAAGGGCCGATGAGGCCGGACCACGGCCTCGCAGTGGAAGGCGACCCCACTGGGAGACTGAGCAAAGTCTTCGCGATCGGCTACATGAAAGGCCTCGCAGAATGCGTTGAGAAACACGTGAAAAACGCGTAGCTTCCCAGCCGGTTTTGGCTTTCAGCGAGAAACTGTCTCAAGCTTACCCTATCTGGCTTAGGAAGGTTAATCAGAGGGCCTCAGGCGACACGGTGGTGGTGGAACCATGGCGGCTGATGTCAGGGAGATGAAGAGGCAGTTCAAGGAGCTTGAGACGCGGCGAGACGAACTCGTTGAGCAACTGAAGCAGCTCCGTCGAAGACATGAACGCAAGGAGATAACGGACCAAGAGTACGAAGACAAACAGTATGTGATCGAGCGCGAAATCGTAGAAGTTATGGATAGACTTGTTCAGATGAGATATCTTCTCAACATCGGAGATGGGGCTTCCGGATAGCTACGCTGTCACCTTTGGGAAGGGCGTGAGGTTGAGCCTAGGCGTATTAGGGACCCCCTTCTGGTGGATACTGATAATCGCTTCCTTCCCTGTTTCCTACTACTCCTTCGGAACCCGGCCTGCCAACGTAAGGGTTCCAGCTAGGAGACAGAAGTGGGCTTCCATGTACTTGGTAGGCAGCTTCATCTCGTACGTCCTCTGGCTTCTTGCGTTTCGGCCGGGAAGTGGACTCTTCGAGCTTTCGCCCTTCGCGGGCTTCCTCATAGCGGTGCTCTTTCCCTGGGCTCTGGGGTTGAGGAAGAAGGCCTGATTGCCGCGCATCGGCGAGACGAGGACATCCCAGAGCTGGAACCTGTCAAGTTAGACAGAGAGACTCGCCTCTCGTATGCAGGTAACATGGGGCCTTGAATCCGTCGATCACGATAACTCATGGCTGATACTCCAAGACGGAGCCGAGGAGGGGACAGTCGAGGAGGTGAAAGGCTGCATCAGAGCCGCGGCGTAGGGCGATGGCTACATCCTAAGCTCAAGCAACAGCATACAGCGAACTGTCAAGCCGAGAAACTACCTCACCATGATGCAGTCGACGAGGAAGCGAGGACCCTACACGAGACAGGCGTAACACCGCCCCTCCGGTTTGCCTGGGTTAGGACGACTTCACGGTTACTACGATGCGAGGTTATGCCCTCCTCCGAATGAAACTGTGGCAGGGAAACTCCTTAGCGTGAGAGGCTACTGTTTGGAGGCTTCTCTCACCCAGTCGGCCAGCTGAACCCTGTTCGTATTGTAGTATTTCTCTGCATTCACAACGCCTCGTCTCAGGAGCCTCACGAGAAGCCTGTGCGTCTTAACCCGAGAGAGGCCGAGCTCCTGTGCGATGTCCTTCTGCAACATCGTTCCCCCGGCCTTCATCAGGGCCTCGACGACTCGTCTCTCGTCCGGTTCCAAGAGACGCAGCGTCGTATCGATAGGTTGCCCTTGGACTGTTTCACTCTCTAGGGCTTTTTCACTCTGAGCGGATGCCTCAGTAACCCCTGTTTCAGGCTCTCGTCGCCCGGCGGCTGGCTGGAGCTTCTCCGTCACCTTAACCTTCTCAAGCCTGGGGAAGAACAGGAAGAGCAGCACGATCACGATGAGGGCGATGAGCAACGCGGCTATGAGTAGATACAGTCCCATCATCCCCGGCGTTCGGTCCGGCGGGCCCTGCTGCAGAGCGCCTATAAGCCCTATCGTCTGCATCTTTCTGGATCCTGTTTCATGGTCTTAATAACTGTTTCATTGCCTGAAACGCACGTTACAAGAAGCATTCATATTATGTTTCAGCCCCCACATTTGCAAGGAGGTGAAAGAAGGATGAAGACAAGAACGATAGTGATGGTGGCCGCCTTCATCGTTGTCGGAGCCATAGCTGCGACGGCTCTTACGCAACCAGCGTTAGCCGACACTACCGCAGCTACAGCCGGAGACAAGACACGAGACCAAGACCGCAGCCGTGACCAGCTTCAGGAACATGACCGCGATTGCACCTACAACGGTAGCTGCAGCTACCATTACCAACAGCGAAACTGCGAATATGTCGACCAGCTGGGTGAAGAAGTTAGGACCCAGACGCGCGCCAGACAAGGTGTCTGCAACGCTACCATGAGTTCTAACGGGCCGCAAGGGAACATGACCGGTATCTCAAACGCCTTCAGACATGGCTGGCTACGCTGGTAGACGCATAGAAAGAGTCGCGATCGCGAAGACCCTTAAGGATGAAGGCCGTTCAACCTACGTCGACGCCTTCGCCGGCGAGATGCTTAACGTAGGCCTAAGTTTTCCTTCCTCCCCTTAACTTCGTGGCGGATCGTCCTCTACTAGGACTCTCTTTAGGAGTCGATGTAAGTCCGGCTAGTCATTCGTTGGCTCATCCATGGTTGAGAAAGGCCGCCACGTTCTCCTTGACAGAAGCACCGTCGGGAGCTGAACACTTGAACGAGGCTGTCTTTCAGAACGTGGATGGTCCATTCTCCAGCTCCTCAGTGAGCAGAGCATCGACTCTGTTTGACGAGAAGCATAGCCGTGGTTATCCCCTCCTCTTCCTCAGTTCCGCAGAAGGATTCCTCACTAATGATGTCTATGAGGGTGAGGTATAGGAGAGCGCCGAAATGTCTCGCTGGTCTGGAATCTAGACCCCGTCTACCAGAAATGGGTATTGCGAGTCTGAGTTTCTGTTTCACCGCTGGCTCGAC
>JAWCPE010000050.1:0-8114 GCA_038870415.1 Bathyarchaeia archaeon
GTTAAGAGAGGCCTTCCGTTAGAGACCATCGCGCGGCTCATGGACAGCATTAAGGGCCTAGCAGCTCTCAACCAGGCTTTGAGCGAACGCCTAAAGGTAGTCGAAACACTCTTGCTAAGGGTGGAGAAGCTTGAGAGGGCAGCGTCTAGGCTTGAAAAGGCGCACAACGTATTATCCGATATGGCGAGGGCAGCCATACTGCACGGCGAGAGGAAGGCTGCAGTCTGCGCCAACCAGGATGAAGGATTCTGCCACTGGTGGAGTTGGGAGGAGAAGCCTGAGATCGGCCTCCGCGTAAGCCAAGACCTCAACGGAAGATGGCTCATTCAGCCGACCTCGCCGTTCTGTGCAGCCTGCCCTGCTTTCCGAGAGAAGCGTACCCCTTACGAACTAGCTTCTAAGATGAACCGAGACATCCACAGCGCCCATGACCCTGAGCTGAGGACTAACATAGGCGACGAGGCTTCTCAAGCCTCAGGAACGCTTTGAGAAGCCCATCGCCGCAACTCCAGAGGAATCTCTATGCGTATAACTCGACAGACTTAGAGTCTAAGATTCCAAACCACACACGTTGATAGGCTTCCTGTCCAGCGAAGCGTCTACCAGAATGATCCTTGTCTCCTCCAGAACGAACTCGGGAGGATTAAGGCTATTCCTCTGTCTTCGTCGAGCTTCAAGACTTTCTGCTCGTTTCCACTCAGGAAGGCTAGGCCTGAGACGATGATGTCGATGTCGAGAAGAACCTTAGGCTCTAGCATGCTTCTCTTCCAGAAGTCCCCCAATCCTTCTCGGCCACCTGCATTACAAGGACGTAATAAGGGAACGTTACGGTAACCTATCTGAGCGGGACGCCGTTTGAAGGCGTGTTCGACATCTACGTTTTTGGCTCTTTTCGGCAGCTATGGCATGATAACGTGCCTAGGTGGAGCTTACTCGCGGATTCGCGGAGTTCTACTTGGCGACAAGCTTAACATTTCCCCTTCCAGTATGGACCGGGGAAACACATGAGAGGAATATCTGGTCTGCGTACACTCGATGACTACGTAGTGACTAACTACCCTCCAACCCCTAGCGTAGTCGTTGAGGCAAAGCAGGGGCTGGGTAGGCCTTCCAGCGGAAGACTAGGCTGGAGCAGTCATCGTCATTCAGCCGTACCTTGCTGCCTGCCGAGACCCACAGCTTCAGTGACGAAAAAGGATGGCATACCTCAGCGATACGACTGACGGGTTAGGTGGCTTGCCGCGTTGTCGGTTCGCGTTCTAGACTGGGACCTTCACGGTCTTGCCGGTCTCTGCGGACTTCACGACCGATAAGGTTACGGCAAGGGTTTTCACGCCTTCCCGTATGGGTACTTCCGTCGGCTCATCGTTGAGGATCGACTGGATGAACTTCCTATCCTCGTCGAGGTACGGGTCGCTCGTCGCCTGCAGCTCGATAGATTCCTGTCCTCGCAGCACATGTACCTTCGGGCCTTCAACCGTCAATTGGACGTTCTTCGCCACGAGCTTCGCTCCCACGTAGCCTCCGCCCGGCTGAGCCGCGGAGGTGTTCGTGATGATGCCTAAAGCCCCACTCCTGAAACGCAGTAGGGCCGTGGCGACGTCTTCCACGGTGTAGTTAGGCTCATCCTTGTGGACGAGGGTGTCGAGCCGCCCATAGACCTCCCGGACCTCTCCGGCTAGGAACCTTGCCAGGTCGTAGATGTGCGTGGCCTGTTCGACGACTTGGCCGCCACTCAGCTCCTTTCGCCTCCACCAGTGCTCAGGGCCTCCGGCGATGCCTCCCCACCAGTTCCCCTCGAAGAGAGCGATGGGGCCGCCCTCAGCTTGGAGGAGGGCCTTCGCCCGCCTCACAGAGGCGTACTGCCGCATATGGTAGCCGACCCAGCTCTTGACACCGGCCGACTCTACGGATGCCTGCATGCTTCGGGCGAGTTCAAGCGTTAAAGCGAGCGGTTTCTCGACGAAGACGTGGACGCTTCTCTCCGCGGCGAGGCTTATCTCGTCCGTGTGAGCGAACGGCGGGAGGCAGACCCAGACGGCGTCAAGCCTCTCCCTCTCCAGCATCTCATGATGATCCGTATACGCGGCTGCCTTGTAGACGCCCGCACGCTCCTTAGCCCGCGCCTCCGCAACGTCGCATATCGCTACGATCCTAGCCTGCGGAACCTTCAAAAGACGCTCCAGATGGACGGCCGCAATCCCGCCTGCACCGATGAAACCGACCTTAACCTTGTCCAAAAGACCACCTGATAACGCCCCTTTCCTTGACGCCGCGACTTAAGACTTAACCCTGGGCAAGTCATCAATGGCGGCAAGAGACCTTTAGGTAAGACTCTTCAGATGCTGGAACCGTCGCTCTTGAGTTCATCAAAGGCTTAATGAGCCGGGTCAGGAACAGATGTTCGATTGCCTATGAGGGCTTTAGGCATCGACCCTGGGACGAGCAGCTTCGATGTCTGCTGCATTGGGGACTCAACCGAAGAGGTTCTCTTAGAGGAGAGCATCCCGACCGAGGCGGTCGCTAAGCAGCCGGAGAGGCTCTACCAGGTCGTCGCGGATGCTAAGCCCGATGTCGTGGTAGGGCCTTCAGCGATGGGGATGCCGTTCAAACACATCTCCGAGGTCACCGAGCTGGACGTGGCATACGCCACCATGGCGAAGAACACCGAGGTTGACGTCGCGGTCAGGAAGCTCATTCAGATGCTTAAAGCCTCAGGGCTTAACGTCTACTTCGTCCCGGGCGTCGTACAGCTTCCGACCGTCCCCGCGTATAGGAAGCTGAACAAGGTCGACATGGGGACCGCCGATAAGACCTGCATTGCCGCCCTAGCCATATGGGACCATGCGAGGATACAAGGCGTCGAATACGCAGCGGGCAACCTAGTAGTTGTCGAGCTAGGCTTCGGCTTCAACTCTGCCATCGCCGTTGAACGGGGACAGGTCATCGACGGCGTTGGCGGCACAAGCTTTCCAGGCCCAGGTTACCTCACGATGGGCTCTATGGACCTGGAACTGCCGCACCTGCTCGGGGGCTTCAGCGAACTCCACCTGGCAGAGGGAGGAGCTAGCTACGCGGCGTCAGGCAGAGTCGTCAGCCCGGAGCTCTTCGCCAAGAGGCTGACAGGCGACGCACGTTTCCGAGAAGCCTGGAGGTCGTTCCAGGAAGGAGTGGTCAAGTCGGTGGCGATGATGCTCTCGGCGTTCGAGAAATCCCCAGGAGAGGTCGTCCTCTCAGGCAGGCTCTCGAGGGTCCCCGCCCTCTTCGATGAATTATCACCGGTGGTCGAACGGGTCTCCAGCCTGCCGGTACGGAGGCTTGAAGGCTTCGCGCGGAAGGTAAAGGAGGCAGCGCAAGGCGCCGCGCTTCTCGCGAACGGGGTCGCAGGTGGCGCCTACCAGGACCTAGTCGAGGTTATGAGGGTCAAGGAGGCGCGCGGCACCGTTCTGGACCACGTTCGACTCCCAGGCTTCAACCTCGAAGCGATCATGAGGAAACGCATGGCCGACATGAGGATGTAGACTAGGCGCGTAGAACCTCGGTCCGCGCGCCTCTGTTGTCAGCCTTAACGATGAAGACTTCGGCTTTCTCTCCGGCTTTCTCCTCAACCGCCATGCGCAGCTTCTCAGCTTTAGCTTCGGAGTCTACGAACCCGTAGACGGTGGGCCCCCAGGAGCTTTGGCCGACGCCTTGAGCCCCAGCCCTGTGAAGGATCGGTATCAGCCATGTAGAGGCCGGGTTGAAGATGCTCCGTTGAACAGGGAAGTAGACGCGGCCCACGAGCACCTGCAGCTCCGTCAGGGCTTTGCCGAAGCTCTCCGCGTCAGCCTCCAGCACAGCTGGGATGAGCCGCGCCACGGTGACGAAGTACGACCTGTGAATGAGGGCTTCCGGCGGCTTCGCAGCGTGGAGCTGCCTGAAGGCCCGGTCTTCATCTTCCCCGTGCGGGGGAAGAGCAGCCACCTTCGGCCTGGCGAGGACGAAGCGCCACTCACGTGGGAAAGGCGCTCTCAGAATCAGCGGCGGCGCGAGGGGCCGGTCGCCTTCAAGGAAAGACTTGTCGCCGGCCTTAAGTCTCAATCCGCCAGTCAGGGCGAAGCCTCCGCGTTGGAAGGTGTGGACGCCGCCCGTCGAGGTCCTCTTTAAAGCCTTCAGCAGGGCGACGCTGTCCGGCTTCAACCTGTATGCCGCTGTGATAGCTCTACCTACGCTCAGCGCCAGTTGGGTTGTTGAGCCGAAGCCCGCATGCCTCGGAGCGGTGGAAGCAACCTTGACAGAGGCGCCTCTCAGCTCGAAGGCTTCCAGTATTCTCCTCGCGTAGGTCGTCACCTCCTCTCGGTGAGGCGCCTGGACGGTCAGCTCCTCCGCGTCCTCAGCCTCAACGACAGCTCTGGGCTGGTCTATCGCGAGTATAGGCGCATAGCCGAACCTGCCGAGGCCGAAAGGGTCTATATCGCCGAGGTGAAGCCTCGCCGGAGCTGAGACGCGGACCCTCATGCATCAGTCCTGCCGCGGCTTCTGAGACGTACGCGTCCTTGTTTAAGACTTACTTATGAGTCTTGGGCCTCTTGTCGCCGTGCAAACTGTCGGGTAGAGTCCTATCCCTGTCGGAGCCAAGCGTCAGAGCACTTGCGCTAGGGCCTCCGCTACCTTCTCACAGCTGTAGGAGACTGTGCGGCCGTCGATCCTCTCGACGCCTGCTCTCTTAGCGATCCTCTCGGCGGTCTGAACATCGGTGAACTCCACCCTCAGCTGGATAGGCGTCGCGGGCACGTAGGGCTTCCGACCTGAGCGGTTCAGGGCTGCCCGTCTTGAGGCCTCCTTGATGAGTCGACCTGTCACGGAAGGGTGTAAGCAACGCGCTGCGAACCTGCTCGTAGCCTCTTTCACCGCGACGCCCTCGATATCGTCGAGGAGGCTCTTCGCCTCCCTTAACGCCGCGCCGTCTCCTGCTACGAGGCCGACAGGAATGCCCAGTTGGCCGGCGATGGCAGCCCAGAGCCCTATCTCACCCACGGGTCGACCGTTAAGCCAGATGTTAATTATCGAAGCGGACGAAAGCGTATGGCTGAGAAGCCCATCTATGGTGCCAGCCATGGAGTGAGCCCCAACGCAGAACATGAGGTCGAAGCTAGCGTCTAGGCCTTCCAGCTCGGAGACCCTTCTCCCCCGGATGAGCTGAGCCTCAGGCCTCAGCGTCTCCAGGTCGAGGCTGAAACCTGCGCCATGACCGTCCAAGACAACGATGGTCTCAACGCCTGCTTCTAGAGCACCCTCAACTGCAGCGTTCACATCTCCGGTGAGAAACCTGACCGCGGCCAGGTACTGTCTAGCCCCAGGGTTGAAGTCGTCCCATGTTCCAGCTACGCCTGTGGCGCCCTCCAAGTCCGTCATGATGAACAGCTTCACGCTCTCACCTGTCTCAGGCCTCAACCTGTCACCGCGGTGGTTAAAGCCTTGAGGCCTATAGCAGCCTCTCTCCCGATGTGGCTACGTCCGCCCGTATGCCAAGTAGGTGAGCGAGCCACGTTGCAGACAGCGGTGGTCGCGGCCGTATCGAACCTCCAGAAGTGGGTGGGCGCCGGGCTTTCTACGGAGCTTCAGCCCTCAGTCGCGCCACACGGTTCAGGTTACGATTTGCCCCTTGAATAATCTTGAAGCCTCTTGGTCGTCCTCCTGAACGAGTAGGCGCATAGGGTTGAGCCTGAGGCCTCTCCTGTTCCGTATTCTGAGCGTCGCCATGATCGCAGCGGGCGTGGCAGTTCAGACCTTCAACGCGAATAACGGCAGCTCCCCAGCTCTTGCCACGTTCTCAGCTCTCTTAGCTGTCGCAGGGCTAGGGCTTCTCTGGGTTCTCTCTGCGCAGTCAAGACTAGCCAGAAGTAACCCGTACCGCTGAAACGGTACACGCTATACGCCCCCGCTTAGTATTCGGGCTCCGCCTTCATCATCCCATGGAAGATAGATACAGGACACCTGCTACGGATCCGGATGGGCTTCGTTGAACGTCTGTCTGAGGAGCGCGACGAATGCGCAGAGCAGGCTTACTGCAATGAGGCTGGAAACAAGCCAAGTAGGAGTTAGGCCGACTTGGGCTTCATCGAGGAGAAGCCCTACCACCGGGACTAGGACGATACTCACTCCTATGCTCAAGAGCGCCCTTTCCGCACGGTTCAACCTCGACCCTGGGAAGAGAACCCTTGTGAAGCAGTAGCCGGGAAGCCAGAAAACCAGGAGGAAGGAAAAGGCAGCCCTAGCAGGCATGCTCAGTGAGCTGTTCTCAGGAGGCGACAGTGTGACTACGGCGGCAGCCAAGCTCACGGCTAGGGCTGCCCAGAACCAGAGGCTCTCAGCGGAAGTCAGAGGACGGCGTGGAATCTCCGACCCCAAGCATCGACGCCCCTGACAGCTACAGACTTATCGGCTGAGAAGCGCGTCGGCGAAAGCTGTTAAACCTAACTGATAGCCGTCCGCTGCTCGCAATTAACTCAGAGATATGGAAACGCCGAACTGTAACGCTTCATCCCTAACTGCAAATAAGCCGCGAAGGAACGGTGACGCTCCGTGTCTTCCAAGCGGGGAGGGCCCTCTCTCGTACTGTCTATAGGACGTAGCGTTCAGACCAGGCGCTCTTTCTAGGCGAGGGATGCCCCACGGTCGGGATTACACCTTGCCGTAGTTGGCCTCTCCCTGTGAGTTTCTCAACCTGGGTCGTTCATTAGCTCTCCCTGTGAACATGTTTTTTTCCATGGGACGGCTCTACCTCCCTACTTCTGCCCGTGATTCTGGGCGGCGTCACTCCTGAAAGAAGTTGGCCGACCTCGCCCCCTTCGGGGAAAGCTCTATAAGTGGATGTTGTCGTCCCCACGTGGACCACGTGATGAGGGCGTCAAAACCGGTCTGTGAGATTCCTCGGCTCGCTGGGTGCCGTCAAGTCACTCCGCGTCTCAACCAGTCGGCTGCCAGCGCCCTCCACTCGGCTCCACGTGCGAGTGCAGAGCCCCGTCCTCGTTCATTCGTGGAATCCGTTGGAGGACCGCGAGTTAACGCTCGTTCAGTGCGAGAAGTGTCGAGGAGGCATGCTGCACTACGGTTATCTGTAAAGGGGTAGCTCTGACGGTAGGGGACCCATCTGCCGAGCGTGTCGAGAAGCTCATAAGGGACTCTGAGAGGAGTTACGGCAAGTCTAGGACGACGTTGATCCCGCTTCTTCAGAGGGTTCAGAGCGAGCTGGGCTACTTGCCCAGGTGGGCGCTGGAGCTCGTCTCCAACCATCTGGGCATAAACCTAAGCACGATCTATGGGATAGCCACGTTCTACCATCAGTTTACCCTTGAGGCGCCCGGCCTGCACGTCATCCAGCTCTGCATGGGAACTGCCTGCTACATCAGGGGCAACTCGGAGAACTACTCCTTCCTCGCGCACCTGCTGGGACTTGAACATGGCGCGGAGACGACGAAAGACAGACTGTTCACGTTGACCAAGGCTCGATGCTTAGGCTGCTGCAGCTTGGCACCGGTCATGAAAGTAGACGACCACATCTACGGCAAGGTCGACTTCAAGACGATAAGAAGCATCATCAACACGTACAGAGCTGAGGCGAGGAGAAAGAATACCTCTAAGCCACATCCATGACCGCATTTAGAAGGTGAGAGCGCTTGCCGGTAAACCTGATCCATGATGGGTTAATGGGGAAATGCTGTGATAAATGCACTCACGCGATAGATGATCCCTGTACGAAGTACATACCCTGCAGGACAAGAGGACCGCTATGTCATGAAGACCAGAGCTGCAAGGAGAAGAGGCTTAGAAGAATAGAGGAGATAAAGCATGGAGCGCACGGCGTCAAGATATCCGTCTGCATGGACACCTGCGGCCTAGCCGTAGGCGCGAAAGACATCCATGAAGCCGTAAGGGAGGAGGCTGAGAAGAGAAACCTAGAAGCTACCATCGAGCCGGTCGGCTGCATGGGGATGTGCTACGCTGAGCCCATCCTGCAGATGCATAAAGACGGGTTGCCCGACGCCATCTACATGGGGGTGAAGCCTGAGAATGTCCGCCAGATCTTCGACGAGTACATCAGCGGAGACGTAAGCCACGCCTCTGCCCTCGCC
>JAWCPE010000050.1:8124-11644 GCA_038870415.1 Bathyarchaeia archaeon
CGAACAGGAGCCGCGAAGGGAGAGAGAGCCGTCCCCTTACTGGACGAGATAGAATTCGCCAGGTGGCAGGTGAGATGGGTCAAACGAAACTTCGGGCTGATAAACCCCGAATCGATAGAGGAATGCATAGCCTACGGCGGCTACCTCGGGCTTCACAGGGCTTTGAACATGCCGCCCTCAGAGGTCATCGAGGAGATCAAAAGGTCAGGTTTGAGGGGAAGAGGCGGAGCAGGCTTCCCTACGTGGCTGAAGTGGAACATATGCCGGAACATGCCGGGCGATGTTAAGTACGTCATATGCAACGCGGATGAAGGCGACCCTGGGGCCTTCATGAACAGGATGCTCGCCGAGGTCGACCCCCACAGAGTTCTCGAAGGCTTGATGATCGCGGCTTACGCGATAGGGGCGACTAAAGGGTACATCTTCGTCAGAGCGGAGAAACCCCTGATGGCGGAGAGGCTTGAGAAAGCCGTCCAAGCCGCGAGGAGATGCGGCCTCCTAGGACAGAACATCCTCGGCTACAAGTTCAGCTTCGACGTGGAGGTCGCTCGGAGCGCAGGAGCCTTCGTCTGCGGAGAGGAGACTGCCATGATCGCCGCCATAGAAGGGAAGAGGGCGATGCCGAGGCAGCGCCCTCCGTATCCGGCGGAGAAGGGGCTCTTCGGAAAACCGACGACCATCAACAACGTGGAGACCCTTGCCCACGCCGCGACGATAATGGCCGACGGATGGGAAGAATTCGCCAAGTACGGGACGGAACGGAGCAAGGGCACGAAGATCTTCTGCATCACCGGAGCCGCGAGGAGAACTGGCGCCGCGGAGGTACCGATAGGCACCACCATACGGGACCTTGTCTTCAAGATCGGGGGCGGCATACGAGAGGGTAGACGGTTTAAGGCTGTCCAAGTAGGGGGGCCGTCCGGTGGCTGCCTGCCGGAGAGCATGCTGGATGTGCCCATGGACTATGAGAGCCTACAGTCCGCCGGGGCGATCATGGGGTCCGGCGGCCTAGTAGTGATCGACGATAGCAGCTGCATAGTGGACGTCGCCAGGTACTTCACCATCTTCACTATGGCCGAGTCGTGCGGCAAATGCTTCCCATGTAGGATGGGCACAAAGGTGCTCTACGATACTTTAACCAGGATAATGGAGGGGCAAGGCACAGACAGAGACCTAGAGACCCTTCAAGAGGTCGGGAAGGTCATGAAGGACGCCAGCCTCTGCGCCCTCGGCCAGACAGCCCCCAACCCCGTCCTCTCGACTCTCAGCTACTTCCCCGAGGAGTACCAGGCGCACGTCAGGGACAAGACGTGCCCTGCAAAGGTCTGCACGAAACTCGTCAACTACGTCATCCTGCCTGAAGCCTGCACCGCATGCGGCCTCTGCGCTAAGAACTGCCCCGTGAACGCGATAGCAAAGAACGCCCAGGGGAAGTATGAGATAGACCCGCGTAGCTGCGCAAAGTGCGGGCAGTGCTTCGTCATTTGCCCGAGGAACGCCATCCTCAAAAGGTGAGTTGCCGTGGTGAAGCTGACCATAGACGGGAAGGAAACGGAGGCCCCGCCCGGCGCCACCCTACTTGAGGCAGCGCGGAAACTGGGCGTCGAGATCCCGACGCTATGCTATTTCCCCGGCATCTTCAACGAGACCACCTGCCGAATATGCCTAGTACAGTTGGTTAAACCAGGCAGGATGGTCTCCTCGTGTGCTTATCCGGTGTCGGAGGGGCTCGTCGTCGAGACGGACAACGAAGCTGTTAGAAGGGCACGGAGGCTATCCCTTGAACTTATCCTGGCAAGTCACGTAGCCAAGTGCCAGTCCTGCTCTCGGAAGGGAGGGAATTGCGAGTTACTCAAGCTATCGAGGGAGTACGGTGTCGAGGGCATCCCCGTCTGTTCCGAGTGCTCGCTGCACGAAGAGGACTGCCTCTTAAGCAGGGGTCAGGCGTGTCTCGGACCGCTAACCGTCGCGGGATGTAACGGCGTCTGCATGCGTGAGGGCAGGATCTGCGAGGGGTGCCGCGGCCCAGTAACCGCAGCGGATGTGGTCAGGGAAGGGATGGGGCTCTACGAGGCCTACAGCATTGACATGAGCGAGGTGCGTAGGAAGACGAGCAAATACTACGGGAGCTCCGCCGACTATGGTGAGTTCGTCAGACTCGTAAACGAGGTGGCAGCTTGGAAGTAGTCGTAGGCCCCATCTCAAGGGTCGTCGGCCACATCACGCTCAACGTCAAGGTTGAGGGCGCCGAGGTCAAGTCTGAGCTGAGGGTTGCCAACGATTCGAGGTTCATCGAGGCCCTCATAGTCGGGCGACGGGCTGACGAGGCCCCGGAGATAGCCTCAAGGATCTGCGGCCCCTGCAGCATAAGCCACACGCTCGCCTCGATAACCGCCGTGGAGAACGCGATGGGCGTCGAGCCGTCTGAGGACGTGAAGCTACTCAGGGAGCTCCTCTGCTACGCCGTCCACCTTCAGAATCAACCCGTACACCTCTACTTCCTGACGCTGCCGGACTATCTGGGCTGCAGGAGCCTACCTGAGCTTGCGGAGAAACAGCCGGAGATCGTCAAGACGGGGCTGAGGCTGAAGACGTACGGGAACAGGTTCGCGGAGGCGATAGGGGGACGGGTCGTCCACCCGAACGCCTGCGTCCTCGGCGGCTTCACCAAACAGCCCTCCTGTGAGAGGATTCAGGCCACGATCAACATGCTTCAAGAGGCGAGGAAGTATGTCCTCGAGGCCGTCGACCTGTTTCTAAGCCTCACCTTGCCGGGAATGGAGTCGGGAAGCGACTTGCACCTTGCAGTCTCGGGTGGAAGCGGCTACCCGCTCATGGGAGAGACCCTCGCCACCTCGAACGGCCTAAGCTTCCCCTCCTCGGAATACGGCAAGTTCATTGAAGAACAGGCTTATCCTTACTCAACCTCTAAGTATTCTGTGATGAAGGGCTTCAGCTTCTACGTCGGCTCAAGGGCAAGGATGAACCTACACCATGGAGGTTTATCTGACGACGCCAGAGAATACGCGGGGAAACTCGGTTTACCGCTGAGGAACCCCTTCGGGAACATACCTGCCAAGGCGGTCGAGCTACTCCACTGCGTGGACAGAAGCATCGAGCTCCTCGACAGTCTCAAAGGTAGAGGGCTGGATGCGAAGTCTGAGGTCAGGTTCTCCGCGGGCGAAGGGGTTGGCACGGTGGAGGCCCCCCGCGGGACGCTCATCCACCATTACAAGGTGGATGAGAGTGGCACGGTCAAGTATGCCAACATCGTCACGCCTACAGCCATGAACGGTAGGCACATCGAGGAGAGCTCCGAAGACCTCGTTAGGAGAAGCCTAGAAGATAGGAGGGACGACGAAGAGCTGAAGTTCGACCTAGGACGCCTGATCAGGGCATACGATCCGTGTCTAGGCTGCGCCACGCACCTGATAGAGGTCAACCTGCAGAAGGCATAGGTGACGGACGATTGAAGGTCGCCTTTTACTCCTTCGGGGGATGCGAAGGCTGCACGTACGAG
>JAWCPE010000051.1:0-11625 GCA_038870415.1 Bathyarchaeia archaeon
AGAGCCTGTTCGCCATCGAGCCGAGCCTCTGGATTCTCCCGTACAGCTCCGGGTCGAGGGGCTTCTCGACGAGGAGCATGTTCTCCGCCATGCGGACGGCGTGGTCGGCGACTCTCTCAACCGCCTTGACGGCCAACCTGTAGCCCAGACATTCCTTCGCGGTTCTCAACCCGATCTCCCTGATTAGCCGTTCGTCCTCCACGGCTCGCTTCAACTGCCGGACGATGTATAGCGAGAACCGGTCGACCTCGTCGTCCGTCCTGATGACGGCCTCCATCAGCTCCCTATCGAGCGTCTTGAGCGCGGAGATGGCGTCCCTCTGCATAGCCAAGGCGAGGCTGAACATCCTCCTGAGGGCGTCCTCGACGGTGAGGCCTGGGTAGCTCGCCAAGATGCGTAGGGAGATGAGCTTCGGAGACTCCTCGATGATCTCGCCGCCCACCAGCTTTGTCTCGGCCAAATGCTTGATCATGCTTCGCTCTCGGAGCGTGAGCGCCCCGTCCGTCGAGCTGACATGGATCAGGTTATGTCCGACGAGGTAGAGGGACACGATCCGCCTCGCGAGGCTTTGGGGGTCCTCCTGGCCCTTGACAAGCCTCACCTCTCCCAGCTCAGTCTCTCGCTTGGGCGGGATGCCCCCTCTGGGCGAGATGAGGAGGGAGGAATCCTCCTGCATCTTGATCGAGACCGCGTCTCCCGGCTTCAAGCCTAGACTGGTAGCCCACCTCTTCGGCAGGGAGACCACGTAGGAGGAGCGACCGGTGAGCTGTATCTTCCTGAACTCCTCACGTGAGCTGGGATGGGCGCCTCCGGCGTCGGACATAGGTCTCCGATCTCCGCTATGTGAACTATTGATCTCACTTTCGCACCTCTTATATAAGGACGAGCCTGCTTAAGCGTCCCAAGCTTTAGGGAAGGCAGCAGGATGGCACTGAGCAACTGTTTCGGCTGCGGCAACTGTGTGGCCGTCTGTCGACGGCATGCCCTTGCCCTCATCGGCGGCTCGGCGCAGATGATCAACCTCCGGCTCTGCGAGGGCTGCAGGCAATGCTTCGGAGCGTGCCCCAACGGCTCAGTCGCGGTCGTCCTGAACGACCGAAGCCACGCGAGGCACGCATGGGTCAGGGCGCGTTCTCGATACGTGGAGTAGTCCTCGGAGGCCGTCTTCTTGCCTGAGAGTTACTTGAACGCTAGGTCTACCACGGGGACTGATACACGAGTCTGGGATGTCTCTCCTCAGAGCGGCATGTGCCCCATCTGCATAAGGGACTGCCAGACCCTCTGCGAGATAGGGAAGTCCGCGTTCAGAGGCAGGGAGGTCCTCTACCCGATTCCTGAACAGTACGGCTACAGCACGCAGGCCTCTAACAAGGACTACGTACTCGACTGGAGCCACTTCCAGATCCTCACCGACCTGACCGGGGCTAAAGGGATAGAGCCCGACCCGGACAAGGCGATCTTCCCCGCGGTGGACATCGAGACCTCCGTGGGCGGCGTCCCGTTGAGGATACCGGTGCTCACGGCGGCGCTAGGCTCCACCGCGGTGGCGAAGAACTTCTGGCGGGAACTCGCGATTGGCGCCGCGATCTCAGGCACGATACAGACGATAGGCGAGAACGTCACCGGTATGGACCCTAAGGCCCAGTTCGAGAACGGACGTGTCACCTATACCGAGGACCTAGCCTTCAGGGTGAAGACCTACAGGGAGTTCTGGGACGGCAAGTACGGCGACATAGCGGTTCAGACGAACGTAGAAGACCAGAGGCTAGGCCAAGACGTCTACGCGCTCTCAAAGCTGGAAGTGAACATCATCGAGCGGAAGTGGGGCCAGGGCGCTAAGGCGATCGGCGGCGAGGTACGGCTTCAAAGCATCGACCGCGCGATACTTCTGAAGAAGCGGGGCTACGTGGTCTTCCCCGACCCGGAGGACCCAGCGGTTCAAGAAGCCTTCAAGATGGGGACTTTCCGCTCCTTCGAACGGCACAGCCGCGTCGGGATGATCACCGAGAAGGGCTTCCTCGAGGATGTAGACTGGCTTAGGGCTCAAGGAGCGAAGAAGGTCTTCCTTAAGACCGGCGCGTATAGGCCGGAGGCCGTCGCATTCACGATGAAGCTCGCCTCGGAGGCCCGGATAGACGCGGTCACCTTCGACGGCGCCGGGGGCGGCACGGGTATGAGCCCAGTCCCCATGATGCAGGAGTGTAGCACCCCCACTGTCTTCCTTGAGGCTCAGGTGCTCCGGTGCATAGAACTCCTCGAGAGGCATGGGCGTTACGTACCGGACATCGTGATGGCAGGGGGCTTCATCAGCGAGACGCAGATACTGAAATCGATCGCGATGAGCAACCTAGGTAAAGGCCCATACGTGAAGGCGGTCGCGATGGCCCGGGCTCCCATAACGGCGGCTATGAAGGCGAGCTACTTCGCCGAACTCGCTGAGACCGGCGGCCTGCCGACAGAGTTCAAGGCCAGCTACGGCGATAGACCAGACCAGTTCTTCGTCACCACGACGGAGCTGAAGAGCCGCTTCGGAGAGGACTTCAAGAAGCTCCCAGCCGGGGCGATCGGGCTTTACACGTATTACTGCGACCGATTAGCGACGGGGCTGAGGCAGCTTATGGCCGGCTGCCGAGTATGGAAACTCAACCTGCTGAACCGCGGCAACCTAGCCTCTCTGACAGAGAGAGCCTACAAGGTAACAGGCATCCCCCTCATCGAGAACGTGGAGCAGGACGCGATAGAGGCGATCCTAGACTACTAGCCCCAAGGGAAGGGAGGGAGTGGGCTTGACGGTTGAGGCGTTTGTAGGAATCAAGGTGGGCATCGGCTGGTTCTACGGTGAACCACAGGCGAAGCTGAGAGGCATCAAGGAGCAGGTCCAGAAGATACCGGGCGTGAAGAGCGTCTACGGGGTCTTCGGCAGATACGACCTCATCGCGCTCGTGGAAGCCGAGACGATGAACGACCTAGCGAACACCGTGATCGACAGGATAAGAGAGATCCCGAACGTACAGTCCACCGAGACGCTCATAGTCTCCTTCTAACCCTACCGCCACGTCTACGCCTGAGACAGTCACGGGCCGCGGTAATACCATCTCATGGAGAAAACCCTAGGGAAGAGAAGCTATAGCGACGCCAGGTATGATGGTCGGCATAGGCCTAGTTGCGCAGGCTTATATCCTCGTCATCTCTTCGAGTGGGAGGAGGCTGTGAGGCGCGAAGGTGTCCACGTTCGCGCCGATCTCTCGTAAGGCGGCGATGGGGCTGAGGCCGCCGATCATCGAGATCCCGACGCGGTCCATGCCGACCGGTATGCCGAGGATAGGCTCGTTGGGTTGGCCGAAGGCTATTATGCCGCCCCAGCCTTTGCTTCCTAGGTCTATCAGTATCTTCTCCGCCTGGTCGCGGGCCTGGGCAGGTATCTCTCGTAGGTTCGCTGGGAGCATCCCCGACCCTGTACGGATGATGCGCGTGATGGAGGTCATCCCACGGTAGACGAAGACCTCTAGGGGCGCTACGGTCGTCCCCTCGTAGGAGATGAGTTCCACAAACCGCGTCGGCTTACGGTCTAGGTACTGGACGAGGCCGCCGTAGGCGTATATCATCGGTATCCCCGCGTGTATCAGGACGCCGTCGATCGTCAGGTTGCAGACCGTGAAGAGAGCGATCTTCCCACGTGGTGGCGTAATCTCTTGGTAGGTCTCCTCCTCGTCGAGTATCTTGATGTATGGTGCCGGGAGTAGCCCGTTCGCTCGGAGGTCCTTAACGACCTGCAAGGCCCTATCGCTGAAGCTCTTATCTAGGACGGCTACGTTCGCGGCGACCTTCCCACTGTCAGTCTCAGGTCTGTAGGTCACCTCGTATGCCATCGAGAGGAAACGCGTCATCACGAAGCCTACGCGTTGATACGCCAAGGCTCGGCCTAGCTCCTCTAAGCCTTGACGGGTGATCGTCCGTCCACTCCGGGCGTGGCTCTTGGTGAAGCCCTTCATGTCCAACAGCTGAAGATGGTACCGGACAGTCCTATCGCTCAGCAGGAAGCCTCGCCGCCTCAGGTCACGTCGCAGCACCGTTGAGCCTACGGGTTCATCGTACTCGCTTAGGGCTCGGAGGATCTCAAGCTCCTTACGCCTCGCATCTTCAGGGCTTACAACCATCCCGCCTCTACCTTACATCAGCAGGCGAACCTACGCGGAAGTCTGCCCGCTGCACGCATTTAAGCTGTACGCTTGATCAGCTCAGCTCCTTTAACTTAAGGGATTTGGGTTGGGAGGTCCCTGCTCACGCATGATGCGGCTTGGCCGGGCTCATCATGCGTGAGAGGACCCTCCCTCCGGCTGATGCTCCACGGGGCGTATCCCTACTACCGTTGCAGCGGCTTGATACGTGCATCTAGGGCCTTGGAGCCCCTCGTGAAGAGGAGCCGCGTCGCAGCATGGCATTGGGTGCAACGGCTGGCGCCCATAGCCGACAGGTTCGACGCCGATAGGCGCCTGGGGAGGCGCCTCCTCATGGACGAGGCTATGGTCCACGTCCGAGGCGTTGAGGCCTGGGTCTAGGCCGCCCTCGAGCCGTACCTCCGATGCTTCCTGGGCTTCCACGCCTCGTGGCCGCGGGGCAGCCTCGCCGCCTACCCGAGTACCGGAGGTTCATCCAACTCCTCCAAGAGGCGATCTTAAGTTAAAGGAGCCGAAAAGGGGTGTGAAACCTTTTATACGCCGGCGGGGCAGACCGTTGTTGCATTCCTATGCTAGAACCTAGACCAACTCGTACAGTCGCGGTCGAGACTGTTAAACAGGAGCCGTAGGTGTAGTCGCTTTGGGCTTTAGGTCTTTTCTAGAGTCGAGTGAGCGGCTGTTGAAGACTTCTACGAAGCCCGGATGGGAGGAGTTCTGGCTCTCCTGCCGGATCTGCATCCTAGGCGTCAGCCTGATAGGCATCATCGGTTTCATTGTGAGGCTTATGGGGGCGCTCCTCGGTCTTGGCGCAGGATAAACCCGAGGCGGAACTAGGCGAGGCTCACATCTTCCTCGTCAAGACCGCTACGGGTCAGGAACGGAACGTCGCCCGGATCATCGAACGAAGAGCTAAGGCGAAAGGCGAACCCTACAGTACCGCGATCAAGGCGATCCTATGCTCGGAGGACGTGAAGGGCTACATCTTCGTCGAGGCTACAAGCCCGCACTTCGTTGACGAACTCATCTATGGGCTGAGGCACGTCAAGACAAGGTTGCCTGGATTCGTACCCTTAGCTGAGGTTGAGAAGTACATCGCAGTGAAGCCGCCCGGCGAGGGCATCGAGCCCGGCAACGTTGTGGAGATAACCGGAGGCCCCTTCAGGGGAATGCAGGCGAGGGTCATCTCTATAGACAGGCAGAAGGGCGAGGCGACGATCGAGCTCGTAGAAGCAACCTTCACCCTGCCCATAACCATATTCGTGGATTACCTACGCAAGTTACCGTCACCCAAGTAGAAGGGTCAGAGCATGAGCGAGAGGAAGAGCCTCGACTTCCTAGTCGCGGGCGGAAGCGCAACGGCCGGGCCGCCTATCGGCCCAGCGCTCGGACCGCTCGGCGTGAACGTGCCGGCCATCGTGGAGGCGATCAACAAGGCGACGAAGGAGTACGCCGGGATGAGGGTTCCAGTGAAGGTCCTCGTAGACCCCTCTACGAAGGCCTTCGAGGTCCAGGTCGGTACGCCTACGACATCCGCCCTCATCGTAAAGGAGCTCGGGGTCCAGAAGGGCTCCGGGAAACCGGGCGTTGAAAACGTGGGAAACCTGACGTTAGAACAGGTCCTCAGGATAGCCCGGCTTAAGAGCGGCAAGAGCCTAGCCTGTTCCCTCAAGGGGATTGCTAAGGAGGTCCTAGGAAGCTGTGCCAGCATGGGCGTCACCGTGGAGGGAAGGTCTCCCAAAGATATCGCCGCAGAGATAGATGCTGGCAAACACGACGCGCTCTTCAAACAAGGCCCGGCCTCTAGTGTAAAGGTTAATTAGCAGCAGCGCCCATAGAGGACGGATAGGTAAGGTTACTCTCATCACCCTTACTATTCGTTTCAGATCAGACGGAAGGTGTTACATTGGATCGTGGACCGAGCATCGTGACTAAATACGTTATCAGGGCCGGGTTTGAGATCGAAGGCGTCGTCGAGAAGACGGACGTGATCGGAGCCATCTTCGGCCAGACGGAGGGCCTCTTCGGCCCAGAACTCGACCTCAGGGAGCTTCAGAAGAACGGCAGGATCGGCCGGATAGAGGTCGACCTCACCACTAAGCAGGATAGGACGACTGGGAAGATCTCGATCCCCACCACGCTCGACCGCGTATCAGTAGCCCTGATCGCCGCGGCGGTAGAGAGCATCGACAGGATAGGGCCGTGCACCGCGAAGGTCTCGCTTGAGAGGATCGAGGACGTACGGGAGACGAAGCGGAAACTCATCATCGAACGGGCCCGTGGAATCCTGAGAGACTGGAACATCGAGTCGATCACGAGCGTCGAGACGATAATGAAGGAGCTCTCCGAGGGAAGCCGAGCCCTAGGCGTGGAGGAGTTCGGCCCCGACAGCCTACCCTCTGGGCCTGAGGTAGGCTCCTCAAGCAGCATAATCATCGTCGAGGGCAGAGCAGACGTCATCAACCTGCTCCGCTGCGGGATAAAGAACGTGATCGCGATAGAGGGCGTCAAGATACCTGAGACTATCATCAAGCTGACGAGGGAGAAACGAGAAGTGACAGCCTTCCTAGACGGCGACCACGGAGGAGACCTCATCCTGAAGGAGCTCCTCCAAGTGGCGAAGGTCGACTACGTCGCAAGAGCCCCAGCGGGCAAGGAGGTTGAAGAGCTTACTCCGAAGGATGTGCTCAAGGCTCTCAGGGATAAGGTGCCGGTTAGAGGCGTGAAGGAGAGCCCTATGGGCGTTCCCCCACCTCTCATCGATGCCTTCCACGAGTTGAAGGACACGCTTGAGGCAGTCCTCTTCAATGAGAAGGGGGAGGCGATCGCCCGCCTCCCCGTAAGCGAGCTTGCTGAGAAGCTTCCGAGCTTCGAACGCCCTTACGCGGTCGTCTTCGACGGCATCATCACGCAGCGGCTCGTAGATGTGGCAGGGGAGAAAGGTGTCAAACTCCTGCTCGGCGTCCGAATGTCAGAGATAACGAAGAAGCCGCCGCAGCTTCAGCTGATGACCGCCGCTGACCTAGGCGGCTCCTAGCCTAAAGCACAGCCGAGAGAACCCTACAGCGTAGGCTTACGGCGGCGTTCATGCCTTTGCAGTCGCTGGGGGTCGCAGTTTGCCCTCTTCCTTCGCCCATTTGATCGTGTCTGGGTCGGCGCGCTTAAGCTCGCTCTCCGGCAGGATGGAGAGAAGCTCCCACGCCAAGTCTAGGGTCTGCTCTATGCTTCGCTCTTCGTAGAGGCCTTGGTTCACGAAGCGCCGCTCGAAGCTGTCTGCAAACTTGAGGTAGAGCCTATCCCTCGGCGTGAGGCTCTCTTCGCCCACCACGGCGACGAGGTCGCGGAGAGATTTTCCCTCCGCGTAAGCGTAGTAGCAGCAGTCTGAGACCTCTCGGTGGTCGAAGCGTGTATGCCCCTTCCCTATGCCTGTCCTCATCAACCTTGAGAGGCTGGGCAGCACATCCATCGGAGGGTAGATGCCCTTCCTGTGCATTCCCCGGTCTAGGATGAGCTGGCCCTCCGTGATGTACGCGGAGAGGTCGGGCACCGGATGCGTAATATCGTCGTGAGGCATCGTGATTATTGGGAAGACCGTGTGCGAGCCCTTCCCGCCCCGCAGCCTACCGCACCGCTCGTAGAGCGAGGCTAGGTCCGTGTACAGATACCCCGGGTAGCCCCTCCTCCCCGGGACCTCCTCCCTAGCGGCGCTGATCTCACGCAGCGACTCCGCGTAGTTCGTCATATCTATGAGGATCGTCAAGACATGCGCGCCCTCTTGGAAGGCGAAGTACTCGGCGCAGGTCAAGGCCATCCGCGGCGTGATGAGACGCTCGATGGCAGGGTCGTCGGCAAGGTTGACGAACATCGTCAGGTGGTCGAGGGCCCCTCGCGCCTCGAACTCGTTCCGAAAGTACCTGAACTCGTCGGCTGTGATGCCCATCGTGGCGAAGACCACAACGGAACGTTCCTCTCTCCCAGGGACCTTCGCCTGCCTCGCGATCTGCGCCGCGAGGAGGTTATGGGGAAGCCCTGCTCCGGAGAAGATGGGCAGCTTCTGTCCTCGAACGAGCGTGTAGAGCCCATCGATGGCGGAGACCCCCGTCTGGATGAACTCCTTCGGGTGCTCCCGGGAGTTAGGGTTCATAGGCGCCCCATAGATGTCCCAGTAATCCGAGGCGAGAACCCTTGGACCCCCATCGATCGGCTCCCCCCTCCCGTCGAAGATGCGGCCTAGCATATCCGGCGAGACCGGCATGCTTATCGTCTCGCCTGTGAACCGCACCGCGGTCTTCTCCACGTCGAGGCCTTGGCTTCCTTCGAAGACCTGTATCACCGCGATGCCCTCGCCCACCTCGAGGACTTGGCCTCTCCTCTCGACCCCCGTGGGGTCAGTGATCCTTACCAGTTCGCCGTAGCCGACCCCGCTGACCTGTTTCACGAAGAGGAGGGGACCTACGATCCGGCTGACAGTGTGGTACTCACGGGTCAGAACAGTTTGAGCCAACGTACCTTCCTCCCATCTCTTTCTTTCTTCTGTTCAGTCGACCCTTCGTTGTCGTGAGCGTTCTCAGGCGACGGTGTGCGGATGGTCCTCACTTAGGTTCCTCCCGCCTGTAGGTTAGCGAATTCCCGGTCCAGCTCGCGTTCAACCCTCCTGAAGACCTCCTGGAAGGTCTCACGAGGCTGGATCTTCAACCGGGCTATCTCCTCCTTCACTGGAAGCTCTAAGGCTTTCTGTAACGGGACGCCCTTCTCGACGGCCTGCTTCATCCGCTCGTAGTACTGCAGAATCGCGGTGAGCATATCCCGAGACTTCGCTATCTCGCAGTAGGTGTCGACGGGGTGATAGGCGTGCTGCATGAGGAAGTCCTCCCTTATCATCTTCGCCGCTTCAAGGTCGACCCTCTGGCTTTCGGAGAGCGCGTCAGGCCCTACGAGCTGCACGATCTCGCGGAGTTCCTCTTCACGCTGCAGGATCGCCATAGCTTCCCTGCGTTTCGACTCCCACTCCTCGTCTACGTTCTTCCGGAACCAGTTCTCAAGGCTGTCCGTGTAGAGCGAGTAACTCCTCAACCAGTTGATGGCGGGGAAGTGCCGCCTCTTCGCCAGGTCCTCGTCGAGGCCCCAGAAGACCTTCACGTTCCTCAGCGTATTAACCGTGACAGGCTCAGAGAAGTCGCCTCCAGGCGGGGAGACCGCCCCTACGATCGAGACGGAGCCGAGCCTCGGCTCTCTTCCGGCCGTCTCGACCCTGCCGCCGCGCTCGTAGAACTCCGCGAGCCGGCTCGCTAGGTAGGCGGGGTAGCCCTCTTCACCAGGCATCTCCTCCAGCCTGCCTGAGATCTCCCTTAAGGCTTCAGCCCACCGGGAGGTTGAGTCCGCCATCAGCGCCACGTCGTAGCCCATGTCACGGAAGTACTCGCCCATCGTGATGCCTGTGTAGATGCTCGCCTCCCGCGCCGCTATGGGCATGTTTGAGACGTTCGCGACGAGGATCGTCCTCTCCATCAACGGGCGGCCTGACTCGGGGTCCTTCAGCTCTGGGAACTTCTCAAGCACCTCGGACATCTCGTTGCCCCTTTCGCCGCAGCCTACGTAGATGATGACGTCGGCGTCCGCCCACTGCGCCAACTGATGCTGCAGGATCGTCTTGCCCGTCCCGAAGCCTCCGGGGATGGCGGCGGTGCCACCCTTCGCGATGGGGAAGAAGGCGTCTATCACTCTTTGACCCGTCAGCAACGGCGTATCCGAGGCGACCTTCCTCCTGACCGGGCGGGGGGTCCTCACAGGCCATACCTGCATGAGCGAAAGCTTCTCCTCGCCCCTCTCAGTCTCTACAACGGCGACGGTATCCGTTACCGTGTAGTCGCCTTCAGGGAAGACCTCCTTCACTCTTCCTGAGACCCGCGGGGGTACGAGGGGCTTATGGGCTAGAAGTGAGGTCTCTTGCACCGTGCCTATCACGTCGCCGCCTTGGACCTTCTCACCCGCCTTCAGAGAGGGGACGAAGTGCCACCTCTTCTCCCTGTCGAGGGCGGGAGCGGAGACGCCCCTCCGGACGAAGGGGCCGATCTTCGCCTCGATCGCGGTGAGCGGTCTTTGAACCCCGTCGAAGATGTTGCCGAGAAGCCCGGGACCAAGCTCGACGGAGAGGGGGCCTCCGGTGCATTCGACCCTCTCGCCAGGCTTGAGGCCTGTAGTCTCCTCGTAGACTTGGATGGTCGCGTTCTCGCCCTCAACCTTGATGATCTCGCCTATGAGGCCCATCTCCCCGACGTGGACAAGCTCGTACATCTGAGCCCCAAGGACATGCTTAGCGTCTACCACTGGACCTGCGACTCGGCTGATCTCACCGACGATAGGCAAATGAAAGAGCCTCTCCTAACGGTTCGCTATACGTAACTCGATGCGACTTAAAGGTTTCACGTCATTCTTCGATTCCCTTTTCCTGAAACCAGTTCACCCCTCCTGTTGGAGGTGTACGAGGAAGCTTGACGAGGGGAAGGTGAGGTGGATCATCAGCGAGAAGGCTCGGGGCTCCCTGTGAGGTGTTAACAGACCCGGGGCGCGGTTCTACGCGGCTGGAGGCGAGGGGAGGGCGGAGGGCATAAACAGCTTCGAGGAGTCCTCGCCGGGAGGGGGTAAGGCATGTGGTTGCAAGGGTGAACCATCCTCAGACGAACGGTAAGATAAAGCGGTTCTACCAGACGGTTGGGGAGAAGCTCTCGCAGTTGAAAGGGCCTAGACGAGCTGGTTGAATGGCAGGACACCGCGAGGCCTCACATAAGCCCCAGCCTTGAAGCGTTACATTATAGACACCCATCCAAGCCTTCCAAGAGGAGGCTTCCCCACAACTACGCCAGCTCAGAGGGATAAACAAATATCAGGAAAAAGCCAGCATCCTCGATCTTGATCTATCTCCTCACACTGCTAATACCCTAGAAGGTAATGGGCGAATGATGTGTTAGCGAGGGGGCTTTCAGAGCGTAGGAGGCATCAGCTTGTCCGCCGTAGGCTGGAGGGCCGTCGCGGTCTGCGGCCGTGTCAGCGTCCGTAGGGGCCGTCTTCTACGAGTGGTAGACGGGGTTTCCAAGACGTGGGCTGGGAGGGGTTGGAGAAGCGGTCGAGGAGGCTGAGTGCGATTCGTAGAACCGCTAAGTCAACTCATGGGGCTCGGGAGAAGGTACCGGTGGGGGTCCATGCAAGATAAAAGGCTTCCTGAAGCGAAATAGAGAGGCATCCCCGTCTCGGACATAACACCGTCTACAGGATGCTATGCTACGCCGGGTTGAACGAGACTCCCCTGGAGGGGAGCAGGGGCGCCCGCAGATTTGAGAGGCCTCTCCGGACGGCCTACGCCAAGCAGCCCTCAGACTGGCGGAGGACGGCTGTTGGATACTGAGCATCCTAGGCGAGCATAGCAGGTTTATCCTAGGCGTCTGGAAGGGTT
>JAWCPE010000052.1:0-11528 GCA_038870415.1 Bathyarchaeia archaeon
GTTTGGCTGGGTTTCCTCATACTGGCGTTGGCTTCGATGCGGGTCGTCACATGGTTGCCGAAGACCGGCGCATGGGGAGTAGACCCATCGACCGCCTTCCAAGCCGGGAACATGCCCTCCTTCGTACTGCTCGGGTACTTCATACTGTTGGGATTAGGCCTTTTAGCCTTGACAAGCGTAGCCGTCTTATCGATGAAGGAGAAGATCAAACCCTACTGGGCTGCCTTCCCAGTAACATTCTTCCTAGCATTCCTAAGCCTCTTCCTGGCAAACCAGGCAACTATTCGCACTTGGGGCTTGGAATACGTGCTCTGGGCGTTGGTTTTCGGATTGCTGATAAGCAACACTGTGGGCACGCCGAAGTGGCTTAAACCCGCGGTGAAGACCGAGTTATTCGTAAAGATCGGGCTTGTCCTACTGGGTGCGGAGACCCTCTTCAACGACATACTCTCCGCCGGGGCCTTCGGTATGGCCCAAGCCGTCGTCGTCGTCTTGCTGGTCTGGTACTTCTGCTACTTCCTCGCGGTAAAGGCTGGTCTGAAGAAGTCCTTTGCGAGCGTGCTCGCTAGCGGCGTGTCCATCTGCGGCGTCTCCGCCGCGATCGCGGCCGGAGGCGCCATCAAGGCGGACCGGAAAGAGGTAAGCTACGCGATCTCATTGGTCTTGCTGCTCGCGATGCCTATGCTCGTAGGTCTCCCTATCCTAGCTAAGGCGGTCGGGATGGTTGACGCCGTCGCGGGCGCTTGGATCGGAGGAACCATCGATACAACCCCCGCCGTTGTAGCGGCAGGTGCCCTCTACAGTAGCAAAGCGATGTCCGTGGCTTCCATTATCAAGATGTCACAAAACGCCCTAATAGGCGTCGCCGCGTTCCTGCTCTCCCTATACTGGGTCCTTAGAGTGGACCGAAACCCCGGAGGACCGGGTGGAGAGAGACCCCGGCTGGAGGAGATATGGTATCGGTTTCCAAAGTTCATCGTAGGGTTCATCATCGCCTCTGTGGTATTCTCTCTTTTGCTCGTTCCTACGATGGGGTATAAGCCGGTACAGGCGGTATTGGACATCACTAAAAGCGTACGTGGCTGGTTCTTCGCCATGGCCTTCATTGGCATCGGGCTTGACACGAAACTCAGTGAACTCGTGAAGGCGGGAAGAGGGAAGCCCTTTGCCGTATTCCTCGCAGCCCAAACCTTCAACATCCTCCTCACGTTGGTCCTAGCGTACGCTCTTTTCGGAGGCCTCTTCTTCCCAGCACCTATCTGAACGTGTCACAAGAGACCGGGAGGAAGCCCTTGACAGATACTGACCTTGATTCCTTGGAGAGCTTCGTCGGCCGATACTCCTTAGGCTACGAGGGGGGGGAGGGCTCCCAGCACTTCCTCAGGGTGAAGATCCCTAACGGCATCATCTCCTCGACGCAGCTGAGGGGCATAGCGCAGCTAAGCGACAGGCTGGGCAGGGGATACGCGGAGCTGACAGACCGACAGGACATCCAGCTTCACTGGATAAGGGATGAGGACGCCATCGAGGCGTTCAGTCAGCTCCGGGAACTAGGCTTCACCACAGACATGTGCGGCCAAGGCTACCCCGAGGCAAGGTACGGCGATGTCCGGAACATCGTCGGATGCCCCGTCGCAGGCCTAGCCCAAGATGAGCTGATCGACGCCTCACCCCTCGTGCTCCAGATGACGCGGTTCTACTCAGGGAACAGGGACTTCCTAGACCTGCCGAGGAAGTTCAAGATCAGCCTCTCAGGCTGCGCGGTGAACTGCGTCAAGCCCGAGATCCACGACCTCTCCTTCGTCGCGGTCCGAAAGCCAGAGGGGAAGGTGGGCTTCACCGCCTTCGTAGGCGGCGGCCTAGGCAGCCCACCCATGATGGCCAAGCCCCTCGGAGTCTTCCTGAAGCCCAGCGAGGTCTTCGAGGTCGCCAGGGCTGTCATAGAGCTCTTCAGGGACTATGGCAGTCGTGAGACCAAGCCCAGAGCGCGCTTCAAATGGATGGTGGAGGCCTGGGGTATAGATAGGCTTCGAGGAGCCGTCGAGGAGAAGCTGGGGCGAAGCCTGGAGCCCATCACGCTTGACGCGTGGGTGAGTGGCTGCGACCACTCCGGGCTTCAAGCCCAGAAGCAGCCGGGACGCTTCTACGTGGCCCTGCCTATCCTAGGAGGAATACTGCCCAGCGGCAGAATGAGGACCGTCGCTGACCTTGCAGACAAGTACGGCAGCGGGGAACTCAGGCTCTCCACCTCGCAGAAGCCTATCATCGTGAACATCCCCGAGGAGCACGTTCCAAGCCTGCTTACCGAGCTGGAGGCTCTAGGATTCTCCCTGAATACCTCCAGCCTAAGATGGAGGACGATCGCCTGCGCTGGAAACTTCTGCGGCAAGGCCCTAGACCACGTCAAGGCAAGGGCCGTTCAGCTCGTGGAACACTTGGAAAGCCACCTCGGCGAGGACCTCAGACGCCTCGATGTCACCGTGTACCTAAGCGGCTGCCCGAATGGGTGCGGCCATCACCCCGTGGCCGGCATAGGGCTCCAGTCTATACAGCTCAAGGTCGGCGACGAGCTGAGACCGGGCTACAACATCTATCTGGGCGGCCGCCTCGGGCCTAGGGCCGCCTTTGGAAGACTGGTCAAGCAGAGGGTAGAAGCCGATCAGGTCAAGCTCCTGGTCGAGAACATTCTCAAAGCCTTCCTCCGACGCCGCCGGGACGGAGAGTCCTTCAGCGACTACTGCGAGAGGCATTGCGTGGAGGAGCTGGAAGCCCTCATTGAACAACCGTTCGCGGTGGAGGAGTCGTTAAGCGCGCGGAGGGATGCCCTACGCCCGTGACCGTGCAAAAGAGGGAGGAGCAGCGATACCTACTAGACATGAGGGGTTACGTCTGCCCGTTCCCATCGCTGTACGCGATGAGGTCGCTGGGTGAACTCTCTAAAGGCGACGTGCTGGAGGTCCTCACCGATAACCCGGCTTCCTGCCAGACGATGCCTTCTACCGTGGAGAGGCAAGGATACAAGGTGCTCGCGGTGGAGAAGCTGGAGAAGAACGTCTGGAGGATCGTCATCGCAAAGTAGCGGAGCCCGTTTCATGGAAACGAAGGAGATAGCCCTCATATCGGTCTTCGCCGCGGTCTGGATCGGCTCCGAGAGCCTCCTAGGCCCCGTGGTGGGAAGGCTCTCCTTAGGGCCCTTCACGATGCATGGGGTCGTCAACCGCCTGGTGGGCTGGCTGCTGATGCTCGTGCTCGCGAAGGCAACGGGACGTTTCGGCCGTGTCACGGTGATGGCCTTGATAGCCTCGATGGCGACAAGGCTTATACGAGCCGCGCCGCTAGAGGCCCTCGTGGTAGGCTTAGGATACGTCCTAGGAGGCCTCCTCTTCGACGTGATCCTGTTCCTGCCCGGGCTGCGCAACCTTCAGGGAAGAACTGGCGCCGCGCATGTGCTCGGCGCCTCGTTCGCCTCAGGGCTCATAGCGTCAGCCCCCTACCTGCTCCTGAAGCTCTTCATGCTAGGCCCCCTGGACTTCGCAGCCGCCTCGCTTGTCTACGCCTACTCCACTGTTAAGGGAGTCGCCTGCAGCCTCCTCGGCACCTCCCTGGGATTCCCACTCCTACCGCGGGTTCTTCCCCTCTATCATCGCGACGAGCCGACTGCCCGGAGGCTTCGCGCTTGAGCAGACGTCTCGAAGAGATGGTCGAAGAGCTTCATCAACGCGACCTCAAGCCGATCCCAGTCGAGGAGATCAAGGGCTTCCTTGAGAATGATGATGTTTCGCTCCTGTTGAAGCGTGAGTACGACCCTAGGGCTGGCGAAGACCCCTTGCGGACCGTAAAGCGCAAGCCAGCCTCGTTCATCCTTCAGGACGCCTTTGAACGCGGCTCACTTAAGGAGGGCCGCGTCGCGATCTCGGCCTCCTCAGGCAACTTCGCGAGGGAGCTCGCGGTCAAAGCGAACCGCTTAGGCTTCAGAGTTATCGCGGTGGCGCCGCCGCGTGTCCCGGATGAAAGCGTAGCGGTTCTCCGGGCGCTAGGCGTGGACGTAGTGAAGGTGGAGGAGGGCTTCGACGTCTGCCCCAGGGAGACCACTGTCTTCTTGGCCAGGGCTCTCGCCGAGAGGCATAGGCTGGTGTTGACGAACCTAGACCAGTACAACAGCTGGCAGAACGTTCTATCGCATCTAGCCATGACGTGGCCGGAAATCCTTGAGCAGACAGGCGGAGACCTTGACTACATCGCCGTAGCCTTGGGGAGCACTGGCACCTTCATGGGCCTAACCCTAGGCCAGACCAGCTCTAGGGCGCGCGTGGAGATCGTGGGCGTCCAGCCGCCGCTCGTCCATCATGTGCCCGGCATACAGCATATCGTAGGCGGCTGCGAGTGGAGCCCTGAGATCTACTCACCGCTCTTCGCCAAGGAGATTATGACGATAGACGACGTGGAAGCCTACGCGAGCCTCGTGGAGCTCTGGGAGCGGGGCTTCAAGGTGGGGCCGTCAACAGCTATCGGCGCCGCCTGCGCCAGAAGGCTCTCCCAGAGGCTGAAGGAGGGTAGAATCCTCACCTTGTCAGCGGACAGCTCCTTTCCTTACCATACGCATGTAAGGGCCTTCCTAGAAGGGCATAAGCGCGAGATCCTGGAGAGATACCCTCACTTGGAGGAGCCCTTGGAGGGATGCTTGAACGCTCTCTCTGGGGCTGAGAGCCTCGAGGAACGGCTCCACCGGATAAAGGAGGCGTACAGGCCTCGCAGGGAGGGCCAGTTCTGCTCCGCCGAGGACTTGGACGATGAGAGGCTCTCCCAGCTTGTGAAGGCCAGCTGAGGCTCCTGCCGCGCAGCGGCCGTGGCTCGAACCGTTGACCGCCCGCGTTAACGCAGAGGCGTATAGGCTGTGAGGCGGAACCGGGCGGTAAAGGAGGAGCCTGCTTGAAGATTAAGGAGAACGAGGCGATGCGGCTGGAGCTGCCTCCGAGGGAGGGGCCGCGGACCGTGGTTAGGCATCCCTCGTGGGCTGAGGACGCTGAGGTCGCGAACCCCATGTCGAAGTATCCGAGGTACAAACGGTAGAGGAGCAGCTGGATGCCCCGTTGGGGCGGTGTCTGGGTTAAGGTTACGGCCGAGGACGGCATCTGGGGGTTAGGCCCGGCGAGCTAAAGAGCATCAGCCCCAAATCCCTAGCAGACACGCTTAAGGAACTGGAAAAGGCGGGCGTCATAAGAAGAGAGTCCTTCAACGAGATCCCACCACGCGTTGAGTATTCTCTGACCGAAGACGGAGAGGAGCTAAGGGATGCTATCGTGCCCCTACTACGATGGGCAGCAAACAGGTCTGATGAAAAGGACTGCATTATTCTGAACATGGCACTTAGGCCATCATAGCGCGCTTCTCATCCAGATAGGTGAGCCCAGCCTGAGGCGCTCAAACAACCCGCCGGTATCCTCAAGACGGTTTCCATGCCCTGTACAGGGCTAAGGTGCCGAATACCGTCATGTAGCTGGCTGTCTCCTCAACTTGCTCGAAGCCCGCGTTGCGGAACATCTCAGGGAGTAAGCCCTTTATGTTATCTGCGGCCTCTTCGAGTCGCCGCATGACGAGCGATATCAAGTGCATAAGGACGTTCTGCGGTCTCCCAAGGTCTGCGACGTGCAGCTCCCCTCCAGGTCTAAGGACTCGGAACGCTTCTTTCAACGTGCGAGCCTTATCCTCTAGCGTCAGATGATGGAAGACTAGGCTGGATATGACGCGGTTGAAGAAGCCATCAGGATATGGCGGCTCAGACGCCATCACGTAATCCAGAGCGATCTCCAAGCCTGCTCTCGCAACTTTCGCTCTCGCGATCTCAAGGACCTTTGGGTCACCGTCAGCCCAGTGACTTCAGCTTCAGGGTAAGCCTTCTTCATTAGGATCGTTAGGGTAGCGGTTCCGCAGCCTAGGTCGAGTACTCTGCGGCCTTTCTCTATCCTCGCCTGCTCCACTAGGCGGGGTTTGAAGGTGGACTCACGCATCATCCCCTGCAGTATGAGATCGTAGAGGGGCGTCAGGAAACCATACCTGAACGCCGGGATGTACTTACGGCGTTCTCTAGGGGGCTCCTGCTCTGTCTTCAGGTTTCTACTCTCCTCTCTTGCGTGAGCGGGACGGCAGTTTCAGGAAAGGTATGAACATTGGGACCTTCCTCTTGTACTCCCTGTACTTGTTGCCGAAGCTCTCTTCCATCGCCTTCTCCTCGGTTCTGGCTAGGCGATAGTACAAGTAAGCTAGGATGGGCCACATGACGGCGGTAGGGATGGTTATCCATTGGAGCAGGAGGCCGCCCGTCACTAGGAGTATGCCTAGGTACTGCGGGTGGCGGGTGAACCGGTAAAGGCCCGTGGTGACGAGCTGAGCCCTCGCGCCGTGGATGCTCTTCCATCCGAGCATTACTAGGAGGATTCCGCCTATGATCATCAGGTTCGAGAGAAGATGGAACGGCGACGCCATCCCCTCGCCAGGGTAGAGTAGGTGGCCTGACTCATGCGTCAACGGGTTGCTGTAGCCGAAGTACCAAGTGAGGATGAAGATCGTCAGGGGGAAACCGTACATCTCCGTGAAGAGCGCGACCATGAAGGCCAGGTAGAGGCTCGCCGGCAGCCTGCCCGTCTTCCGCTTGAACGGTATGAAGGCCAGAAAGAGGGCGAAGAAGAGCACGTTCACGACGACAGGGAGCCAGAAGCCGTAACCATAACCTCCTAGACTTGCCTCAGCCATAATCCGTAACCTCCTAGACTTGGAGCTTCAACCGCTTCAAGGTGGCTGAGTTGCTGACGACGAAGAGGGAGCTGACTGCCATGGCTCCGGCTGCTATGATGGGGTTTAACAGGCCGACGGCCGCGACGGGGATAGAGACCGTGTTGTAGATGAAGGCCCAGAAGAGGTTCTGTTTGATCTTCCCCATCGTCGCCCGGCTGAGCTCGATCCCAAGCCCCACATCCCTCAGGTCATCCTTGATCAGAATGATGCCGCCGGCTTCCTTCGCGATGTCCGTCCCGCTGCCGATCGCTATACCTATATCCGCCTGAGCGAGCGCAGGCGCGTCGTTAACGCCGTCCCCCACCATCGCGACGACTTTCCCCTCGCCTTGGAGCTTCTTGATGACATCCACCTTCTCCCAGGGCAGCACGTTGGCGATGACCGTGTTGATGCCCAGCTGCTTGGCCACAGCGTTCGCCGTCCGCTCGTTATCGCCCGTGAGCATCACGGCCTCCAAACCCATGCCCTTCAGCCTCTCTATCGCTTCCACGGCGTGCTCCTTGGGCGTATCCATCGCCGCCACCACGCCTGCGACCTCCCTGTCCAAAGCCAGGATCATGGCGGTCTTCCCCTGCCCCTCAAGCTTCACGAGGATGTCTTCCACTTGCTCGGCGGGAATAAGACTCTCCTTCATAAGCTTCCGATTCCCGAGGAGTATTCGCTTACCCTGGTAGGTCGCCTTCACGCCGTGGCCGGGTATCGCTTCGAAGGATTCCGCGTCGGGAGTGTTGAAGCCCGCCTTTACTCCGGCTTTCACGATGGCCTCTGCCAAGGGGTGTTCCGAGCCCTTCTCAGCTATGGCCGCGAACTTCAACACGTCGCCTTCACTGTAGCCTCCGTAGGCTATGACATCGGTGACCGACGGTTCGCCCTTCGTGAGCGTCCCGGTCTTGTCGAAGACGATGGTCTGTAGCTTTCGGGCCTTCTCGATGTACTCGCCGCCCCTGAGGAGGACGCCGTACTCAGCCCCCTTGCCCACGCCGGCTAGGATGGCGGCCGGTGTGGCTATGCCCAGGGCGCAGGGGCAGGCGATGAGCAGAATGCTGAGCAGCACAAGGAAGGCCTTTGTAAAGCCCGCTCCCGGGAGGAGCAGGAAGTAGGTGAATGAGATGGCGGCGACGATGAAGACCGCGGGAACGAAGCGGGCGACTACCCGGTCTGCGAACTTCTGAACCGGCGCGCTGGAGGCTTGGGCCTCCTCGACGAGCTTCACTATCTGCGCTAGCGCGGTGTCGCCTCCTATCTTCGTCGCCCTCACCTTGAGGAGACCGGTCTTGTTTATCGTGGCGCCTATGACCTCGCTGCCCACGTTCTTCTCCGCCGGGATGCTTTCGCCAGTGATGATCTTCTCGTCCACGGAGGAGTAGCCCCCTATGACTACGCCGTCTGTGGGAGTCTTCTCTCCAGGCTTTACGATGAGCACATCGTCTACCTGCACTTCATCGATGGGAACCTCGACCTCCTGCCCGTCCCTTAAAACGCGGGCGATCGTCGGCTGAAGCTCAAGGAGCTTCCGGATGGCTGCAGCGGACTTCCGCCTGATCGTCTCCTCTATGAACTTGCCCAGTAGCACAAAGGCTAGGATCGCGATCGCTATCTCCAGGTATCCGTATCCTTCGCCTCCAACCCATGGGAAGAAGGTGCTGGCGGCGCCATAGCCCCAGCCGGCGAGCACACCGGTGGAGATGAGCACGTCCATGTTGATGGCCCGGTGTACCAAGGCCTTGGCAGCCCCGCTGTGGATGCCCCAGCCAGCTAACCAGACTATGGGCGTTGAGACGATGAAGAGAGCCAAGTCCCACGCGGAGACGCCGACTATCTTCAGCGTCATGATCGTTACCGCCAAGCCGAGTAGGGCTATGACTCTCAGGGCGGCGACGCTCACAACGCCAAGAAGCGCGAGAGCGACCCTGCGCTTCATCTTCCGAAGCTCCTCTTCCGGAGCCTCGTAGGTCCGCGCACAGGTCTCGCTGCAGAAGTAGTAGGTCCTATCCCCTATCTTCCTTCTAATCGCAGTCTCCGCCTCCACGGTCATTCCGCAGACAGGGTCTCTCGGCATACCGTCCTCTTTCCCTCGAAGCGAGCTGAAGCCTGATAGTAGAACCGAGGGGTCTGGTCCAAAAGGGAACCTCTTTCCATTTGAACAGACTAGGATGGAACCCTCCTCTCTTTGAAGCCCCTTTGCCGGTGGCAGACTTACAGACTGAAAGTTGACTTGGCGTTGCTCCCTGGTTTGGGGAAGGTCAGACCCATCGTTTGGTAAAAGGATAAATCACCGTCATGTCAGCCCTCATCCTGGACACGGGTATGCCTCTGGAACTCGATAACACCGACTTGGCTATCCTGAGAGCCCTGATGGAGGATGGACGACGCTCTTTCAGGGAGATCGCGCACACGGTGGGCGTGAGCGCCCCGACGGTGGAGAGCCGGGTCAGACGGCTCTTCCAAACTGGGATTATCAGGAAGGTCGCGCCGATACTCGACCCTGACAAGGTGGAGCGCGGGGTCGCCGCCCTAGTCCTTCTCAAAGCCGACCTGCAAGAGCTTGAGAACCTAGTGAAGAGCCTGGCCGCCCTTGAGGAGGTTAGGAACGTCTTCATCACCACGGGCGAAGCGAACCTCGTCGTAAGGGTGGTAGCCCCGAGTAACGAGAAGATCCAGGATTTACTTGTATCACAGATCTCACGGCTGAGGGGCGTGACCTTGGCCTCAATCCAGATAATCACGAGAACCTACAAGGACGAACAAGGCGTGCCGCTCACAGGCCCGCTCGCCGTCAGCCTCAAGTGCGATACCTGCGGCGACGAGGTGCATGGTAAACCATTCATCTTAAACGTCGGTGAGGGACAACGTTTCTTCTGCTGCAAGACCTGTCTCAGCACGTACAAGCAGAAGTACGGTTCACGGATCGAGAATCTCACGGGCGAGCACCTGCATTCCTAGAGGGGAACAGCTTAGGCCTTGCTCATCTCGTGATAACCCAACCCAGGCCTAGGCGGGGTCTTACATTGACAACAAGTTCGGGCTCGCAGCTTTTCTCATGTAAGAGCGTAGCCTAATGAGCAAAGCCCACGGTTACACCTGTTGAGGTGAACCGTACGTTCGGGTTTGGGAAGAAGCACTGCGAGGTCTGTGGCGTGGAACTCCATAACGTCGTTTACAAGAGGTTTGGCAAGTGCTTCTGCTCCGAGGAGCACATGGACGAGTACGTTGAGGAGATAAGGCAGGCACGGGTGCAGACGACGCATGAAGGCCACCAGTCCGGAGGATGCTGCCACTAGCCATGCGGCCTCGAAGCCTACTCCTTCACCTCGCGGTTTGCTTTGCTCCGTCAGCTCTCGCGCTACTCGTCTTGGCATCGAGCCGTCTGCCTCTCTGGTACGCGTACCTGCTCTTCTTAGCCACCTGTCCCATAGTCTCCGCGCTACTGCTGCTGAGCCCCGTGACGAACGTTCAAAAAGAGGATGGCCATGATGGTAGGCAACGGCACAGACAGCGCCTTAGTTCTCCCTTGGGCGGGCATCGAGATCGCAAGAACAGTTATCTCTCAGGGTGAACCTTACGGTAAAGTGAAGTGTAAGGGAGGTGAGAACTCATGGCGAAAGATCCGGTTTGTGGGATGATGGTGGACGAGAAGATGGCGAGGTTCAAGTCAACACATATGGGCAAAACCTACTACTTCTGTTCAGCTGGCTGTAAGGCAGCCTTCGACAAGAACCTCAGCAGATACATGAGGGCATAGGGGGGAGAACGAGCACGTATCGCTAAGAGGCTCCGTTCAGCTTCTATCGCGTGAGAGGAGCCCCATTCCGGCTATGGAAGAGGCCCCCTCGGTTTCTGGCGCAAACCGTGGTTTTGACTTTAACCCTTTTTATACCCAGGCTGCCTTCTTGGGGCTGCCGGTGGCCGGGATGGAGCGTCGAAGTCAACGCTTCAGAGTGACGCCTTGGGAGGTTGAAGGCGAGGTTGACTACGACCAACTGGTTGAACAGTTCGGCCTAAGCCCCCTGAGCGAAGCCCTGCTGAATAGGCTGAAGGGTTACACGGGTGAGCTGCATTACGCGTTGAGGCGTGGCATCTTCTTCGCTCACCGGGACCTCGACTGGCTGCTCGACGAGTATGATGAAGGTAACCGGTTCTACCTCTACACAGGTAGGGGGCCCTCTGACCACACGCATATAGGTCACTTGGCTACGTGGAGGTTTGTGAAGTGGCTTCAGGACAAATTTGACGCGAAGCTCTACTTCCAGCTCACAGACGATGAGAAGTACCTCTTCAGGGATGACCTTGAAACAGAGGATACGCGCAGCTACGCTTACGATAACATCTTAGACGTGATCGCGTTGGGCTTCGACCCTGAGAAAACCTTCATCTTCCTCGACACAGAGTACGCGAAGACGCTCTACAACCAGGCGATCAAGGTGGCGAAGCGGATCACGTTCTCCACGGCGAAGGCGGTCTTCGGCTTCACGAACGAGTCGAATATAGGCGAGATCTTCTTCACAAGCATCCAGGCTGTGCCGGCCTTTCTGGAATCCGTGAAGCAGGGCCGGAACGTTCCCTGCCTCATACCGCTCGCGGTGGACCAGGACCCCCACTTCCGCGTCGCCCGAGACGTCATGCCGAAGCTCGGCTACCCTAAGCCTGCCATCATCCACCGCAAGTTCATGCCCGGCCTGGGCAGAGGCGGCAAGATGAGCTCCAGCGACCCGTCGACCGCGATCTACACCACAGAC
>JAWCPE010000053.1:0-2136 GCA_038870415.1 Bathyarchaeia archaeon
CTAGAAGTGTAGAAAGGGATATAGGAAACGGTTCGCTCAGACAAACGCCTAGATAAGGGGATGGAGATGGCTTCTGACGCGCAGAGTCTGCCGAAGGAGCCTCCTTCGAAGCCTGCCTTCCCTAAGCCTGAGCCTCAGCCTGCGATAACGGATGCTCAAGCCGAGGTTGTGAAGCTGACCGGACAGGTTGAAGCCTTGCAGAAGGCGCTCGTGGAAGAGCAGCAGAAGGCGGAGAAGTACCTGAACGAGCTGAAGTACCTCCGGGCGGACTTCGACAACTACCAGAAGAGGCTAAGGCGGGAGTTCGACGGACTAGCAGAGCTGAGCAATCAGCGGCTTGTCGCGAAGCTGCTGGGCACCCTGGACGAGCTTGAGCTTGCCATAGCTGCGGCTCAGAAGGCCTCAGGCACGGAGGCCTGGGTGGCTGGGTTCGAGATGGTTCTCAGGAAGCTCCGGGAGGTCCTCCGTCAGGAGGGGCTCTCCGCGATCGAGGCTGTAGGGAAGCCCTTCGACCCAGGGCTTCATGAGGCAGCCGTCAAGGTGCCGTCCGAGACAGCGCCTGAGGGCACAGTGGTCGAGGAGATAAGGCGGGGGTATACGTTTAAAGGAAAGGTTATCAGACCCGCCGTGGTGAAGGTGGCGTCAGCTCCTCCAAGCGGTAAGGGGGCGCCATCCCAGACGGAGGGCGAAGCTGAATGAGCGGCGAGAGCAAGACGAGGGAAAAGATCATAGGCATCGACCTTGGGACGACGAACTCCGCAGCGGCCTACGTGGAAGCCGGCAGGCCGGTTACGATACCGAGCGCCGAGGGCCCCACGATAGCCGGGAAGATGTTCCCCTCGGTTGTGGCTTTCACGAAGGACGGCCAGCTCTTAGTCGGGGAGCCGGCTAAACGACAGGCTGCGACGAACCCTGAGGGCACCATCTTCGAGATCAAACGGAAGATGGGGACCGACTACAAGGTCACTGTCTTCGGCAAGACGTATACGCCGCAGCAGATCTCAGCCTTCATCCTTCAGAAGATTAAGCGCGACGCGGAGACCTACCTAGGCCATCCGGTGAAGAAGGCCGTCATCACCGTTCCGGCGCACTTCAACGACAATCAGAGGCAGGCTACGAAGGACGCCGGCGAGATAGCAGGCTTAGAGGTTGTGAGGATCATCAATGAGCCGACCGCGGCAGCCCTCGCTTACGGCGTCGACAAGTCTGAGAAGGAGCAGAAGATCATGGTCTTCAGCTTCGGCGGCGGGACGAACGATACCACCGTGATGGACTTTGGGGCTGGGGTCTTCCAAGTCCTCGCGACGAGCGGCGATACGCAGATCGGCGGCGCAGACATAGACAACGCCGTCGTCCAGTACCTCCTAGACGAGTTCCGACGCCAGACCGGCATCGACCTCCGAGGCGACAGGATGGCGATGACGAGGCTGAAGGAGGCTGCGGAGAAGGCGAAGATAGAGCTCTCCACCCTGCTCACGACGGACATAGACCTGCCCTTCATCGCCTCCGACGCCTCGGGGCCGAAGCATCTCCACATCACCCTAAGCCGGGCCAAGCTGGAGCAACTGGCGCTGCCGATCGTGGAGAAGATCCGAGAGCCCATACTCCGCGTGTTGAATGACGCGAAGCTCGAGCCGAAGGACATAGACAAGGTCATCCTCATAGGCGGCCAGACACGGATGCCCCTCGTCAGGAAATTCGTGGAAGACATCGTCGGGCGGCCTGCAGAGACCGGTGTAGACCCGATGGAGTGCGTCGCTTGGGGCGCGGCGATCCAGGGCGCCGTCATAGCTGGGGAGATCTCAAGCCTCGTGCTTCTAGACGTGACGCCCCTCTCGTTAGGCGTGGAGACACTCGGCGGCGTGATGACGAGGATCATGGACCGGAATACGACGATCCCGGCGAGGAGGTCCCAGGTCTTCACCACGGCGGCCGACTTCCAGACGGCGGTGACGATCCACGTGCTGCAGGGGGAGAGGGCGATGGCGAAGGACAACATCTCCCTGGGAATGTTCCACCTGACAGGGCTTCCACCCGCGCCTAGAGGCGTGCCGCAGATCGAGGTGACCTTCGACATCGACGCGAACGGGATACTGAACGTCTCCGCGAAGGACCTAGGCACCGGGACGGAGGCGA
>JAWCPE010000053.1:2146-4864 GCA_038870415.1 Bathyarchaeia archaeon
AGATCACGATTACCGCCTCGACGAAGCTTTCGAAGGAGGAGAAGGAACGTATGATCCGTGAAGCGGAGCAGTTCGCAGAGCAGGACCGGCGCGCAAAGGAGGAGGCGGAGACACTTAACGCCGCAGATTCACTCATATACACGGCTGAGAAGACCTTGAAGGAACTCGGCGACAAGCTGAGCAAGGAGCACAAGGACCGGGTCGAGAAGGCCGCCGCGGAGCTGAAGGAGGCCCTAGGCTCGAAGCAGATAGACAGGGTCAAACAGAGGATGGACGAGCTGACGAGAGTCCTTCAGGAAGCCGGCGCCAGCGTCTACCAGCAGCAAGCAGGCCGAGGAGGCACCGCTAGGCCGGGAGCAACCTCGCCCCCAGGAGGCGAGGAGAAGCCTCCCCCAGGCGGCAGGGATAAGGTCGTAGACGCAGACTACAAGGTGGTCGACGAGGATAAGAAGTAGGCTTGGCTTAGGCGTCTCAGTGGTAGCGGCGCGGTATTCGCGGGCTTCGGGAGGTTTCCCGGCCCTTCAAGCGGGGGTTCCTGTTGAGCAAGCGTGACTACTACGACATCCTAGGCGTCCCCAAGGATGCCACGAAGGAGCAGATTCGGGAAGCCTTCAGGAAGCTCGCTTTCCAATACCACCCAGACCGGAATAAGAGCAAGGAAGCAGAGGAGAGGTTCAAGGAGATCTCTGAGGCTTACGCAGTCCTCTCGGACGATGAGAAGCGGAAGGTCTACGACGCCTACGGTTTCGAGGGCGTGCAGGGACGGTACACCCCCGAGGACCTCTTCAGGCGGCGTGACTTCGAGGATATCTTCAACGAGTTCGGCTTCGGCGGCTTCGAATCCATCTTCGAACGCTTCTTCCGTGGCTTCGGCGGCTTCGGACCTCAGGGACCGGTAGGAGGCCGCGATCTCCGCTACGACTTGGAGATAACCCTAGAAGAGGTAGCCTCAGGGGTTGAGAAAGAAGTCGTGGTGGAGCGGTCTGCGACCTGCCGCATCTGCCGCGGAACAGGCGCGAAGCCCGGCACCTCGCCGAGAACCTGCCCGAAATGCCAGGGCCGGGGCCAAGTCCGTTACGTCAGGTCGACGGGCTTCACGCAGATCATTCAGGTCGCCCCCTGCGACCGATGCTACGGGCGCGGGAACATCGTAGACTCCCCCTGCTCGCAGTGCCGTGGGACGGGGGTCGAGGAGGTGGTTCAGAAGCTGAAGGTGAAGGTGCCGAGAGGCGTAGAGGACGGGACCTACCTGAAGCTCGCCGGACAGGGAGATGCCTCCACATCAGGCGGCCCGCCCGGCGACCTATACGTGGTCGTGCACGTGAAGCCCCATAGGCTCTTCACAAGGGACGGGAAGGATATCCATTACCGGGCCGAGGTGGGTTTCCTCCGAGCGATCTTAGGGGGGAAGATCCAGGTCCCTACGCTGGATGGGAAGGCGGAGTTAAGGATCCCGCCTGGGACGCAGAGCGGCACCGTCTTCAGGCTGAAGGGGAAGGGGCTGGGAAACTCCTGGTTCGGCCAAGGAGACGAACTTGTCACGATCGACGTACGCATCCCCCAGAACCTGAACTCGCGGCAGAGAAGAACTTTGGAGCAACTAGCGGAAGAGTTCAAGGAGTGGCTTTGAAGCCGCATCCGGCTCGCAAGCAAGAATAACACCTTAGATTGGCTTAAGCCCGTTGGGTCTAAAGCCTAGGGAGGCGTTCCACATCGTAACTGAGACCCAGCATTTCACCGAGCTTCAACCCCATTCTAGAAAAACTCGATCGGAGAGCGCTACGATTAGATTTGATTCTGATACTATCCTTGTTAACCATGGGATCCCCACCCGCTGAAGTAAGAACTGTTAGAGAGATTACCGCAAACTCCAAGCCGATGTTAAGGCGTCCGATATAATCTGGCCTATTTCAATTCTCCCCCCCATCCTTAGGTGGATGATTATGCATGCTGCGTTCACGAGCGCCCTTGTACGTTGTGGCAAGCCCCTCGTACCTTACGGGCATTCTCCTGAAGCTCTTCAGCCAAGCGTAGAGCCTTTCAACCGTAGACATCATCCCCCTGTAAAGGAGGACTTTGTACGGCCTCGACTCCCCCTCTTGGATTCACAGACAGGCATGATGGCCCCTACCCAGGGGGATAGCTTACCCCTCACGGCCTCGATGTCGTAGGCTGAGTCCGCGTAGAGCCCCCCAGGGGCATGGCTCAACCCATCTAGGAGCTCTTCAAGCCTCCTCGAGTCATGCTCGTTGCCAGGGCCTAAGGCTGCGCGGAGGGGCTTGGCGTCCTCGTCGACGCAGACGTGTACCTCGGAGCATAAACACGATGAGGATCTCTACTCTTCTCAAATGCGGCTTGATAGTATGCTGTAAGAACAGTTTGGAGCCCGTGTTGAACGTGAGAGGCCAGCCTACCGTTGTCTTAGAGCTTTCAAAGGTTGTGAAGAAAAAGGTTTACGCCTCGTTCTATATAGGCCTCGCCGTCCAGTGCCGGAGTGGGATAAGAGAAGAGAAGGTTCCTTGATGAGTTGGAGGCGAACGTAAGAGACGATGAGGCCCATGGTCGAGCTGAGGCTCTCGTGGAGTTCCGTGAGGGCTGCCCGGAGTTCGATATGGTCAGGGAAGCCCTCAGATGGTTAGCGGAATCCGTGAACGCTATGTAAGCCAGAGATTCACCAGAGGTTTATATCCCAGGCAGGTTGTGAGCCTCGCTGGTGAC
>JAWCPE010000053.1:4874-11487 GCA_038870415.1 Bathyarchaeia archaeon
CCAGAACCTCACAGGTAAGTTTATGTGAAGCCGGAACAAGCCGTCTCTGTAAGAGCGTAACGAGCGGTTAGCTATGGGAGAGTCTGAAGAGGCGAGAGGGCGTTCTGACAAGGTTCCGCTGAACAGGATCGACGATTTGACGTGGGAGATACCGGCCACATACAAGCCCGGGATGAGGGTCCCGGGCCGAGTCTACGCGGACCCTGGGCTGCTGGAGAAGATGCGTTCAGACCTGACGCTGGAACAGTGCGCGAACGTAGCCCATCTGCCCGGGGTTCAGAAGTGGTCTATCACGCTACCGGATGGACATGAGGGCTACGGCTTCCCCATAGGTGGCGTCGCGGCGATGGACGCTGAGGAGGGAGTCCTCAGCCCCGGCGGCGTAGGATACGACATAAACTGCGGCGTGAGGCTTGTGAGGACGAACCTAAACGAGAAGGAGGTTCGACCAGCCCTTGCGAGGCTTCTGGACACGCTCTTCGAGTACATTCCCTCCGGGCTGGGAAGCAGGGGCCGGATAAGGGTGGACGCCCGGCAACTGGACGCGGTGGCCTCCGAGGGCGTAGAGTGGGCTGTCAGGCAGGGGTACGGTTGGCCGGAAGACCCGGCTCACGCCGAGGAGGGGGGCTGCATGCCGAAGGCCGACCCCTCGAAGGTCTCCTCTACGGCGAAGAGCCGAGGCCTAAGCCAGATCGGCAGCCTTGGAAGCGGCAACCACTTCCTAGAGGTCGAGGTTGTCGACCAGGTCTTCGACGCAAGGGCGGCGAAGCTCTTCGGCATCGAGGAGCCGGGCCAAGTCCTAGTGCTCATCCACACCGGCAGCCGCGGCTTCGGCCACCAGGTCTGCAGCGACTATGTCCGCGTGATGGAGTCCGCGGTGCGCAAGTACGGCATCCAGCTGCCTGACAGGGAGCTGGTCTGCGGCCCTGCCGGGAGCCCTGAGGCGGAGGACTACTTCGCGGCTATGTCGGCGGCCTGCAACTATGCCTGGACGAACCGGCAGCTCATCATGCACTGGACCCGGCAGGCGTTCGAGAAGACCTTCAAACGGTCCGCCGAGGACCTGGACATGCATCTGGTCTACGATGTGGCTCATAACATCGCGAAGCTGGAGGAGCATGAGGTCAACGGCCGCAGGCGCCGGGTCTTCCTTCACAGGAAGGGGGCGACGAGGGCCTTCCCGCCCGGCCACCCGGACCTGCCGCCTGAATACCGACCCTACGGGCAGCCGGTTCTCATCCCTGGCACGATGGGGCCGAGCAGCTGGGTTCTCCTCGGCAACCCGAAGGCGATGGAGTTGACCTTCGGCTCGACAGCCCACGGCGCCGGCAGGTTCATGAGCCGCGCAGCGGCGAAGCGAAGATACTGGGGTAACGACGTGAAACGTAGCCTGGAACAGCGAGGCATCCTAGTCAAGGCCGCGAGCATCGTCGTCGTGAGCGAGGAGGCCCCCGGAGCCTACAAGGACGTGGACGCAGTCGCCGAGGTAAGCCACCGGCTAGGGATAGCCACCAAGGTTGCGAGGCTCACCCCGATAGGCGTCACGAAGGGCTAATGGGCCTTGACCGCTTAGAACTCGGCTGGGAACCTGAAAGAACCCTCATAGTTACAGGAACATGCATACGAAGGCTATGATGGTCGCTAAGACCATTGAGAAGAGAGGTTCAGGAATCCTAGCCGGTGAGGCTACAGGAAAGATGAGGGGGGCCCTCACACGGTACCGTTGATATACTTCTTCATGCTCTCTCAGCAGGGAGCGTTCCTCGAAGCATGCAAGCAAAACGTACCCCAGAACCTCAACCAGCCAGATGAATAATGCTGCAGTGTAGCCGTTGGCCCGCAGTTGTACAGATATAATAGATGTTCCTAGCGTCATCACCGTTATTCCGAGGTATTGAGGGTGCCTAACCACGGAGTAGAGCCCAGTTGTGACGAGCTTTCCACGCTGCCTTACTAGCTGGATGCAGGCGGCGAGGAAGAGCATGAGCCCCATAAAGGCGACAGCTTGGCCGAGAAGGGTGCGCGGAGAGAGGATGAGACGCAGGTTATGCTCCAAGTACTCAGGATACCAGAGGAGGTAGAGGAGCAGGTAGTACCCTAAAGGGACGAACATGAGGCTGATCCAAGGGCCGACCGCAGGCATACCTTGAAGGACGCAAAGGAAAACCACAACCACGCCCTCAACCACATGCCTAACCCTCCGACCTCTCAACTCGACCCTGCCTCGACCCAGCGGCCCTAGCTCTACTGGAACGCAGAGATAATCTCGTCTGAGATCAGCTCTAGGTCCTCATCCATCGTCCTCATCGAGGGAATCAGGTATGTGAAACCCAGAGCAGCATACTGCTCAATCTTCCTGATGCACTCGCCGGGCGTGCCGATGATGTTCCGCGCCCGGTAATCCTCCACGGATACCTCAGCAGGCTTCAGCCTCGCGACCTTACGCTTCAACTCGTCCTCGTCAGGCGCCGTGATGAGGTCGCCTGTCCAAGACCGTCGTATCTCGGAGAAGCCCCTGCCGACGGCCTCGCAATGATTCCGTATCACCTCGAGCTTATGCTCAAGCTCTGCGGGTGAGCCGAAGAGGTTGCAGCCGTCCCCAACCTGAGCGACGACGCGTAGGAGAAGCTTCTCGCCTTGCCCGCCCACCCATATAGGCGGCCTGGGCTTCTGTACGGGCTTCGGCTCGCATACCGCGTCCTCAACTTGGAAGTACCTGCCCTTGAAGCTGGCTCGAGGCTCGCTCCACATCCTCCGGAGTATGATGATGGCTTCCCTCAGCTGCCCGATCCTGACCGCTGGGCTGGGGAACGGTATGCCATAGGCGCGGTACTCGTCCTCCTTCCATCCTGCACCTATGCCCATCTCCAGCCTCCCCTCCGAGAACACGTCGAAGGTCGCGGCCATCTTCGCGAGAACCGACGGGAGCCTGAACGAGACACAGGAGACAAGCGTTCCAAGCCTAATGCGGGTCGTAGCCTCCGCAAGGGCGGAAAGCGTCGTCCAAGATTCCAAGACGGAGCCCGAGCCCCAGATGAGATGGTCCATAACCCAAGCTGAGTAGAAACCCAACTTCTCACACTTCAGCACGAGGCGTCTCAGCTCAGCGTAGTCAGCCCGCATCGTCAAGGCGGGGTGAACGTTGAACTTCGCCCCAAAGAGAACCTTCCCCATGCTCTTCCCCTGCTGGAAGAACGGCGTGACGGAAGATAACTCTTAAGGAGTGGTTGCCGACTGGCTCGCCGCTGTGAGGTCTTCTGTCGACTACCGGTTCCCGGGTTCGTGAGGCTGAGTGTCTTGCTTGTTGTTTTCTATCCTGAGGCTTGGCGGAGGGCCAGTACGGGTAGCTGCACCTTGATCTGTTCTTGGCTTGACAAGGTAAGTTAAGTTGTCAAGTCTTCCTTCTCAAAAGGCGATATAAGCAAGCGTAGATGAGTGTGTGTTGTGGTGAAAATGCGAGATGAAGGAGATCGTGAGGGAAGTCGAGGACGCGGTAATGCGGGCGCTAGATCACGCGGAGAGGCGTGAAATCCTGAGAGTTGTCAGCTTAAGCGAAACGGGTGCGTCTTACACGGAGCTTATAGGGCAGCTAGGCCTCCAGACGGGGAAGCTCAACTACCAGCTCAGACAGCTCGAAGGCCTAGTCGAGAAGAACGAGGAACGTAGATACGTGTTGACACCTCTCGGAAGAAAGGCCGCAGCCCTTCTTAGCATGATCAGCCAAGACATCGACCCGGCTTTCGAGAAGTACCTGAAGGCCGCTCGCCTGGCGCGGAGGAGCCGCCTCCAACCCTTAGCGAGGGCCCTCATACTGGGTTTGATCGCATCCCTGTCAGTAGTCCTAGTCGTGTATGGATATCTGACCTACATCTTCCTGACCGAGGGAGGACCGTTCATCATGTATGTCCTACTGCCAATACTCTTCCTGCTCGGCTTAGGTTTCCTAGTCTGGCTTATTCAAGCTCTGAGGAAGGTTCCTGAAGCCCTCAGTCGCTTAGAAAGACGTATCACTAGCGCTTAAAAGATCCGCCGGGGAAGCTCGACCTAACCAGAGACAGAGTACGTCTAGCCGTTCGCCAGCTCCTTGTAGGGATGCTTCGCAACCTCTTCCTCGTCGAGTTCTATGCCCAGCCCGGGCTTCGTTGGCAGTTCTATGAAGCCTCTCTTGACCTCTATGGGGGTGGCGACCTCTTCGCGCCAGGGTACGTCTTCGGCTACGTATTCCAGTATCTGGAAGTTCGGCAGGGAGGCCGCGAGGTGGACGCTCGCCATCGTCGCGACAGGCCCATTCGGGTTGTGAGGCGCCACAGGCATATAGTAGGTCTCAGCTATAGCCGCGATCTTCTTCGTCTCAAGGATTCCCCCGGTTCTCACAACGTCGGGCTGTATGATGTGGGCGGCTTGGCGCTCGAAGACCTCGCGGAAACCATGCCTCGTGTACAAGGTCTCACCTGTCGCCAGGGGGACCTTAACCTCTGCCTTCAGCTGGGCGAGTGAGTTTATGTTCTCAGGGTTCACCTCGAAGAAGAGCAGGTTATACCTCTCGAGTTGCCTGGCGACCTTCACGATGGCAGCCTGATCCCTGTAGCCTCCGCGGTCCACGGCTATCTCTACGTTCTCGCCGACGGCTTCTCGTATGCTTCGAACAATCTCCGGGCTAGGCGAGGTCTTCACCGCCGTGTACCCCTCATCGACGAGCTCCCTCGCCCCTTCCGGGCTTCCGGCGTGGCCGTACAGCCGAATCTTCTCGTGGCAGGTTCCGCCGAGGAGCTTCCAGACGGGCACCTTCAGGGCCTTGCCGATTATGTCCCAGCAGGCGACCTCTATGCCGCTCATGCCGCTTATGACGGCGCCGCCGATGCCGTAAGGGTAGCTTCCGAAGTACATCCTCTGCCAGAGGCTCTCCACGTTGAAAGGGTCCTGGCCGACAACGTGGCGCTTCAGGTCTCTCACCGCCATCTCCACGACGAGCTCCCCAGGCCAGTTGCTCGCCTCGCCCACGCCTGTGATTCCCTCATCTGTATGCACGTGGACGAAGACCCAGTGCCTCCGCCTAGGGCGCCCATAGGTAGCCGTAGCGTCCACCACGAAGCTTCGCACATCAGTGATCTTCATACTGAAACCCCGCTTGAGACAGTCAGGACATAAGAGCCTTCGCGCCTCAAGAGAATGGAGCAGAGACATTGCCTCTTCGAGCATGAAGGCCGGGGACTTAGTAGAAAAAGGAGTGGCCCCTGCGGTCTCAGTGGGATGTCTCCCTGTCCTATCGCTTGGAGAGGTCGTCGCCTTGGTCTGTGGCGTCGAGTCTGCCCTTCTCTAGGGCGACGGCCACGTTGAGCACCTCGAGCAGCTCGTCCGTGTGGTTGTAGATTCCGTGGCTTCCCCCCAGCCTGTTCAGGGCGGCGTCCCCTACCTTCACAACCTCCGTCCTGCCGTCCATCGTGAGCCTGCCTTCCCCTGCGAGGATGATGTAGCATTCCTCGATGCCGTCATGCCTGTGGTACCCGATCGAGCAGGCCGGCGGGATGAGGATATGGTCGACGAACGCCCAGGTCGTCCGGAAGTCGTCGGGGCCAAGTATCCTTCTGAAGCCTAAGCTCCCTCTTCCACCATGACCGGCAGGCCCCCACGTTAGGAGCTTCCGGTCTATCCATTGCGCTGGAAGCCTCTCAGCGGGCCCCGGCACCGCGTCGACGAGGTCGTCGCCGTAATCGGTGCAATCGTACTGGCCGCCGGGCTCGGTGACGCAGAAGTTCATGAAACGTGTCGGCTTCGAGGTGTGGTTGTAGACCCCGTGGCTCTCGCCTTCTCGGCAGGGGACCATCACTGGGCCGCGAAGCTCAGCAACGTTCCCGTTATGCTTGAACCTTAACGCATTATCTAAGGCGGTAAACATCTCTTCGCAGCGGTCATGCCTGTGATAGCCGATCCCTGAACCAGGCATAAGGACGGCGTAGTGGACGAATAGCCACGATGTGCCGAAGACCCCGGGCCCTTGATGCAACGCCATCGAAGGGAAGCTTCCGGCCCCGCCGTGAACTCGGCTCGACACCTGGAACCTCGACGGATCTATATGAGCTATGCTCATCAAGACACTACAGCTCACGGGTGGTGCAGACCGGGACTTAAGGCTAACCAGCCGTACGCTGTCAAGGCTTCGGCTTGCTCAGCCTATTTCCACTCTCCCGCCTTGTACCTCTCCAGGTAGCCAGCTATCGTCCAGGCGCCGTACTCGGGCCTCGTGGAACCCGGCGTGAACAAAGCGCACATCTGCCTGTTCAGCTCCTCAGCGGTGGGAAGCTGAGTCTTGCCGGCGATGAGTCTGCGGAGCTCCGCCTCGTACCTCTCGACCTGCCGTATGCTCTCGGAGATGAAGGCCCGGGCCTCCTCGCCTCTCAGCACTGCGCCGCTGGCGGGCCTATACCTGTGAGCTGCGACCAGCGTCTCGACAGGCAGTTGCCTAAGGCGCTTCATCGAGTTCAGGTAGACGTCCCTATCGCCGTATAGCGCGATGCCCTGGATGACGGTGCCGTTCCCTTGCACTGAGTCCCCGGTGAAGAGCAGCCGAAGCCTCGGCTCGTAGAGGCATATTGAGCCCGGCGAGTGTCCCGGC
>JAWCPE010000054.1:0-4457 GCA_038870415.1 Bathyarchaeia archaeon
AGAGGCCGACCAACGGGTCGAACAGGCCCTCCTCCGGGAGGAGGAGTTCCAGAGGCGGAAGACCGAGTTCTACATGGTAGTAGCATCCGTCGCCGTGGCCGCAGCCACAGTCGCCTTCGTCGCGGCGATCACCTACCGGAGAGGGCCTAGAGAGCGAAAAGCGGCAGAACTGAAACGCGAGGGAAAAAGAATACCTTCCCGAGGAGATTTCAGCTGGCCCACGTAAGGTGCGGGGGGCGGGATTCTCGCCGCGACGTACGCGGTCTCGAACCCGCGGAGGCCTACGCCACAGGATCTCGTATCCGGCCCCTGCGTTGGGGTCTTAAGTCCTGCGCCTCCAATGGCCTTTCACGGCCCATCTTTGTCCTAACTCGGCAACCCCCGCCTCGGCGGAGGGGAGGCCCCTCTCTGTGTGATAAAAGTTTGTTCGCCGCCACGTTGCACTGGAGCTGTCGGCATGCTCGGCGACAGGTTCCCTCACTCGTTTCGTTCTGGGCTGGTACACTACTTGACCTGTTCGGCCTCTTTCTCGGGGCTAAGGGTCACGTAGTTCTGTCCTCTCAGCTGCTCTACGGTTACGATACCTTCCTGTTGGAGTTTCCTGATGGTTCTCCAGACGCTTGACTTCGGCTGGTTCACAGCCTCTCTTATCTCAGCTTCGAATGCGCTCCCCCTTTTAGCGGCTAGGAACTCTATCACTCTCCTCTGGTCAGGGTTCAGCCAGGGCTTCCGGCGATAGAGCCCCTCCAGGTCGACGGTGGCCTCCGCTGTTTTCCCTACACGCCTCGTGTACAGAAGGAGGATGAACGTTAACGCTGCGGCGGCCGCTATGCCTCCGCCTAGAACCGCCACCGTGGGGAAGGGAGCTGTGGCTTCTGCCGCGGCCGTCTCGGCTTGCTGCGCAAGTGCAGCCGCCGAGGAGTACTCGCCTGCCCTGTACGAGCTGTTCGCGCTACCAAGCAGGGCTTCAGCTTCGACTAGGCCGTTCGTTCTTCCCTCAACTCTTGCTGTCCGGATCGCGGCCTCAGCTCTCAGGATTGCGGCTGTGGCGTTCGCGGCTAGGTCCCTGGTAATGTACGCGAGGCTTAACGCCTTTTCAGCTAGAATCTTCGCTGAACGGTAGTCTCGCGCCGCGTAAGCAGCCTCAGCCTCGTCGAGCTTAGCCAAGGCTACGGTCAGGTTCAGGCCTGGGCTGGCAAGAGCCTCGATCGCTCTCTGCGCCACGGCGATAGCGTCCGACGCCTCGGCTTCCAGCCCTAACAGCCCGATGACGTAGCTTACCTCCTGGCTGCCCGCAGCCAGCACTAGGACGGGCCGGCCGCTTACGCTCTTAATCTCCAAGGGTACTTGGCTCATCTCGACTACCGTAGCGTCAACGGGGAATACCAGGGTGAAGTTTACAGGCGAGGTGACATTCAGTGTCCAGAGCGGCCCTACCTTGCTCGTGAGGTCGAGGGAGTCGTATTCCAGCAGGACCTGGCTGGCGCCCAGCGTGTCGACTAGGATCATGCTGCCGTTAACTGTTCTCGGCAGAAGTGTCCCGTTCTCGTCTGTTGCCAGCAGGTTCTCAACCGCCTTTCCTAGGAGCGGCACCTGGATGGAGGGCTGGGCAGGGTCCACTATTATCGTCGCGGTTACATGAACCGCGCCGTCAGCGTAGACCGTAAGGTCTAGCTGCCTGTAGCTGAACCCCTCCTGGGAGAGGCCTAGGGGCAGCGAGAGCGTTAGGAGAAAGAGAAGCATCGGTGCCGCCCGCGTTCCCATACGCCAACGTCCAGCTGAGGCGTTATTAGAGCCTTTCCGGAGAGGCCGGGGCCGGGATAAGATCACACTTGAGGGTAGGCGACTAGGGTCTTCCCCTGCCTCTATGCAGCTCGTTGAAGATGTTCATCAGGAGCCTGTGAGCATCCTTTATGAGCGTTAACGCCTCCTCCAGGTCGCCGCCTTGAGCCGCTCGAGCGGCCTCCTCGATCATCGCGTTCACTTCCGCTAGCTCCGCCGTTCTATTTACGCCAGCCTGCTCTGCGAGCTGCTTAACTTCGTCCAGCTTTCCCGAGAGCTGCCTGCTCAGGTAGGCTCTGATCCTTGCCTCCTCCACCTTAGGACTGTGCGCCAGCCTGTTGAGCTCGCCTTCGATGCCGCTTAGGCTGCGCCTAATCTCGCCGAGCTCATGAGCCGTCCCGTTGATGTTTCCCAGCGTAAGGTTGCCCCTCGCGTACGCGATGTGAAGCCTAGCTTGGGCTATCCTCTCGTCGAGCTTTTCGAGTTCAGACTCGGCTTGAACGGTTGCCCGCAACGCTTGGACAGAAGCGGTTACCTTGTCCACGTAGAGTTCAGCCCGGGTTATCGCCTCTTCCAGCCCCCTCGCCGTGCTTGTTTCGTCGCCTCCCTCCATCAGGGGGAGGAGGGCAGCCATAGCAGCCTTGAACTCGTGCATGGCTTGGAGCGCCAACTCTTGAACCCTCTCCTCGCTCAGGGCCTCTCCTGAGGGGGGATCAGCTTGGCCCCGGAGCGCGTAGAGGGTCTGGTTGGCGAGCGCTAGGAGCCTCTCTCCTTCAGCGTAGGCAGCCGTAGCGTTCTGCAGGGCTTGAGTGGAGACGCCTAGGGCCTCTGCTACCGCTAGGGTCTCGTTAGCTCTCTCTCGGGCGCTGTAAGCCATCTGAAGCATCCTCCAAGCCTTCTCGTCTGCAAGAGCTCGCGGCTGGGCTGCTATGGCTGAGGGGATGTAGGCGAGGACAGCGATGACCGCGAGCAAGAAAACCGTCTTCTTCGCGCCCATCTTTCCACGCTGTGCGCTAGAAGCCTGCAGGGAGAATATACGGGACACGGCTGGAACCCTCGTTTCAAGCCGTTTCATCTAGCACAAATGGACGTGAGACCCGCACTCATAGATTAGCTTAGAGAAGGCATGATACGCGAAATCTCTTAAGGGGATTGAGCTAATAGTAGGCGGCTAAAGGCTGAGAGAACGGCTTAGAGCATGGTGGTGGAATGGGTTTCGCGAAGAGGAACATGCGACCTGAGACCACGGTGGTCCTGATCGACGGCCAGAACCTCTACCAGAGCTGGATTAACCTCCTAGGGAAGAGGGAGCTAGATATAGAGTTCCTTAAAGAATGGATTGTCACCCATATCGGCCGCGTCAGAGTTGGAAGATACTTCATCCATATCGGCGTCCCAGGAGCGCCTAAGTTCGACGAGTTCCTAGAAGCGATCGGTCTGCCCGCGGTGAGAACTGTGAACCTCGATGTTCACACCAGCCTCGTCGCGGAGGGCATAGAGATCCTCTTCCAAGTCGATTTCTCCACGCTCGTCTTGGTCGCGGGCGACAACAACTACATCCCTTTGGTGAAGAAGTACAGGCTCCACGGCAAATCGGTGGTCGTGCTCTTCTTCCCAGAGGCGACGGGGCGGTGGCTTAAGTCGCAGTGCGACGAGTTCATAAACCTCGCAGAGATCCTGCCTGAAGAGACTGTTGGAGAACCAGAAACAGGCGCCTAGAGCGTAAGAAAGACCTAGCGGTACCCGTTCGGAATAAGCCCCCTCTCCGCCATGAGATGAAGGACTATGTCCGCAGCCTCATCTGGCAGGAGTCGGTCCGACTCTATGACTACATCTGGATGTAACGGTTCCTCGTAGACGCTTTGAAGACCTGGAACTGTTCGGCTCCTGCCGGTTTCGGCCAACGCGTAGGTTCCCTTCCGGTCTCTCTGCATCGCGACCTGTAGAGGGCACTTCAGATAGACTTCTACAAACGCGGGGATGAGGGCCCTCGCCCGTTCGCGGTACGCTCTCTTGTTGCCTGTCGCGTCGAAGATGACGTTTACGCCGTTCTTCGAGAGTAGATGCCCGATGTAGACCATGACGTTGTAGAAGTGGTCTCTCTCCGGCTCTGAGTAGGTCGGCTGAGGTGTTAAGACCTGCCTCAACTTATCGCTTTCAAGAACCTCGGCGTAGACCCCCTTCTCCCTCAGCTTCCGGATGAGCGACGCCGTGACGGTTGACTTCCCGCTCGCAGGAAGCCCTGTTATCCAGACTGCCCAGCCGGGCTTACGGCCTTCATCCTCCCCATGCATCTTAGAGGCCCGATCTGCTTTCACCTACGCATCACTCTTCAAGGGGGAACGTTACCAGTCTCTGCTCTTTTGAAGCCTTGTAGATGCCAAGCACGATCTCGAGGGATTTCCTTCCCTCTCCGCCTGAGACGTACGGGTCACACCCCTCCTTTACGGCTGAGATGAAGTCGCTTACGACACGGTGATGTCCCTCCGCGGCGGGCAGAGGTGAGGGCGGCTTTACGCCGGCGGCCTGAGCGCCGATCGATGCGGCCTCTTCTCCGGTCGTCTTCCAGAAGGTGATACTTGAGCCCTGGATGAAGATGCTTCCTTCCTCGCCATGTATCTGCATCTGCGAAGCCTCAGCTTCGCGAGGCCTGATTGAGAGGCTTCCCTCGATGA
>JAWCPE010000054.1:4467-11046 GCA_038870415.1 Bathyarchaeia archaeon
TCCGCTTCTGAACCTAAGCGAGGCCACAGCGGTATCTTCGGCTTCGATCCTGTGCGTCAAGGTAGAGATGAAGCCCGCCGCGGCCTGAACGGGACCCATAAACCACTGGAGCAAGTCTACGCTGTGGATCGCTTGGTTGATCAGCAGCGCGCCGCCTTCGGTGGCCCATTTCCCCCGCCAAGACTCGGCTACGGCATCCTTGCGGAAGTACTCTCGGTCGTCCCTGTACCATTTCACCCATGTGTCTGCGAGGATGAGCTGCCCGAGGGCGTTCTCGTCGAGCGCCTTCTTGACGCGTCTCATATCGTCGCCGAAACGGAGCTGGAAGGAGATGCCGAGCCTCACGTTGTTCCGGCGAGCGGCAGCGATCATAATATCTGCGTCTCGCAGGCTCGTCGCCATAGGCTTCTCGCAGAGCACGTGTCTCCCGGACTCAGCGGCCGCCACTGCCACCGGCGCATGCAAGTAATGTGGCAGGCAGATGCTGACAACGTCCACGTTTGTCTCTTTCAGTAGGAGGGCGTACTCCTCGTAGACGGTTGGTCTTTCACCGCTCGCGGTCTTGACTCGGTCTGCTAAGGCTTCAGCTCTTGGCTTGACGATGTCGCAGACGGCTCTAACGCGGGCTACAGGCGGCCTCGTCCAAGCCTCAGCGTGAACCTGGGCGATCCCGCCGCATCCTATGATGCCGACCGACAGCGTATCTTCCAGTCTGTCCACTCTCCGACGGGGAGGAGGAAACGTTCCATCATTTATAGCTGACCGGGGATGGAACCAACGGTGGGCCCTCTACCTCGGCTTAGTCGTAAGGTAGCGTCTGATCTCCGTCGGCTCGAACCTCTCCTCGTTGAGGACGTTTCGGATGAAGTTCATCATCATTCGACGCTTCTCATCGGCCACGTCCGGGTAGTAGACGGGGTGGACGACGACGAGGCCTCGGAAGGCGTAGAACGGCGGCAGAACAGCTAGGAGGTCCATATCTGATGTTCTCTGCAGGTACTCTTGGAAGAAGAGTTGGCAGAGTTCTTCGAAGGGGCCGGTGTACTCGCCTAGATGCCAGACGCTGAAGAAGATGTAGTTGATCGTCAAAGAGGATACGTCGTCGGCGGGTTCGCCGAACTCTTCGCGGGACTGGTCTAAAGCCAGCAGCGTGTCGTCAGCTCTGAACCGTATGTTTCCAAAGGGATGGTAGTCGCCGTGGATGCGGCAAAGCCTATGGGTTAGGTACTTGAGCCTGTTCCGCCATTCCGCCGCCTTCACCTCGATCTGGGCGAGCTCAGCTCTGCTGGTCCAAGTTAGCCGGGCTGGGTCTGGGTAGGAGTCGGCGACGCCCATGAGCATCTCACCGTGCCCGACGAGGTCGCGGATATGGCGTCGATAGAGGTGGTCGTTCCTAGCCTTGACGCTGTGGAGCTCCGCCAGGTAGCGGGCTGCGGCCAGGCATCGACGTTTATCCCTCTCGGCGAGGGTTCTCCTCCGCGCTATGGCGAAGAGGTCCTCGGAGTACGGTCGGCCATCCTGCTCGGTGACCTCCTCGACGAGGTGGAAGAATTCCGTCGCTGAGCCTACGGACGCGATGCTTCCGTCGGCGAGGACCGCTGCCACATCTACGGAGCGGGTGGAGGTCCCCCGCGGCGCGAGGTTGAGAAGCCTATGCTGGAGAAGGAGCACGGCCGCCCTGTCCCCGAGGTAGTCGTGGCCCCAGCCCGTGTCGCGGCGTACGACCCGCATCACGACGGCCTTCACCGCCCCCTCGATCTGGAAGGTGAGGCGGAAGCCTGCGTTGTGGAAGCCCTCGCCCAGCTTCTCCGTCTTCAGGAGCGTCACGGGTTTACCGTAGAGCCTAGACAGGTAGGCTTCCATCTCCGCGTCGTTGATCTCAAGCTTTACCGATCCGACTGTGAGCATCATCGGTTCCATCTCTCCTAGAGCTGCCTCTTCGCGGCCTAGCTCGTTGCGAGTTGGCTTTGAGGAGGCGTATGTGGCTTAGGCCTCGCCACGATAACTCGGAGGCTTGAGGTTGCCCTTAAATCCAACTCCTCGCCGAGATATGGGCGATCAGGTTGGTTCAGGCGAAGCACGTCTTCTTCACCGTCAACACCGTCCTTATGGGTGCCATGATCCTGTACTTCTGGCTCTTCTTCCTCCCAGCGTTTGAGTACACGAACGTTTACGGGACGATCCAGACCATCACCATCATCCTGACCGTCTGCATGATCGGAGCCTACATAGCCTCCTCCCTCGTCATCCTCGGGAAAGTCTAGACGGTCAACCCGACCGCATAAACGTGCTCCAGCGCAGGTCTGGGGTCAGCCTGTGGGGACGGGTTGCCCAGCGAGGCTAAGCCTTCTAGGAGATGCGAGGCTGCGTCCTGAAATCCTGCTCCGCTTCTCTGACCGGTCGGCTCGGCAAGTCTTCGTGCCCTCGAGAAGAGCTGCAGGACCTTTTCAGACACAGCCGAGTTGTGAGAAACCTCTAAATGGACGTGGCTCTCCGCGCCCTTCTGCCGCAAGGAGAGGCGTGAGGGAATAGAGCCGATGGCTGAGGAGGCTCCTGAGGCAGCTGGGTCAGGTCGGGGTTTAGGCAGGAACGTCCCGGTTCTCTCGCTCTCCTTCTTCGCCTTGACGCTTGGGAACGGGCTTTGGCTCAGCCTCCTCTCGATCTACCTCGACAGCCTAGGCTTCAGCCCTTTCCTCATCGGGTTGACGCTGACCTCCTATAACGCCGCAATGAGCCTCGTCTTCCTGCCCTCCGGACGTCTCAGCGACATGGTAGGGCGACGAGTCCCTCTGCTGCTGGGATGCCTCACCGTAGCTGCGGGGACGCTTCTCCTCCGCTTCGCCCATACGGCTGAGGTGATGATCCCGCTCTTGATCGTGGTCGGGGTCGGTCAAGGCTTGATGGGACCTTCCTCAACCGCGTTGATCGCGGAGTCAGTGGCGCCGTCTAAGTCAGGCCTCGCTTTCTCCGTGTATTTCATCGCCTCCATCTCCGCTAGCATGGTTGGGTCGGCCTCCTCAGGCATCCTAGCCGGGCTCTTCGGGTACGAGCGGCTTTTCCTCGCCGCGGGCCTTCTGGGCTTCGCGTCGCTCGCGGCTCTCTATCTTCTGGTCCGAGAACCGTCCGGGCGGTGGAACGGCTCCTTAGGCTCGGCGGTTCAGAGAAGCCTGAGGGATTCGCTCTCCGGTACGGTCTTTTTGCTGAGGTCTCAGAGGGACCTGCTCTTCCTCGCGGTGGCGCTCTCATTTCACACGTTTGGGCTGTCGATGATCAACCCGTACGTGACGCTCTTCGCGAAAGAGGCGGTGAATATGAGCCTCGCCGAGGCCGGCTTCATGATGTCCTTCCAAAGCCTCGGGCTTCTCGTAGCGCAGGTACCGTTCGGCAATATGACGGACAGGTTCGGAGCCAGAGCGATGCTTCTGGCGCATTTCGTGCTCTCCAGCCTCTCCTGGAGCTTCTACGCCGGCTCGACGAGCGCGCCGGTCGCGTACGTGACGGTCCTCTTCTTCGGCGTGATAGGCGCTATGGACATGCCTGCCAGGCGGACGCTGATGATGGAGTACTCCTCCGAGAAGGTGGGCAAAGCCACCGTTGTAGGTTCGCTCGACGCGATCATAGGCCTCTCCGGGATAGCCGCGCCGACGATAGGCGGCCTCGCCTGGAGCAGCCTCGGCTACAAGGCGCCCTTCCACCTCGCCGCCACGCTTAACATCGGAGCCTCAATACCGCTCGTGATGCTTCTCAAGCGACGAAGACCGAAGCCCAAAGACAGCCCTTGAGCGACGAAGACCTTTAAGCCTCCTCTCCCTGACGAAGATAGACAGTCAGCTCCTAGAACGCCATGGAGAGCTCCCCCTTTAAAGTAACAGAGAAGGAGGCGAGCGTGCTGTGACTCATAAGGGAAGTGGTGACATGAGCCTAAGTTCACAGCACGGAGGCGAGTGGAGTAATCCTTATCCCTGGTTGGCAGATAACATGAGGCCACCGGTGTCACGACCGGTAGTGCTGCTTTACGGTGCTTACTTCAGGTTCCGAACAGTTTATTTCACGGATGGGCCGAGAAATCAGGCAGGCTTAGGGGCTGCCTAAAGCGTGGAGCCTAGGGGAGTCTACGGTGGGAGAGCTTGCGCGAACCTTGTCGTTTGAAGACCCTGCGAGATGGCTTCTTATCTCGATAGTAGCAGTCTCGCTGCTAGTCGCCTTCAGCCCACCGCTCTTCGTGAGAGCAGAGAAGCCCGCGTACTATGTGGACGTAACGAAGGTGAATGGGGTCCCACTTCCGTTACCGCCCGGAACGGTCTTCGCCGGGCCTATCCACCTTGAGGGGACTGCCAGCGGGATGAAGTTCGCCGGGCAGCTCAGCTCTTACCAGGTGCAGGTAGACTGGGGAGACGGGACCGTCGATGTTGACTCAACCGTGAACTTCGTCCAAAGCGGGGAGAACTTCACCGGGACTTGGTCGTCCAACCCCGACCACACGTATTCGTTAACGGGCAACGTTACCATCACGGTGAAGCTCTACCATGGGCAGCCCCCGGGCGCGGAGTCCGGCGATGCCAGCTTCTCGGTGACCATAGCCGTGGTGGCTAGGCAGATTACGGTTACAGCCTCCCCGGCAGGAGCTTTAGGGGGCGGTTTCCTCGTCACCTATACTAAGGATGGGAGTCTGCACGTGGACGAGCCTCATACTACGCCTTGGACGGAGAGGGTGGATGACGGCAGTACGGTTACCGTGAGCAGTCCTGAAAGCCCCCTCGGCGTAGGTGATACGCGGTACGTCTTTCAAGCCTACTCTCCGGCTTCAACGGTCGCCATAGATGCGGATAAGACGATCACACTCCTCTACAAGACGCAGCATAAGGTTACCTTCGCTCAGACAGGGGTCGGAGCGGACTTTACCGGGACGGTTCTCGTCGTCGACGGCGTTAACTATGATGCCACCGCTCTTCCCGCCTCGTTCTGGTGGGATGAAGGCTCCAGCCACAGCTTCGCGTTCCAGTCACCGTTAACGGCAGCGGGGACGGGCAAGAGGTACGTTTGGACAAGCACGAGCGGCCTTTCAACGCTGCAAAGCGGCTTCCTAACCGTCGCAGCTCCAGGCAGCATAACCGGTAGCTACAAGACGCAGTATCAAGCCACCTTCACCCAGACCGGACTGGACGAGACCGCTACCGGAACCGTCGTCACGATAGGCGGCCTCGCGAAGACGATGGGCGAGCTGCCTTTCACCGACTGGTTTGACGAGGGGACAGCCTACCTCTACAGCAGCATCGTTTCAAGCAACGTGCCAGGCAAGAGGTTTACGCTCGAAAGTGTTACCGGCCCCGGCTCGACCATAAAGGGCTCCGGAACCGTCACAGGCGTCTATAAGACACAGTACTACTTGACCGTTGACGAGGGCGGCCATGGAACGGCTACAGGCGAGGGCTGGTACGACGCCGGCTCAACTGCATCCTTCAGCATAAGCCCCCTGACAGTTCCAGGCGGTACAGGTACACGGTACGTCTTCACGGGGTGGGTTGGCTCCGGCTTAGGCTCGTACACCGGCCTGGAGGCCTCCCATATCGTCACGATGAACAACCCGGTCGCGGAGACCGCTGGGTGGAAGACCCAGCACTACTTGACGATGTCTACGAACTTCGGAACGGTCAGCCCTGGAAGCGGGTGGCATGACGCAGGCTCAACCCTGTCTATATCCGCTGCTGCTCCGAGCGAGGTTGACGGCGAACGCTACGTCTGGCTCGGCTGGGCCGGAACCGGCTACGGCAGCTACAGCGGCACAGCCAACCCGGCCTCGATAACCATGAACGGGCCTATCACGGAGACCGCGGCTTGGAGGCGCTGGCTCAGGCTCATCATATCCTCGGCGTACGATTCGCCAAACCCAGCTGTGGGAGAGCACTGGTATCCGGCTGGGGCCTCTCTCACCGCGTCCGTCACGTCGCCCTGGCCGGGCGGAGAGGGGACACGGTACGCTTGCACCGGTTGGACAGGCACAGGGAGCGCCCCAGCCTCTGGGACGGAACCGATGGTGAACTTCAGCATAAATGAGCCTTCAAGCATCGCCTGGAATTGGACCGTCCAACACTACCTGGTCGTTAATACGAGCCCAGACGCGGTGTTAGCCCTCAACGCCTCAGCCGTCTCTGGGCAAGGCTGGTATGATGCTGGAACCTACGCCGTTGTGGATGCGGTTCAGGAGGTCGAGGAGGCCCCAGGCCAGTCTAGGTACGATTTCAGGTCTTGGACCGGGGTGACGGCGGCCGGCCTAGGCAACCGGGCGTGGGTACTCATGGACGGGCCGAAGAGCGCTACGGCCAACTACAGGCTCCAATACTACCTAGCCGTCTCCTCCGGCCAGGGTCTGCCTACTCCGCTGAGCGGGTGGTACGATGCAGGGGCCTCCATCACCGCCTCGGTGACCAGTCCAGCCGACGATAACGGTGCTGGGACGAGGTACAGGGCGACTGGCTGGACTGGTACGGGGAGCATCCCAGCCTCAGGGGCGGGGACGAACGTGGCCTTCACCTTGGACGCCCCCTCGAGTATCACGTGGAACTGGGTCGCCCAGTTCTA
>JAWCPE010000055.1:0-10989 GCA_038870415.1 Bathyarchaeia archaeon
CGAACCCCTGGCATGCTTCTCGGTCTATCTCAACCCTATACCTAGGCATAGTCCCTTCTCCTTACGCGTAAAACCCGTGCACGTATAGTGGCCGAGAAGCATCCGAGCGGTCAGTCTTAAACCCTTCCTTCACGCCTAAGTAAGTCCTAGGCGCAGACAGGGAGGGACTGTGGCGATGTCTGACCCCGAGCGTGCCTTGAAGGTCTTCGAGCTTCTAAGACGGGAATACCCGGATGTTAAGGGGACCGCCCTCAACTACGGTAGCCCGCTAGAGCTTCTGGTCGCCACCATCCTCTCGGCTCAGTGCACCGACGCGAAGGTGAACCAGGTCACCCGGAGCCTCTTCCAGAAGTATAGGACACCGGAGGACTACGCAGACGCAGACCCACGAGAGTTTGAGGAGGCGATAAAGCCTACAGGCTTCTACCGGGCTAAGGCGAGGTCCATCATAGGCTCCTGCAGGATGATCGTGGAGCGCTTCGGCTCTCAGGTTCCCAGAACGATGGAAGAGTTAACCTCGCTCCCAGGGGTCGCACGGAAGACCGCGAACGTGGTCCTCTCGAACGCTTTCCACGTCGACGAAGGCGTCGCCGTGGACACTCACGTGATGCGGCTTGCGAAGAGGCTTAGCTTCACGGAGCATAAAGCCCGCGAGAAGATAGAACAGGACTTAATGAGGCTCTTCCCGAAGGAATACTGGTTCCCCCTCTCGAACCTGCTCATCGCGCACGGTAGGAAAGTATGCACGGCGCGGAAACCCAACTGCACAGGCTGCGTCGTGAATAGGCTCTGCCCTTCAGCCTTCACCTTCAGCTAAGCCCGACCCGGCTTCTCAGGCCGCCTCTTTCACTAACCCTTTAGCCTGCAGTCTTCTTAGGGCCGCGTTGACCCCCTGAGGTGGCAACCTAACAGTCGCCAAATCTCAGAGAAACGCATCGTCACGTTCGCCTTCAGCATCTCGTAGACGGCTGAAGCTCGTCTAGGAGGCGTGAGGCCCCTTGAAAACCTACTTCTCATCCTCGACCCCTTCCTCAGAGATGACCGGCTACCTTTCCAGTTTAACCTACACTTGAGGAGACTCGGCCGGGTAGCTTGTCGAAGACTCTCGCAAGCCTCGGAGGCGTTTAAGACGAAGAGCGCGGACGGCTAACTTACGGCCATCATCCTGATCCTCGCATCTGCAGCCGCCGACCCTGCGGCTGAGGCGATCACAGGGTTCAGGTCCATCTCGGCTATCGGCTGCTCGACGGCGAGGAATGAGGCGCGTACCATCAGTTCAGCTAGCTTGCCCAGGTCAACTGGGGCGCCGCCTCGGGTTCCGGCGAGGAGCCTCGCCGCCCTCGTCCTGGCTATCATGTCGAGGGCTTTCCGCTCGGAGAGCTGCGCAAGCCCGAAGGCGACATCGCGGAAGGCTTCGGTGAGGACGCCGCCCATGCCGAAGACCATGACGGGGCCGAACTGAGCGTCCCGTATGGAGCCGACAAGCACCTCTACCCCCGCCGGGAGCTGTTCCTCGACTAGGACCCCCTCTACTTGAGCATCCGGCCTCATCTGCCTAGCTCTACGCATTATGGTCTCGAAGCCTTCAGCCGCCTGAGCAGGGGTCTCCACATCAGTTATGACGCCTCCGACGTCGGACTTATGCGCTATCTGAGCCGATACCACCTTGAGGACGACGGGGAACCCTATCTGCGAGGCGTAGGAGGCCGCCTCTGAAGCGGTCGTCGCGAGGCGCGGAGCGGTCGTCTGGATTCCGTAAGCCCGAAGTACCTCCTTAGCCTCAAGCTCTGTGAGCATCTCGCGGCCCTCCGCCTGGGCCTTCCGGAAGACCCTGGCGGCAGCTTCCCGGTCAGCCTCGAGGGCTGCAGGCGGCGGCGCCCGTTCCGCTGGTCGGCCTGCCTCGATGAGGGCTGAGACCGCGTTCATGAGGCGTTCCGAGGTTGGGTAGGTAGGCACCCCTCTCTTCTCAAGCTTCCGTATGAGGTCTTCCGAGTAGTCGCTCCCTGTCGCCCAGCAGAGGACGGGTTTGCCGCGGCCTGAAACGTCTGCGATGACATCTACCACCTCAGGTTCGAGGGTGGAGTTGACGAAGACTACGAAGACGAGCAGCATGTCCGTCTGAGGGTCTTCCAGCATCAGGCTTAGGGCCTTCCTGAAATCCTCGCTGGTAGCGCTTCCCGTTAGGTCGATGGCCTGCCCCACTATCGCGTAGGAGGGAAGAGACGAGCGAAGCTTCGCCTGGGTCTCTGGAGCGTAGCGGCCTACGGCGAAGCCTCTCTCATGGGCGATATCGATGGCTGTGACGCTCGGCCCAGCCGCGTTCGTGAGAAACGCGAGGCTGCTCCCGCGGGCTACGCCCTGCCTTTCTAAAGCCTTCGCCTTATCGAAGAGCTCCTCGAACGATTCCGCGACGATCATTCCGGCCTCTCTGAAGGCTGAGAGGCATACATCGTAGGACCCGGCGAGGGAGCCCGTGTGGCTGACGACGGCCTTGTAGCCCTCCGCGGTTCTCCCGCCCTTCAAGGCGACGACCGGTTTGCGTCTAGACGCCTCCCTCGCCACCTCGACGAGGCGCCTGCCGTCTGTGACGCTCTCAAGGTGGACGGCGATCACCTTCGTCACCGTGTCGGCGGCGAGGTACTCGATCAGCTCCGTCTCGTCCACGTCGACCTTGTTGCCGAGGCTTACGAGCCGCCTCACCCCGAGCGACGAGTTCGCCGCCCATTCTAGGAAGACGCAGCCGAAGGTTCCGCTCTGAGTTATGAAGGAGATGCCGCCCTTAGGTGGCCGTCTCATACGCTCGTGAGGATAGAAGAATGTGTCAAGGCGCGTCTCGCCGTCGAAGACCCCTATGCAGTTAGGCCCGATCACCCTGATCCCATGCCTCCTAGCGGCCTCTACCAATTGACGCTGGCGAGACGCGCCTTCCTCCCCGGCCTCCTTGAAGCCCCCGGATATGATGATCGCGTTCCTAACCCCTTTCATGCCTGCTTCCTCTATGAGACCAGGTATGGCCGGCGCGGGAAGAGCGTAGACGGCTAGGTCTACCTCTCCTGGGACTTCCTTTATTGAGCGGTAACATCTAAGGCCGAGTATCTTCTCAGCGGTCAACGTGATTGGATAGACTTCCCCTCGGAAGTCGTACTGCGACATGTTTCTGACGATCTCATGCCCTATCTTGCCCGGGGTTGAAGAGGCTCCGACTACCGCGATGCTTCTCGGCGAGAAGAAACGGTCGAATGGGTGCCCTGGCTTCTCAGCCACCTGCTTTCCCTCCTCGTCTTCAACTCGATACTCGGCGGCTCATCCCGCCGTTGAGCTTATAGGGTTAATTCGCCGCCTTGATCAACTCGCGGCCTGCGTCGAACGCCTCTAGGTTTATAGCTTTGAAACGTGCCGGGGTGACCTCTTCGAGGACCTTCCGAAGCTCGCCGCCTGGGAAGAACGGGTCTACCTGCGTTAGTGCGCCGACCATTACGACATTCATGACCTGAACGTTGCCGAGCTTCATCGCCACCTCGGTCGCGTTCACCACGTAGCCCCTCTTGCAGGCCCTCTTGGCGGCTGCAAGTATCTGTTCGTCGGCTGGGTACTCGTCGATGCCCATTAGGACGTAGGCTGTCGGTATCTTGAACATGTTCAGGATATAGACCGTGTCCGGGTTCGACAGCCGCATATGTCGAAGCATCTCGATGGCTTCAAAGCCTAGTATCACGTCTGCGCCGCCCCTTGGGATTAAGGGGGAGAAGACCGGGCCATCGGAGATCCGTACATGCGAGACGACTGAGCCGCCTCTCTGGGCAGCCCCGACGGTCTCTGTGCCTACGACGTTCAACCCCTTCTCTAAAGCGTACGTCGACAGGATCCTCGAGGCGAAGAGGTTCCCTTGGCCGCCGACCCCAGCGATTAGGACGTCATGCTTCATCGTATCGCCCCCTGTGGGCAGACCTCTAGGCATAGGCCGCATCCGACGCATATCGCCGGGTTGATGCTCGCCTTCCTGTTCGCGACGGTTATCGCGGGGCAGCCGAAGTCGTTGATGCAGAGCCTACAACCGGTGCACCGCTCCGCCAAGACGGTGGGCATCCTCGGCTCGAAGAGCTTTACCCCCTGCCTCACCGCCCATAGGTAGCACGGTGAACGCGAGACGACGAGCGAGACGCCGTCATCCTTTAACGCTGCCTCTAGGCCGTCCTTCACATCCCCTATCCTGAGCGGGTTGACCACCCTCGTCGGTATCCCCAGGGCTTGGCCGAGCTTCTCCACGTCGACGGCGGGAGCCTTCTCGCCCCGCACGTTCTCCCCACTTCCCGGGTGGGGTTGGAACCCTGTCATCGCGGTCGTCCCGTTGTCGCATAGGACGACGACGACCTTCGCGTTCTCATGCACGGCGTTGAGAAGCCCGATCACGCCGTTATGGTAGAAGGTGGAGTCACCTATGATCGCGAAGACCGGCCTGCCGATTCCGGAGAAGCTCATCCCCATAGCCATAGGGATGGAGGAGCCCATGCAGTAGATGGTAGACTGAAGCAGGAGCGGCGGGAAGGAGCCTGCGTCGTAGCAGCCTATATCGCCGACCACGATCCCCCTATGCCTTCTAGAGACGACCTTCAAGGCGTGCAGCAGCCCCCTGTAGCTGCACCCGACGCACTGGGTCCGAGTCCTCACAGGCACAGTCAAACCTAGGTCCACAGGCGCCGGGGTCTGGAGCTTCGCCTCGGGGTCGAGCGTCTTCAACGCGTTCAAGACCATCTCTGTGGAGAGCTCCCCGTCCCCGGGGAGAAAACCGGACCTACCGAGAACCCTTGTCTGAAGCCCGTTCTCGTAGAGGACCTCCTTGATCTTCCTCTCCACGTAGGGCTCTGTCTCCTCGACGACCACCATCGCGTCGAGGCCCTTCGCGAACGATACGACCTTCTTCTCAGGAAGCGGGAGCGTGCACAGCTTCAATATCGGATAGCGTCTGTCAGAGTACCGTGCAGCTTCTTTTACGTACGCGTATCCGATGCCGCAGCCTACCAGTCCGAGTCGGCCTTCGCCCGGTTCGACGGCGTTGAACCGGCTCTCTTCCATGATCGCCTGGAGTTCCTGCTGCTTCTCGTTCAGCCACCTATGCCGGACCTGGGGACGCTTGATCCCGCCGAACTCCTTCACCTCCACGGCGCTCATGACGAACCTCGACCGGTCATCCTTGAACTCCGCCCGCCCTGGTTTCACGGGTTCTTCGCAGTCTACCGCGGCTCTCATGTGGCAGATTCGCATCACGGGGCGAACCGTGAAGCAGAGCTGCGTCTTCTCCGAGAGCGGATAAGCCTCCTTAACCATCTCCTTGGCTTCGACGACACTCGAAGGGTCATAGACCGGGAGATGAGCGTACTCGCGGAGAAGTATCCGCGTATCCTCCTCGTTCTGCGAGGAGAGGCCTCCAGGGTCATCTGTAGAGACGAGGACGAGGCCGCCTACAACCCCGGTGAAGTTCAGGTGCATGAGGAAGTCCGTCACGACGTTCGTCCCGTTATGCTTCATAGCTGCCATCGCGCGGACGTTACATAGCGAGGCGCCCATGGCGACCTCGAGCGCCACCTTCTCGTTAGCGGACCATTCCACGTGAACCCACGGGTACTCCACGTAGCTCTCCACGATCTCCGTGGCAGGCGTGCCAGGGTAACCTGCCACGACCCCAACGCCGGACTCTACGCCTCCCCGGGCTATCGCCTCGTTCCCCATCATGTATCTTCTTTCCGGCATCCACAACACCCTACAGCTGCGGAGGAACGCGGCCTCCCGTAGGAATTAGGTCTTTTGCCCCGCCAAGACATCGGAGGAGACGTCATCAGCATAGCATGCTTCATCCAAGCCGGCCGTGCCCTACCAGACGCCGGGGCGTCATCCGTTGTCGCTTTGGGCTCTGAGCCATGCGACCGCGTTGTTTTAGCCTGTTAGGTACACCTAAACGTTTTTTATACGTTTAGGCCCGGCTAAACACCCGGGTTATCTTTCGCGGCTGGCGTGATGGTGTTCGTGACCATGGATGAGCTGATCCCCGTAGCACATACGCACGGCCACGGACACTACACATCCTTTGGGGTAATAACGGGGTGCATCACCACATTCGCGCTGCTCGGTGCCCTCTAGTGAAAACAAGAGAGACGGGGATCGCGAACATCAAACTGATCGATTGACCGCGGGGCATCGAAGTCGAGGAGATCAGTGGCAGGAGCAGGCGTAGGCTCGTAAGGGAGCTGAAATGGCACTCTTAGGCGGGAGAGCTTTAAGGATTCTCTTCAAGCCGAGCAGTTCCAATCAAACATTTCCTTGGTGTTTGTTCGAATCATCGTCTTAGTCTCCACGTATGGTTCGACCCTTCGCTTTTCAGTGCTCGAAGAGTAGTCTCATAGATTGCATGAATAGTATCCCTAAGAGGAAGAAGGCAAATGACAGAGCTGACTTCTTTTCATCAGCCTCTCGGCGAAGCTCAGGTATTAGGTCTGAGCCTGAGACGTAGATGAAGCCTCCGGCGGCGAGGGGAAGAAGGAGGACGGAGAGGTCCTCCACGTAGGGGAAGAGGAGATAGCCGGTGAGGGCGCCTACGACGGCGGTAAGGGCGGAGAGAAGGTTGAAGAGCAAGGCTCGCGTTCGGCCGAGGCCCCCGTAGACGAGGACGCCGAAGTCGCCCAGCTCTTGGGGAACCTCATGAGCGATGACCGCAAAGGTCGTCGCGGCGCCCAAGGCAAGGCTAGCTGTGAAGCTCGCAGCGATCGCGAGGCCGTCGATGAAGTTGTGGACACCGTCACCGATCAGGTTCATGTAGGTGAAGGTGCGGACGCCACGCTCCCCCTCGTGGCAGTGCCGCCAGTAGAGGAACTTCTCCATCAGGAAGAAGAGGACAAACCCAAGGACCACGTAGGAGAAGATGCCCATGCTCCCAGAGTGCTCCAGGGCTTCCGGCAGGAGGTCTAGGAAGGCTGCACCCATCATAGCGCCGGCGGAGAAGCCTACAAGCACCAGCAAGGCCCTGTTCAGAACCCGACCCTCAAACATGAAGGTAGCGGCGCCTACCAGGGAGACGAGGCTGACGAGGACCGTGCTCCCTAACGCCCAGAAGAGCGGGTCAGCCATAGCCTAACCCACCGTTGCAGGAACGTCTCAATTTAAGCCTCAGCGCCCTCACAGCGCCCCGAACCTTCACAGCAGCAGCCCCGATTGCGACTAACTACACCTTTCCCCTAAGGCAGAGTGAAAGGGATAGGCTTCGAAGGTCTTAAAGCTACACCTAAAGTACACGGCGGAGCTGAGAGCACGAATTGAGAAGGCTGAATCTCAAGGTGGGAACCGGCAGCTGGGACAGGTACCGCTGCACCTCCTTAAAGAAGACCCCAGCTGCCGAGCTGGTAGGCGTGGTAGGCTGAAGCCTTGAGAGGGCCTCGACGCTAGGGCCGAGATGAACGTGAAGAGCGCAACTCTCGGCGCGGCTAGCAAACCCTCAGCTCACAACCGGTAGTGAACGGAGGCTTACCGAGAGACTGAGAACGCGCGCCCGCGCGTTCTCAGAGAAACATCCCCATTCGGGAAAGATCGCTTCAAATCAGAGCCTGTCCCACTACCTTGCGGCTGAAACTAGGGCCCTCAGCGCGCTCCTTTAAGGCAGAGAAAACCGCTGTTTCCGCAGCCAGTGTAGGGTAGAGGTTCCCATGAGAGGCTTCCTCGTAAGCTGCGTGAAGGCCTACCCCCTCGGCGTAGCGTATAAGAGGACCTAAGCCCATGTCCAGATGGTCTCTGGATGTGCGCGGTGAACGTGAACGTGAAGGCGTTTGGGAAGCTCAGGGAACTCCTTGGACCTGAGCTGAAGATGACGCTGGAAGACGACGCCACAGTCGCAGACCTCATGGAGGCCCTATCTCAGAAAGCCGGAGGCATCGACCTCCCCAACGCGGTCGCCACCCCGATCATGGGTCCACGCCTCATCATCCTCATCAACGGCCTGAACGCCGAAGCCCTTAAAGGCCCAGCCACACCGCTGAAAGAAGGCGACCTAATCTCGCTGCTCCCACCTGAGATCGGCGGCTAAGCCTAGGAGCGCCTACAAGTCCACTCAGATGAAGAGGGGGAAGGGGAAGGGAAAGAAAAGAAGGGAGGGAAGCGGGAGGGGAGGACCCTTAGGTTACTCCTGCCTGACAAGCTGTAGGGCTCTGTCTACGTCCTCAAGCCCTAATGTCTTTAAGACTTCAGACTTTGGTATGCCTCGTTCGTCCCAGCCTATGGCGTTGTAGTATTGCTGCTTTAGTTCTTCCACGGTGGCTCTGCCGGTCTCCTTGCCCCTGAAGGGGCCAGAGGGAAGGGGCTCGTAGAACCTGGGCGGGTTATCGTCGTCCTTCCTGGGTTGCCAGATGATGTCCGGTCCGCCTAGGAGCAGGGCGGCGCGTTGGATATGCGTGACCCTGTGGCCTAGGACCTTGCACCACTCCTCCCGCGTTGTTGCTAAGCCCGTCACGGCGCGGTAGTAGCTGAAGACTAGGTCGTAGCCGGGCCTCCAAGCGTTCATGCTGCAGATGACGGCGGAGTCGGCGAAGACCATGTTCATCTCGTCGTAGGCGTCGTACACGCCGGAGGTGTGGTCTCCGCCCTGAACCGAGCAGGCGTAGGAGGCAGGCCGAAAGTCTAAGCCGCTCCTCGTCCCGTGGGCGCCCACCTCGACGCCCTTCACATGCACCGCGTAAGGCGTCACGTCCACGCCTTTCATCTTCGACAGCCTCAACGCGGCCCGGTAGGTTCCCTCCGCGAGGACCTCGCCTATCCCTTCCCGGCGGCAGATCTTCTCCGAGAGCTCCGCGAAGGCCTTCGCATCGCCCCACTTCAGGTCTACGCCCAGCTCTTCCCGTGTTAGGATTCCGCGTTGGTAGAGCTCCGCGGCGAACGCGAGGAGGTTGCCGCCGTTGATGCCTGACAGCCCCAGCTCGTCGCAGACGACAGACATGTAGATGCAGTCGCCTGGGTCGAAGATGCCTAGGTTCGGCCCCTCGTAGGCTTCCAGCTCGTAGTCGGGGTTGTCCCCTATCGAGCCTTTGAACGGGCCGGTCTTCACCATCGCGACCTTCATACACGCGGAGGGGCAGCCGAAGTCGCTCCAGTAGCGTTTTATCCAGTAGCGGAAGTCGAAACGGGGCCCGCCGAAGCCCCGCTCGTCATGCCACTCCTCCTGCCAGTTACGCACGGGCTCAGAGCTGCTCCGGGCGCCGACCTCGTAGCCGCCGTAGCCTGTGCCCCAACGCCTCAACCTGTCCGCGTTGTTGATCATCGCGTAATTAACCGCGGCCCAGAGCCTCCTAACCTCGTCGAGGTTCGCCACCGCAGGCTGCGGGCCCCATCCCTTAGCTACGAGGGCCTTCAGGTTCTTCGAGCCCATCACGGCGCCGTAGCCGCCGTAACCGGCCGCGTGAGCCCACTTCTGCATCACCGCCGCGACGCGAACCCGGGCTTCGCCTGCAGGCCCGATGTATAGGATTCCCGGCTCACGTACAAGGCCCCTGCCCGCCCGGCGGCTTGAGAGCTCCGCCCGCACCTCCTTGTTGATAAGCCTCACCGTCTCCTTGCCTCTCTTGCCCCAGAGATGCTTCGCGTCTCTTATCTCGCCCCCCTCGTTCGTTACGAGGACGTAGACCGGGCTGTCCGCCCTCCCGGAGACGATGATGCCGTCGTATCCGGCGGCTTTCAGCTCTGAGCTGAACTCGCCGCTCGTCGTGGAGCCTATGATGCCGTTGCTCTGAGGCGACTTCCCGGAGACGCAGACCCGCGAGCCGGGGTACCAGTTGGTAAGCGGCCCAGTCAAGGCGAGCAGGAGGTTCTCCGGCCCGAGAGGGTCTACCTCTCGCCAACGGCTTCCAAGCCTATCCCAGAGGATCTTCGCGGCGAGGCCTCTCCCGCCTACGTAGTTGACGAGCAGCTCATCCGGGAACGTGATGTCCTTAACCGTCCGCTTGGAAAGGTCTACGTCTAGGAACTTGCCCGCGTAGCCGTAGGGCATCTAGATCAGCTCCTCGGCATGCTCGCCGTACAGGTTCGTAGCCACGTCTTCCGTGAACTCCTCGGGTGTTCTGGCGAAGAGCTTCCTTGAGACCGACATCGACTCCTGAACGAGCCATAAGGCGTTAAACCTCGCACCGGTGCACTCCTTGACGCATTGGGGGTCGCCGCCGCAGAGGTCGCAGATGACCGCGTAGTTGTCCCGAGGGTGAAGGAAGGGCACCTTCCCAGGGCAGGCCTCGATGCAGGCGCCGCAGGCGGTGCACTTCTCCTTCGAGACGAGGACGGCGCCCGTCCTCCCATCCACGGACAAGGCGTCTGAAGGACAGGCCTTGACGCAGGGGTAATCGTCGCATTGAGCGCAGAGGTGGGGGATCTCCACGCCTGGGACGAGCATGAAGACCCTTACCCGCGAGGCTTCAGGCCACATCGTCCCCTCGTGGTGAAGCGAACAGGCAACCTCGCATCGCCTACAGCCCGAGCAGCGGAGGAAGTCCCTCGCGATCCACGGCTGAGAAACAGGTGGAGCAGACATCACGCCTCAACAGGCCCTAATAGAGGAGGTATCCGGTCTTAAGCCTTCTCCATCTGTGACCTGCTCAACTGCCCAGCATTCGAACCGGCCTATCGGAACAGTAGACCACAGGCAACCGGGCTACCGGCTATGTCTCTCCAAGCTGGAGGCTCAACCTACACGAGGGCCGCAACTCTTAAGGGCTTAGAGGAGTCCAACACCCAGCTAAGGTTGCGGCCTTGAAGATCACGCGGGTTCAGCCCCTCTTCGTAGACCGCTGGCTGCTCGTGAAGGTGGAGACGGATGAGGGCATCACGGGATGGGGAGAGTCCACCATCTGGGCGCACCTCGAAGCCGTTGAGGCAGCTATACGGAAGATTGGCCCCTCCCTCGTCGGCAGGGACCCCCTGCGTATAGAGCATAACTCGCAGTTGCCCTTCCGGAGATTCCACTTC
>JAWCPE010000056.1:0-10940 GCA_038870415.1 Bathyarchaeia archaeon
TCAACCGTCACCATGGCCTCGTCCACGAGGAAGCATCGGACGCGCCTGGGCTTGAAGAGCGCCTCCAGAGGAGCCAGATCCTGTATCCATCTCCATATGGATACGTGGCTCCTCGCCGCTAGAAGCCTCAGAGCCCTTGAGGCAGCCCTCAGGCTTAAGCCCTCGGAGACCCAGATAAGCCCCGTACAAGATAACAGGTAGGGGATTCCTCCCCCTGACGAAGATAGATCATCACCTCCAAAATCACCGGGAAGATGGCCCCCTTAAAGTAACAGAGCCGCTGCAAAGGCGGAAAGAGATATCTGGGAGGGGCACGCCAGTCGTCGCGATGATGAGCGACACTGTCTGATGACACGAAAGTGGATGATTAGACGAGCAGACGCTGACGAAACGATGTAAGTGTCCGCAGTCAGGGCAGGCCGTCGTGGCGTCGAGGGCTGCCATGGCGGTCTAGGCCGATGGTGAGCCTAGCGTTAAGCGATGGCTGGGCCGCGTGAGGCCTCAGACCGCTGATCGATGCCTGCGAGAGTTCTACCTCTTCTACGGTTATCTTCGCGGGTTGACTGGGTTCCGGGGCTTGACGGTCGATGGGCTTGTGGAGCTTGCGAAGGGTGAGGGTGAGCGTGTCCTTGACCTGCTTCAGGACTACGTTGTGGGGCTGAGGGGCTCCCGTGCGTACAAGGAGCGGGTCTACCGTAACGTGAGGAGCTTCTTCTACATAACCGTGCTGAGCTTCCCAGGGATCACTTCTAGGTGAAGGGTGATAACGCGGCTGTTCAGACGACGCTTGACGTCGAGGGCTTCAGGCGTATCCTCGCAGCTGCTAAGAGGAGGGGGAGGGGCCGGTCTTCCTCTGCATATTCCAGCAGGGATGGGTATAGGCAAGTTTGACTATTTCAACCGGCGTCTCTGGGCGCACTTAGGCGGGCAGCCGGCTGCTCAGAGTCGACTCTCCCCGGAGGAAGAGCAAGGATAGGCCCTACTACACGTTTCTCGGCTGAGATGCTCAGGGTGCCCTGAAGGATTACCTGAAGAGGGAGAGGGACTGGCCGAAGCCCGGAAGCCCAATCTCCCTCAACTACAAGGGCGAGGTGATCCACCTTCACAGCCTCAACCGCACCTTCACCTCCCTCGCTTCGAGGACTGCCTGATCACCCTAGCCGGTCCTAGCTGCCCAAGGTGCGGTGGCGCGACGACGCGTCGGAGGACTACGGGTGGGGCTCGGTAGGCCGCTCGTGGAGGGAGGGGTGACGCCTCAGGTAAGGTACGGCGTCAACCCTCATGAGCTCAAGGACCTCTTCAAGAGCACCTTCCACAGGGCTGGGGGGGGACGGATGTGATGTTCGCCAACTTCATGGACCAAATCATCGACCTGCTGGGCTACGACAAGGCGATGAAGCTCTACCCAGACTAGCCCCTAGAGCAGTACGCTTTTGCACTTTTATCAGTTCCCTGAGCTGCCTCTCTAGGAAGGCTGAATGCTACGTGAACATCGTAAGCCAACCCTCGTCCCTGAGGCGCAGGAGCAGGTATGCCGGGGTGGCTAGTGCCAGGCGGAGAAGCTGGAAGCCATGAACCGAGAACTGACGCTCCTCCGAAACCTCCTCGTCCAGCAGCTCCGACACTCCGTCGCCCGCCTCACAAGCCCGGAGGATAATCTGATCGCCGAGGCGACTTGAGCAGCTTCTAACCCTTGAGGCTGGGCGCTTGCCGTCAGAGAGCCAGTATCCTCTCCCTCTTGCCCGACGACCTTAAGGAGAGAGACCGATCGGTCGGGTGGATACCCGGAAGGACGCTGAGAGATAGGATCGCAGAAGTTTCTTAAGCAGAGGGAGAGGCTGAGGTTACCGAGGAAGATTATGCCCCACAGGGATGGGCCGTGACGCCGGAGTGCGGTATTGACCGGGGGAAGCTCCGGCTCACTTGGATTGGGCACAGAATCTCACAGGATAGCGTTTTGCTTGACTGGCTGACCTTAACCGTCAAGCTGAACGACGACTCTGGGTCGCTTTCTGTATCCATTAGGGAGCTCGCGGAGACGGTCTACAAGGTGAAGCCCGCTCTCAGTCCTGAAGCCTGTGGCGGCTCAGAGGTATGGAATTGCTGGCCCAGAGCAGGGAGGGTGTGTCCATAATGCCCTGTGGTCTGGAGGCTGCGTATCTCGTCCACCAATGCTCGGTGCATGTTCTCGCCTAGCGCGACGAGGGGCTCTAGGAATGTGTTTGAGTAGAGGAGTCGAGGGAGGTGATGAGGCTGGGCAGCTTGAGGCCCTCAGACGGAGACTGCGAGAGCTTGAGGGTGAGAATGAGGCTCTGAGCGAAAAGCTTCGGAGGCTGAAGAGAAGGCCTTCCAGACTTTCGGGGCTCCTCCTGCTATCCCTAGGCGGGGTCCTGATCGTCTTCGCGACAGTGTACTCCAGCCTTATCCCAGCCTTCATCGGTCTAAGCCTCACCTTCTGGGGAGCACTCCTTCTCTACGTTAGGCCAGTCCGGTACGTACGAAGAGAGCTCGCAGTCTCTCTGGCAGCTAATACGCATACCTCGCTGAGGGAACTCCTAAAAGAGACGGGTTACACGAGTAGGGCCCTATACCTTCCCCCAAGAGCCATGGGCGAGCAAGACAAAGGCAGCCTGCTCGTATCTAAAGGCCCTAACCTCGCAGCCTCGGCTACGAGTAGGTCTCAAGGGGAGTCCTCGCACCCCGCAGGTACGAGCTGTCTCGCTCTGACGCCTCCCGGCCTAGACCTTGCCAGGCTCATGCAGAGGGAGCTTGGGCGAGACCTCGCTACCGTCGACTTGGAGTATCTCGCCGCTAAGCTACCGAAGGTAATGGTCGAAGACCTAGAGGTTGCGGGCGAAGTTGAGATCGAGCCTAGAGGCGATGTGGTCTCAGTGAAGGTAAGCCAACCCCTCTTTCCTATCCGTCTAGGCGAGGAAGCCGAAGCAGCGGGGCTCGACTGCTTGACTAGCGCGATAGCCTGCATCCTCACTTGGACGACGGCGAAGCCAATAGCGGTCGAGCTGTTGACCTCTAGTGGAGATACGTTGGAAGCTCGCTTCCGTATCTTGGGGGCTTGACTGGGTGGTCTTCCCGTTAGGCCTTCAAGAGCTGACGCTGTGGCTCGCGGTGACAGCCATCATACTCCTAGCGACGGCTGAACTCATCTCTCCACAGTACGGTGAGGTAGGCCTAGCAGTGGACAGGAAGAGGCTTCGGAACGCTGCGGTTATCACAGGCTTAGCCTTCTTAGCGACGGTCACCCTCAGAGTCTACGAGGTCATCGCCACTTAACGAGAAGGTGAAGCTGAAACGTTGAGCCGAGCTGCGAAACCCGTCCTGAACATGCCACTCGGGGCACGTTTCCAATTCGATGGCTTCGTCGGCGAACGTATCGGTGTGAACCAGGAGAATTGGCTGCTCCAGGCGCCGGTGTCGAACCCCGCGATGCTTCAGATGTTCCATGACCGCGACCGGAAACCGAGACGCGAACTCGTCCCATGGGCCGGAGAATTCGCGGGAAAGTACCTTATCTCAGCCGTGCAAGGTTACCGGCTGACGCGCGACGAACGCTTAGGCCGTCTGCTCGATACTTTCGTGGCCGACCTTATCTCTACGCAGGACGTGGACGGCTACCTAGGCCCCCACCCAAGAAGCGAAAGGCTTACCGGTAAGACGCATGATGGTACAGGCGCCCTCTGGGACCTGTGGGGCCACTACCACTGCATGCTGGGGCTCCTGCTCCGTTGGCAAGAGTCAGGCGACGAGGCAGCCCTGAACGCGGCATGCAAGGCCGCAGACATGATCTGCAACCGTTTCCTAGAGACTGGCGCGCGAGTCAAGGATGCCGGCGCGGAGGAGATGAACATGGCCGTCAGCCACGTGCTCTGCCTCCTCTACGAGGCCACAGGCGACAGACGATACCTGCGGCTGGTCCGCGAGATCGAGCATGACTGGGAGACGCCGCCGGCGGGCGACTATGTCCGGACCGCCCTGCAAGGCCTAGAGTTCTTCCAGACGCCGAAGCCCCGCTGGGAGAGCCTTCACGACCTGCAGGCGGTCGCGGAGCTCTACTTCATCACGGGCGATGAACGCTACCGGAAAGCGACCACGCGTATCTGGCAGAGCATCAGGCGCTTCGACCGACACAACACCGGTGCCTTCTCATCCGCCGAGCAGGCGGTCGGGAACCCCTACGACCGGCGCGCGATCGAGACCTGCTGTGTCATAGCCTGGATAGCTTTCTCCACCGATCTTCTCCGGATGACGGGCGATTCAGCCGTTGCGGACGAGGTTGAACTGGCAACGTTCAACGCGGTCTTCGGCGCGCAACACCCGTCAGGTCGCTGGTGGACCTACAACACGCCCATGGACGGTGCCCGACGGGCATCCGCTCATGACATCGTCTTCCAGGCGCATCAGGGGGCGCCGGAGCTGAACTGCTGCTCCGTCAACGGCCCCCGCGGCATCGGGATGCTCTCCGAATGGGCGTTCATGCTCAAAGATGACGGGGTTACCGTGAACTTCTACGGACCATGCACGGTTGAGCTGCCCCTCCACGGCACGACGCTTACTCTGACGGAGGTAACCGACTACCCACGAGGGGGCAAGGTCATGATCAAGCTTGCCCTCGCTGAACAGCGTAGGTTCACGTTGCGCCTTCGCGTACCTGTATGGTCGCGAGAGGCGAAGGCGGCAGTCAATGGAAAACCGATCGTTGACGTTCACGCGGGGTCTTACCTAGCCATAGACCGTGAATGGACTGACGGCGACACGGTCAGCCTGCTGCTTGACCAAGCGCTCCATGTCTGGGTTGGCGAACGCGAAGCGAGGGGTCTGGTCTCCCTCTATCGCGGGCCGGTCCTGCTTGCGTACGACCAAAGGTTCAACGCGATGGACCCAGGTGACGTCCCGCCGCTGGAGGCCCACAACCTGTCATATGAGATGTGGAGCCTCGAGGGGTACCCGAAGCCCTGGCTGCTACTGCAGTTCGAAGCGGTGGATGGTCGTGAGCTTCGCCTCTGCGACTTCGCAACTGCCGGCGCGAGAGGGACGCACTACCGTACTTGGTTGCCTATGCGGGGCGTCGAGGAACTGCCACCAGAGGCGTACTCGCCTTTCTCTTCAAAGCTCGAATAGAGCTAGAACTGAAGTCGCAGGTCTCGTCTCTCAAGGTTTGGCCTTACGCATCTTCCCTACCGTGGGCGTACTGCCCGTACTCGCTTGCCGTTTCGAGCATGGCGAAGAAGTTCTCCGGCTTCACGCCTGGGTGTACGCTGTTGCTGGTGCTCAGGATGTGGCCGCCGCCGGGGGAGAGCGTCTCGATCACCTTCCGCGTCTCCGCCTTTACCTGGCCCGCTGAGCCGTGGACGAGTGTATGTTGCGCGTCTACGCTCCCGTTGAGGCAGAGCCTGTCGCCTAGCTTCTCCTTCAACTTCGAGAGGCACATGCCTGCGGTGACCTGGATCTCCATGTAACCGTCAACTTCGGAGTTTACGAGGAAGTCTTCAGCGATAGGCCAGAGGTTCCCGTCGCTCGACGTGAAGAGGTACGCGTTCCTCTTATGGGCGGCTTCTGAGACGGCCCTGATCATGGGCAGCTGGAACTCCCGGTAGTGCGCGGGCGATATGAAGGGCCCTTGGTTCGACGCTATATCTCCGCCCGCGTAGAAGAGCTCAGCCCCGAAGTCCGCGGTAAGCTCGATCCATTCAACGTTTCGGAGAGTCATCTGTTGGAGGTAGCGTTTCACAAGGACCGGTTTCACGTAGAACCACGTCAGGTATAGGGGCAGCCACGAGGTCGTCAGGGTCGGCATGGCTGTGCCGTTGATCCCCGAGTAGACGAGGACGCCGAGCCCCTTCCAGAGCCTCCCGAGGTTCTCCTCGTAATCTTGGAGTCGCCGAGCCAGCTCGGATGTGCGTTCGTCACGTCCCTCCGATTCGAGGCCCTTCACGTACTCCTCGAACGCCGTCAAACCTCTCCGTCTAATCTCTGAGTCAACCTCGAAAGGGATGCCTGTCTTCTCAGCCAAGACGAAGACGGATGAGCCTTCCGCCCACTTGTTAGGTCCTAGCATCTTAGGCCTCTCATCTCGCTCTGTAGGGAGGAAAGCGATGCCCCCGCCATCGTACCCGAGCTTCTTCACCAGCTCGTAGCTGTCATTCACGATGGCCCTTCTCAATTCCGGAATCCTGCCCTCCGCCCTGAGCTGAACGGTGCGCAACGGATGGGTTGCGACGCAGCGTCTCCCGAGGACTAGGTCTGCGGTGGGGGCGTGGATCCCGTAGGGCTCTATCATCGGCACCCTGTCAGGCTCCTCATGCCATATCGCCTTCAGGACGCGATCCCTAGACTTCACGACCGGTTCCCCCCGGCTTAGTGTTTCGCCAGATAAGCAAGTAAGCGTCTACTCGCTAAGGTGTCTGCCGCTGCTCGGTCTAGGACGCCTATAAACAGCTTGGGGCTCCCGAGCACGAGGTGACGCTCGCTAAGCTGCTTGTTCGAGGCGGCCTCCTTTCTGGGCGACAAGCTCTCCGAGCCGCCTCACGGCTTCATCCATCCTTACTCGGCAGGCGTCCTCGTCCTCAGCGAAGGCGACTATGTCGACCGGCAGCCCGCGGTCGCGCTGATACTCGCCCACGAGGGGCTTCAAGTATACCTCGGAGACGTTCTTCATCACCTCGTCTGTCAGCGGTGAGACCTGCGACTCGTACATCGTTACCAGCACTCGTCTAGCCACACTGCAGCATCGAGTCTTCTCCTGTATCCTCTTCGCTATGTACGTTGTGAAGCATGTCTGCATCTCTCTAGGCGGACCGGGGAGAGCCGCGATCGTGGCCTTCCCCGCCTCAATCACGGTCACAGGGGCCCAACCGACGGGGTTCGGGAGGCACTCGGCGCCTTTGAGGGAGCGCGTCATCCTCACTAGGTTCGGCGGTAGCGCGTCGACGGGTACGCCTCGCCTCTCAGCCATGGCTTGGAGAATCTCCTGGTTGATGATAACCTCGACGCCGAGAAGCCTCGACAGAGCCTCGATCGTCAGGTCGTCTGAGGTTGGGCCTAGGCCACCAGTTAGGATGATGAAGTCTCCCCCTCTGGTCAGAGCTTCCCTCAGAGCGGCGCAGATCCCCTCAGCATCATCGGGGATGCAGGTTATCCTCTGAACGACCGATCCAAGCCGGGTAGCCTGATCAGCGATCCAGAAGGAGTTCGTATCGTAGACCCTCCCATAGCATAGCTCGCTCCCTATGGCGAAGATCTCTACGCGAACACGCAAGCTTCCACCTCTCCGCTCGCTCTACGACTTGCTGGACTTGAGATGCCACTCTTCGTCTTCTCGTTCCGGATGCCTTCTTGCCTGTTTGAATGTAACGGGTCTCCGAGGCTGAACACCGATAGGTTGCTGGGGGTGGGAGTGGTCTTGGGAAGCGGCTGGAGGCCCCCTCACCTGCCGTAGTGGGCGAAGTAGAACCATTGCATCGGCTCGTCGGTGTCGTTGATCGAGGAATGAGGTGTCTGGCCGTCAGGAGGGACCATGAAGGCCTCCCCTGGATGCTGCCTCCTGATCTCCCTTCCGAGGAAGAGGAGGCTCGTCCCCTTCAGCTGGTACCAGACCTCGTCTGTTCCTGGGCCGTGGGCGTGGGGTTCCCCGATGTTCATGCCGTCGATAGAGACGACTAGAACGCTGTGAAGCGTGACCAAGCCGTCGTTGCTTCCGAAGAGGCCTCTCACGACGTGGCACCAGTGTCCCCCCACACTTACTGGAAGCGTATGGTAGTTCCTGACAACGACCCTCTCTCCGACCTTACTCATGCTTTCCGGCGGGACATCCTCGGTAAGGACCAGAAGCTCTAGAGGGTTACGTGTCTCATTCACGATCACGTGGGAGACCCCTGGCGGGACCAGCACCGCTGAGCCCTCAGAAAGCTTCTCTGTAATGCCTTGAGACTCTATTCTTCCCTCGCCGTCTGCGACGTAGAGGATCTCCTGCTCACCTTCATGAGCCGTAGGTGTTGTCGCCACGTAACCCTCAAGCACCGCCCTCGAGAAGCTCTTCACGTTCTGCATGACTGCTCCGGGCTTAGAAGGGTTCGCCGGGTCGACCTTCGAGAAGATGCGGCGCTCGATCAAGGCGCCGTGGCTTTCCGTCGGTAGGGCCTGCCTCCAGTCCCTGATGTAAGCATCGATTGCCGACATTGACAATACACCTCGAGCCGTAGCCTTTCCATATCTGCGATAAGAGCCTTTTCCCTACGAGGCTTCATCCTGAAAGTCTGCCTTTCTCCTTTTGCCCGTTTAGCTACGGGTTGGTGGGTATTGATGCCCTCAAGGAGAGCTACCGGGCCTTTAAGGAGATAGCCCTCAAGAGCCTCGCTTGATTCCCGCCATCTTACAGCGACGACACACTCTATTGTTCAGCCTCGGCTTCTTTCTGACGGCTTCTGACAGCGCTTCGGAAGTACCGATATGTGAGCATTCTCCAGCACTGAAGCCAGAGAAGACTGAGGGTTGCACCAACGATCACTTTGATGACTCCAGCTATTCCTGGGAGGCTCATATCGTCGAATGGCAGCTTGGCAGGCAAGACCACGCCGAAGACCATGTAGAACCCAAGCATCATACTCGACCAGACCAGTAGCAGAACAATGTACAGGTTAGCAGCGACTCTCATCGTTGATAGCCCCGTATTACCAGAGCCGTAAGGATCGCGAGGAAAGCCGTGAAGATGGTCAAGCGGAGAAACTGGTCTGCGACCTCCTTCTCTCGCAGGGGGCCACGTGCAAGGATGATCCTCGTCAAGGTCATGGGGGCTTCAGGCTTCAGGTTGGCGTCCAGTCTACCGTCGGGGAGAACCTTTACAGGTCTCTCGGGCATCGTGGAATGCTCGAGGAGTCCTCCTACACTTGAGAGGATGTAGAAGGCGTTCATGATCTGCGGCATCATCGCCACGATGCCCACCACCTCCAGCTGTCCCATCACCACTATCGCGCCTATGGCTGCTCCTACGGAGAGGCTGCCTATGTCGCCTGAGAAGACCCTTGATGGATACCGGTTGTACCAGAAGAAAGCCAGAACGGTCCCTAACATTAGCGACGAGAGCAGTAGGGCTTCGCTTCGACCCAGGAGTATAGAGGAGACTAGGAGGGCGGCGAGGATGATGGTTGACGTGCCGCTCATCACCCCGTTGACTGGGTCAGCCATATTCATCGCGTTGGACGTGACCGATATGGCTGCCGGCACGAGTAACGGATAGACGATCGTCAGCCTAGTAGCTCCTACGAATGGAAGAACCGGATGAGGGTCGTACGTGCCAAGCAGCAGTATCGGTACGGAGCTCAGCGTCATCAAGAGAGGCTTCGTCTTCGGCCCCAACCCCCTCAGGTCGTCGACCGCCCCTATGACTGCCGCGATCAGCACGGTAGCGATGAAGGCGAAGAACCCCTCAGCGTGCGTCTGCCAAAGGACTGAGACAACCGTAGCTGATGCTACCGCTCCTAGGACGATGACTACACCTACCATCTCAGGGACCTCAGGTCGGTCAGGCTTGTGAACGTCGACACCCACTACCCCCTTCCGCCTCATGTACGAGGCAACCTTAGGTACAAGCAGAAGGGTGAGCGTGAACCCTGCGGCGAAGCCGACTAGGCCCAACCCGACTGGCATCGACGCGTCAACGGTTACGGACAAGAACCCTCGCGTTCCAAGCGAGCTCTACTAGCTAAACAGAACCCAGATAAGCCTATCCTCGGCGGCCCTCAGGAGGGATAGGGCTCCCCAAAACTGAAACCTAAAGTTCACAGCACGGGTCCCAGTCCCTCTCGGAGGAGAGCCACCCTTCTCGGGACGGTCGACCCTTCCGCAGCTAAGCGGTTTCTGGCCAGACTGGTACCTCAACGTTTTATCCTAGGCCAGCGAATCTTCTCCTCGCATAGGAGAAAACCCATGCGACTCGCGGAATCCGTAAGGTGTTTCTTGGCGGTCGACATCCCAGACGCAGGCATACTGGACCGGCTTGTCGCTGCCGGTCGGGACCTGCTGGGGACAGGCAACGACTTGAGGCCGGTCTCAGCTGAGAACCTCCATATCACGGTGAGGTTCCTAGGCGACTCTAGCCCCGGGATGGTCAGGTCTGTTGAAGCCGCGATGGAGGAGCTTCATGTCGCTCCATTCGTGGTGGAGCTTAGGGGACTAGGCTTCTTCGAGGACTCGAAGTATATCACAGTCATCTGGGCCGGCATTAAGGAGGGTGCAGCTGAGCTGGCCACGCTCTTCAACATGCTGGAGCCTAAGCTCGAACGGGCTGGTTTCAGGAGGGAGCCGAGAGGCTTCTCGCCCCACCTTACAATCGCAAGGGTTAAAGCGGTCCGAGACCGAGCGGCCCTCCTAGACTATATCGCGAGAAAGGCGGACTACACCTTCGGAACCTTCACGGCTCAAAGCCTCAAACTGAAGAAGAGCGTCCTCACCCCGCAAGGCCCCATATACACAACCCTCAAGGAGAAGAGCTTCAGCTAGGCGGATCGAGTGCACCGCTCCTTCCAAGGGTTAACGATTACCGGAATGCTGCTTAAGCAAGGACGTGATAGCGCGTATGCCACGAGCTGGAAGTGCAATGTCCCCTACGGAAAGGTTAGCGCTTGAGATCTGCGACCAAGTGGCGGCGAGGGTCACGCCTTCCCCTGAGGAGAAGCGACGGGTCCACTCCCTAGTTGAGAGACTTCTTCATGAAGCGAGGGGACAGTGCCGCGACACATCGTTCAACGCGAGAGTTGAGCTGTTCGGGTCAGTGGCTAAGGATACGTGGCTGAGCGGCGAAGCTGACATAGACCTCTTCCTCGTCACACCGCAGGGGACTCCGCGCGACGAGATGGTGGAGAAAGCCCTACAGGTAGGCAGGACGGTCATATGCCGCTTTCACGGGGCTCCTGTTGAGAGGTACGCTG
>JAWCPE010000057.1:0-10901 GCA_038870415.1 Bathyarchaeia archaeon
CTGGTCCCACTGCCGCACTAAGGAGAGGGTCTTCGTCACGTTCCCCGCTGGCACCTGGCTTAGAGGCCGCTCCCGGACGCCCTGTATCCCTGCGGCCCAGCGCGTAACCGCGATCATCTTCTGCGTTAAGGGCGCCCACTCGTACTCAAGCCACATGTTACTCCAGTTCAGCCGGTATATGCCGATAGCAGCCATGTTGCCACCAACTACGATAAGAAGAGCGATCCCTAGGGCTATCGCCACGGTTCTCCTACGCTGTATGAAGGAGCCTCTGCTCCGGTCGCGTCGAAGGTGGTAGTAGACCGCCGTAGAGAGGAAAGCAGCGAGAAGCGTCACGGAGATCGTATAGTCGTACGGCGTGGTTATATCCATGCTCCAGTACGGAGCCCAGATGACCACTACCGCCGCTATGCTGGTCAGGATGAGGAAGAGGTCCCTGATCGCGGCGTTCCTCCGCCGCATCACCAAGTCAGGCAGAATCTTCAGCCCAGCCCTCACCGCCACGACGGTGAAGGCCGCTGTGAAGGCCGCATAGGTCAGCCTGTACTGGATCTCCAGGGTGGGCATCAGCTGGACGAGCTCCGTCGCCGACACCGGCAATAGCGGGAGGAGGAAGACCCTTGGGACTTGAGCCCAGCTGCCAAGCCCCTTCGCGGCGGCATACGCCGGGACTGTCACGTTCCCGAGCACGGGCAGCCCGTTAAGCCACGCGATGAAGGTGAAGGCGATAGACCACTTGACGAGCTGCCAGAAGGCCCAGAGGGTGCGCCGAGGCCCAAGTGAGATGACCGGGGCAGTCTCCACGTCCATCAGCATCCGTTGAAGCGTCCGCAACCCGTTTACGGCATCTGAGAGGTCGCTTCGGCCGAGTCGAGGGTTCACCGTTAGGAGCGCGAGGAGACCAGCTACGAGGAAGGTGTAGTCGTGGTAGAAGACGGTCGCGAACCAGTCGAGTCCGGCTTTTTCTTGGTACATGGTTTGGAGAATGGACCATTCGAGCCAGACGTAGAGCCCTGAGAATGCGACGAGCAAGGCGACGAACAGCAAGAACAGCCAGATCACGTATGAGGTGGCGAAACGCGGCCTCTCATACATAGTCATCTAGTCGTGGCCGATCCTAGGATATAGGTCTATCCAACCGCGTCACTCTTCTAGTCTCATGAACAGACCACATCGCTCATCGCTGACGGGGCTGAAGAACATGGCCAAGAGAAAAGGAGGACGCCGCAGAGAAAAAAGCGGCGTGGTATGAGGCCTAGACGACCTCGGCTTGCGCGAACCTGTTGGCGACGCTCGTTACGCGGATCTTAACCTGGTCGCCTCTCTTCGTGCCCGGCACAAAGATGACGAAGCCCTGTATCTTCGCTATGCCGTCTCCGCGACGGCTCATCTCGGTGATGGTGACGTCGTACTCCTTGCCCATCTCGACAGGCGCCGGTCTTCCATAGCCTCTCTGGGAGAATCCCATTCCATTGCTCACCTCGCTTCCCATTATAGAGTCACGTTCCGAGGAGAGAAACGAGACAAAACGGTTCGACCGGTTTTAGCTCGCTCATCCCTCTAGAGCTAACTCAGCTCTCTACCGTGAGAGCTCTTCCATATTAACCTACCGTTTTTCCGTGCTGAGGCTGTCAACTTAATGCGAGCAGGTTGTGGACGGCTGGATGGGCTTCCATCCTTAGGAAGAGCCACGCCGCAAGGTTGGGCCTAGCGTAGGAGGGGCAGGTAGCGAGGGCCTCCTTGGAAGCTACCTCTCGTCTCGGGCCGCCCACACGTAGGCATGGCAACCCTCAACCTTCACCTTCGCCTCATCCAAGGCCGCGGACTCCCTAACCCTCCTTCCAAGGATGGACGTGAAGGCACGCAGCCTCAGGTACCAACTCCTGGTAGACTCATGGCTCACTCGCTCTCGCTATTTAGCCTAGACCGCGAAGCAGACCCTCAGCCTTCCTCGACGATAGACCTGCATGGTGTAGGGCTGTAGCCAAGGCCTTCAGCCCGGCGGGTTTACACTGGCGCCGAAAGACTCTTCTATCCTCGAAAGAGACCCGTCAACGGGGTAGCGTCCAGTCCACCTTCAGTAGGACCCAAGCCCTACAGGAGAGGCCGGCAGCCATCCCCCCTTAAGTTGACAGCCTCTCCGTGCTGTGTTGCATAACTGGGTTACGGTCGCTTTGGTGCCGTCTAGACTCCTGCCGGGTTAGAGAGAGTTGGGTCATGGCCGATCCTCATGCCCGACCCGGCTGTGTCCTAGAGGCTTGTAACTCTTCTCTTCTTGATGGCGCTATTTCGACCTACGGCTGGCTGGGCAGAGGAGCGAAGCAGACTTTCAGGATACAGCCGCCCGATCCGAAAACGTTAAAGGCTTAGGAGTCTGCCAACCTCAGCGATTCAACATGTCCACGGTTAGAATTGGATTCGCGAAGATTGGGAACATAGGTTCAGCGCCGCTTCTGGAGTTCCTCCTAGATGAGCGGGCTGACAGGGAAGACGTAGAGGTTACAGTCGTCTCATCTGGGGCTAAGATGAGCCCGGCTGACGCCGAGAGGGTAGCTAGGCTGATCGTAGGGTACGCTCCCAGCTTCGTTGTTACGACGAGTCCTAACGCGTCCCTGCCAGGTCCTGCTCGGCTCAGGGAGCTTGTAGCTAAGGCAGGCATCCCGCTTGTGGTAGTCTCGGATGCTCCGGCTCGGAAGATCACGAGAGAGCTGGAGGATGCAGGGCTCGGGTACATAATCGTCTTGGCGGACGCCATGATAGGGGCTAGGCGTGAGTTTCTAGACCCGGTCGAGATGAGCCTCTTCAACGCGGACCTGTTCAAGGTGCTGGCGACGACAGGGGTCTTCAGCATCTTCCAAGTTGAGCTGGACAGGCTCATAGAGGCCTCAAAGAAGGGGGAGAAGCCCGCCCTTCCAAGGCTGATTGTGGATAAGGAGTCCTCGGTGGCTGCGGCGCGGTTCACCAACCCCTACGCAAAGGCGAAGGCGATGGCAGCCTACGAGATGGCCCGGCGCGTAGCAGACCTAACCACAGAGGGATGCTTCGTCGTCAAAGAATGGGAGAGGTACACGCCCATCGTGGCTTCAGCCCACGAGATGATGAGAGCCGCCGCGACCTTGGCCGATGAGGCTAGAGAACTCGAGAAGGCAGGTGACACCGTCTACCGCGCGCCGCATCACAGGGATGGCGCCATCTTACAGAAACGGAAACTCATCGAGAAACCGCAAAGGTCTCCCTAAAGAAACGAGAAGATTGAGTTAAAACAGCTCCCCCCTCATTCAACGGCGTTATGGACCTTCCTCGTGACACGGATCAGAACGAATGGGCTGAGAAGAGGAGGATAAGGGAGAGATATCAGGTATCAGCTGACGCGTACGATGCGACTTACGAGCTGGAACAAGCTGAGAAGCACAAGGCCGCCCTGAGGGTAGCCCTCCCCGGGAAGGGTAGGGTTATTCTTGACATTGGCTGCGGTTCAGGACGCCTATTAGAGCTGCTCGCGCCTGAGGTCGGTCTGGCGGTCGGTGCAGACATCTCGGTCCGTTTGCTGAGCCTGGCGGCTCGTCGGACTCGCGCAAGGCGGAACGTCGCCTTGGTCTGCTGCGATGTTGAGTACCTACCGTTCGTCGCGGGCATCTTCCAAATGATCTTTGCCGTCACAGTGCTTCAGAACCTGCCTTCACCTCAACGAGCCCTAAGAGAGGCGATGAGGGTAGTCTCCCCAGACGGTAGACTGTTGATCACGTTTCTGAAGAAGAGCTTCCAGACGCGTGACGTAAGAGAACTCTTGTCCTCGACGGGACTTCACCTGGAGATGGCCCTCGACAACCCGGAGCTGAGGGACCTAATCGTCCTCTGTAGGCCTGTCCAGAGGAGCTAGGCTACGGAGCCCCGATCGTGTCCAACGCCTCTGTCTGCTGTCTCTTGGAAGCTTTCAGTCTGGTTGACATACAGGGATGGCGTTAGATCGTTTCTCCTATCTCGTCGCCCTCGTGGATAGCGTCGACGATGCGTCTCGGGCTTGCGCAGTCGCCTATTACGTACGACTCGCTGCACGCGGCCTTGAGGGACTCTACTACGTGTTCCTCAGGCTTGAGTCCTATCGCGAATACGATGGTGTCGGCCGGGATCTCCACCGGCATGCCTCCGAACCGGATCAAGACGGAGGAGGGGGTGACCTCGACTACCTCTGAATTGGTGCAGGCTCTTACTCCTGCTTCCATAAGCATCCTTGCGAGGACCCCGGTTGTGTACTTGTAGCCCATCTCCTCGAGTGGTAGTAGCTCCGTTAGCTTCTCGACTATCGTGACCTCTCTGCCCTGCTGCGCCAAGTAGAGCGCGGCTTCGCACCCCGTCGCGCCGCCGCCAACGATCAGCGGCCTCTTACCTACCCGCTCTGGGTTCAACAGAGCCTCCGTCACGTGCATCATCTTCATGTTGTTCAGCCCTTTGACAGGCGGCGTCATCTGCGAAGCCCCGATCGCCACGATCAACGCGTCAGGCGCAAGCTCCTCAACCTTTTCCGGAGTGACCTCCTCGCCGAGCTTCACTTCGACGTTGCTGTCGGCGATCTCTCCGCGAAGGTAGTTCAGCAGCTCGCGTATGTCGGCTTTGAAGGGCGGCCTGCAGCCTGCGATTAGCAGTCCTCCTAGCTCCTCAGCCTTCTCGTAGAGAGCTACCTTGTGGCCCCTCCGCGAAGCTGCAAGTGCGGCGGTGATCCCGGCTGGGCCGCCGCCTACGACCATTACGCGCTTGGCTCTCTCAGCCGGTTTGTGAGGAGCCTCAGCCTCCCTCATCAGATGCGGGTTCACGGTGCACGTGATCTTGCTGGTCTTCGCCACGGCTTCGTAGTGGCAGACGTTACACCTTATGCAAGGGCAGATGCGTTTCCCGGCCATCGTCTTGTTCACCCAGTCAGGGTCCGCTAGGAGGGCCCTCCCAAGCGCGACCATGTCCGCTTTGCCTGAGGCGAGGATCTTCTCGGCGAGGCCTGGGTCCTTAATCCCGCCTGCGGCGATGACCGGTATGTCTCCAGTGTTCCGTTTCACGTACTCGGTTAAGGGTATCGTTATCTCCTGCGGCTGGTAGAGGATAGGCATAGCCGGGTACTTTGAGAGCCCTAGGGTTGCCAGTTTCGAAGCCATGGGGACGGGGTGGAGGTAGACGACCCCTTCGTCTACCATTCTCTTAGCTACCTTGACGCCTAGCTCAAGGTCGATGCCGCCTGGGACATCCTCGTATGCGTTGAACTTGAACCCTACAGGGAAGTCGTTTCCGCAGACCCGCCTGATGCCTCGCACGATCTCGACTGGGACGCGCATCCTTCCCTCGAAGCTGCCGCCGTACTCGTCGCTTCGCCTGTTGCTGAAGGGCGAGATGAACTCGGCGATCAGGTAGCCGTACGCGCCGTGCAGCTCAACACCGTCCATCCCCGCCTTCCGGGCTCTCAGAGCTGCCTGAACGAAGTCATCTATGACCTCACCGACCTGCTCCTTGGTCAGCTCTCTAGGGAGGACAAAATACCAAGGGAGAGCGAGGGCAGAGGGCGCATATGAACCCAGAGGGTCAGCGCCCCCCATCGTCGCTATCTGGAGGAAGACCTTCGCCCCATATCTGTGAGCGGCATCCGCGTAGGCTCTGAGGCTGGGTATAAGCCGGTCCTCAAACGCGCCCATCAGCGTGAAGGTTTGATACCTAGCGGCCTGGGTGAACTGGCTTATCACGAGGCCAACGCCGCCCTTAGCACGAGCCTCAATGTAAGGGATCGTCTCCTTAGTGACGGTTCCATCACGGTTGTACAGCCCTGTGCCCATCGGCGCCAACGCGACGCGGTTCCTAACTTCGACCTTTCCTAAACGGATGGGGCTGAGCAAGATGCTGCTCTCCAAGATGGGTCGTCCTCTCCGTAGGCTTAGCGCCTATTTAAGCCAAGTACGTTACACGGCAACGCCAAGGCTCTCTCTGGCACGGAAGCCCTCTGCAGGCCTTCGTACACCTCTGGCCCCCGTCACTCCGTGAACGGAGAGTAGCCGTCTTTCTGCCAGGGATGAAAAACCACGTAGTTCGGCGAAGTACCATCTTTGAGGTCTCTGCGGCTAGCCAGCTGGGCAAAGCCTTTTCTGCTGGGGCTAGCTGACTCGTCAACAGCTGCGCCCGCGTCTCTGGTGTATTGGTTGATCGTTAGGGTAAGGTTCTTCACGCGGCTGAGGGAGATCACCGGCACGGGTGAGGAAAGCCTCCAGCTTGAGAGTGGCGCGACCGTGAGGACTGCCCTCGAAGCGCTCTCCGCAAGGCACGGAGAAGCGTATAGGGAGTACGTCTTCGCGCAGGAACCGGCAGGTTTCCAGCTTCAGTTCCTAGTTAACGGGCGGAGCATAGCCCAGATGGAAGGATTCGAGACGAAGCTCAGGGACGGCGACACGCTAGCGATCGTCCCCCCTGTCGGCGGAGGCCATAACTGCACGAGGTTGAAGAGTGGCCCGCAGGCGGTTCGGCGCAGCATAGTTTCAGGTCGCGAGCCAGTCCAGTTTTGCGGCTTGACCATCGCGTCGTTTTCGAAACGGGCGGGGAGAAACTGGCTTGAGTACAGGTCTGAAACAAGGCTTCAGGGATAGCGTGTTCAGGCGGCTTACGGACGCATTCTTGGACAAAGCCAGGTGCGTGAGTTGTTGGGTCTTTGGAGGCTTCCGCTGGGAAGCCGGCTTGTTTTCAATGTTTGCGCAATTGCTGAGGTCGTCTTTCCTCTGAAGGCTTAAATAGTAAGGGGCGATTCGTATTTAAATCGTATTTCAATCTAAATACGTTCACTCTTATTCTCGGGCTGCCGACGATTTGGACGCTGAGAGAGGGGAGTTGAGTGAAACTAATCACGCTCCACCTGCCCGAGACGTACCTGAAAGAGCTGGATAGCCTCGTGAACGAGAGGCTCTACTACAGCCGTGCAGACGCGATCAGGAGTGCCGTGAGGGACCTCCTGTCCAGTGAGGTCTGGGAGAGGCGTCCTAACGGCTTCACGGAACTGGAGCCATGACTAGGGGGCGGAGAGCTGCCTTGAGCCAGGGCCTTGTCCTTGAACCTAGAGCCTTCCGGCATGAGGAGGCCCTCCTGCCCACTGTGACGCCGGTTCCACAGGGCCAAACCATTACGGTGGCCGAATCTTCTCGCGGACAGCCAGGGGGACTGCCACGCCTGCGGGGGGCCCTCACCTTGGAGCTTTTCGAGCTTGACCAGTCCTCCTACGAGAGCGAGGAAGCATCCCTTAACCTCGACTTGGACCTTTACGAGCTGGAGGAGGGGAACTAGCCGCTGAAGGCGGCTCGACTCTCGCGGCTCCCTCGTCGGTAAACTCGGCTGCTCGGACGCCGGAGGGGCGTAGGCTGTCTTTTTCACCCTCCGCTTCTCTCTCGCGGCGATGCTGTCTGGCTTTGTAGAGGTCCTCATCAGTTTCATCTAGTTCCTGTCCGCTGAGAGGCTTCCTACAGAGCCTGTTGTGCTGCATGGATGGGCTTTCGAGTAGTCGACGGGCGCTTCTCTTCGCCCTCGGCCTCTACGGAGGCCTGACCGGAAGTACGAGAACTGAGGTTACGCAACACAGCTGTGAGGGCTCTGTAGAAAACCTCCCGCTGATGCTCACCTACATGTCTAAGAGAGGCATGCTCCACTCGACCATCTGCCTCGTTCTCGATAGGGGTCAGACGAATTCTACAAGGTCCTCTACAGAGCCGCTGTGGGTGGTGAAGATTTAAGAAGTGGGGCCGCGGCTTCTTGAGCGGTGGGGCCGTGGTCTAGCCTCGGCCGCCTACGCGTGGCGTTGCGACACGTTAGGTGGCTGCTAGACAGGTTAAGACGACAAGGGTGAGCCTCGTTAAGGGCTCCAGAAGCAGAACGGGTTCGCTGACCCCCTCGCCGGGGAGGGATGAGGAGGTTCTGGAGCACGTGGCGCGGTGAAACCCGTTTACCGCCGGATCGAAGCCGGCCGGCCCCACTCAACATCCGCTCACGTATACTTTCCGTCTCAGGAGCGCGCGTGTTCTCTCGCGTGTTCTGATCTTGACGGGATCCCCATGGGAAGGTATTACCTTCCCTTTGTTAGAAGGGTTGGTCGACGAGGGGATAGGAGACTTGCCTCTCTTCATGGGTTTGAAAACAGTAGCTCAACGCACGGCGAGAGAACGGTTGGAAAGAAAGCGTGATTGAGGTTGTGGAGCTGAAGAGCCTGATGGAGGGGGCTCCGAGTAGGCGGCGTTCTGGCCTCCGTCGCGAGGCGGGGAGACGACGTGTTCGACTTTTCTAGCGTGGTTACTACGCATTTATGAAGAGAGAGGCATAGTTCCCTTCGGTTTGGAATCGTTCGAGTTGGCCGAGAAGACAGAGGCGGTCCATAAGAAGACGTTGAATGAGCTTGACGGCAGGGTTTGGACTCGCTACTCGATCAGCATATGGGATATAGTCAAGACCCCGGAGGAGAATAGGCTTCGCCATCCCGCCATCTTCCCGGTGGAGCTCTGTAAGCGTCTGATTCAAATCTACACTAGGAGGGGGGAGACCGTCCTCGACCCCTTCATGGGGAGCGGCAGCACATTGGTGGCTGCTAAGAGACTGGGAAGGAAAGGCATAGGTCTCGACGTAAACCCGGCCTTCGTGAAGCTTGCGAGGAGCAGGCTGTCCCAAGAGAGACTGACAGCGGAACGCATCCCGGAGCCAGAGGTCTACTGCCTTGATGCCGCTCTCCTTCCGGAGATCGTGAAGCCCGAGTCCGTCGACTTGGTGATAACGTCGCCGCCTTACTGGAATGTTCACCGGAGGAAGCGGACGGCCGACTACAGGGAATCGCGTCCATACTCGGAGCTGGAGACAGACCTTGGCAACATTCAGGACTATGGGAAATTCAAGGAGGCTCTATACATCATCTTCGCTAGGATTCGCGAGGTACTCAAGCCGGGGAAGCGATGCATCGTAATCGTCATGGATATCCGAGTTGGGAACGCGTTTATACCCTTCCATATAGACATCGTACAGGGAATGAGGGAGGCCGGTTTCGTCCTTGAAGATATCATAATCTGGGACAGAAGGAGGGAGTACAGTAATCTGAGGCCTCTTGGTTTCCCATACGTCTTCGTCGTAAACAAGATTCATGAGTATATCCTGATCTTCCGCCAGGACAAGGAAACGGAGCACACAGAGGTCGAAGAGCAGGGCGTTCGCCTATCTTGACCCGGAGCCGGGGTCTCATCGGTCTGCTCGACGTCTACGTCCGCCTGAGTGGATGTGACTTCAGGTATTCGTCTCCTCTGCTTGAAGCCTTTCTATCTGGGCTTCGAGCTCCTCGACCTCGTATGCGGTTACGACTTCGTGGGCTTTCATGACGATGTCTGCTAGGGTCTTCGCGGCCAACAGGCGGTCTCGCGGCCTGAGCCGGCCGTCCTCGACCCGGTCCTCTAGGGTGTGGAAGAGGGCTCGGAGCCGAGCGTAGAGGTCCTCGCGTTCCACCTGAACCTTGAGGATGAGGGGCACGCGGCACGACTTCGTCGTTCATACACCACCTTGCAGGGGTTGAATGGGAGGGGGCAGGTTCTCTCCCATGATGGAAGGCTTTGGCAGGGGCCCTAGGGCATCCCTCATCTTTTCGGTTCCCCCTCCTGTAGAGGCGAAGCCGGATAAACCGCTGCTTGTACCCCGTAGCCCCGAGTAGCCTGAGCCCTAGAGCCTCTGAAGGCTGGGCCCCAACAATGAGAGGGCGCCTCCAGACAGCCAACTCACGTCCAGCCTAGCCGGGTCGAAGCCGTCCTCACTCAACACTCACCCACGCACGGATACTTTCGTAAGAGACAGCGCGCTGTCTCTCGCGTGTTCTGATCCTGATGGGATCCCCAAGAGAAGGTAATACCCTCCCCGTGGGTTGGTAGAGTTGTTCGACGAAGGGGATAAGGGCTACCCCGCCGCCATCAGGTTTGAACACCGCAGCTCCGGATTATGAGGAGTATGGGCATCCAAGGAGGGGATGCTCCCTTACTGTATGCCGGGAAGACGACTGGAAAAGCCCAGCATAGATGGGCCCCAAGATGAGGGCACCATCAGCCTCGACGGAACGTCTAGCAGACTCCACCGTCGAGAAGCAGCGTCAAGGGCCTCGCATCGAATGATAGGCGAACCTGCTGCTTGTGCGTCCAGCCCACCCGAGCAGGAAAGCGATTAATGTACTACCGCGGGAAGCCAGCCTACACCAACTGCCTAGTGAAAACAAGGGATGTCGCTAACTGAGTTTGACCTATGTAGTAGGCAGAGGTAATCCCTTGTAACCGTAAGGGTTATCAGCGTTCTACTAGCAACTTGGGATGGATAAAGCAATTGAGATTGTCAATGGGCATGGGTGAGCCTCACCGAGACCTGAGGAATGTAGGGCAGGCATATCAAGGGACTATCATCAACGTCGTCAACTTTGAGCATCCTCACTTCAAATCCATCCTTCATGAAGGTCTATGGGGTTTCAGGGATAGAGGCGTCAATCGGGTAAGATGGGAAGCTTTGGTCCCAGGTCAAGACGTGTTCATCTATGGCGGGTTCAGGACGGTTAAGGGGATATGGCTGTATGGGAAACTAATAAGCAAAACTGAGGACCACAAGGCTTCATCGTACTGGATAGATGATCCCCAGGGGTTCCCTCTTAGGATCAAGATAGGCTTCAACAGATTTCGAAGCCTCGAAGACCTTGAACAGGTCAAACCTGTTCTTAAGAGCGAGCTGGGGGAATTCGTCCCCTACCTGCGAACTTTGCAAGACCACTGGGCATTGATAAACTTCGGTCAGATGGGAAAGAAAGGCGTAACCTACTCCTTCGAACAGTTCGGTAAGGTCAAGGGCCTATACGAAGCAAAGAATGAGGTCATACCGTTAGACCTCTC
>JAWCPE010000058.1:0-10858 GCA_038870415.1 Bathyarchaeia archaeon
CTGACCCAAAAAACGCCAAGGCGCAAAGGAAAAAGAAAGTTCTTCGTGTCTCAGCGTCTTTGCGTTAAGAATTGACCGGAGGTCCTGCCTGGGGTAATCCTTTGAACTGGGCCAAAAACAACGCCAAGGCGCCAAGGCGCAAAGGAAAAGGGGTTTACTTCGCGTCTCTGAGCCTTTGCATTAGATGTCTCTTGGAGGACGCGCCTCGGTGGAGGAATTATGGAGTGCGGAAGCAGGGCTACAGCACTCCAAAAAACGCCTGGATGCAAAAGAATAGGGGGTAATAAAGGTTATAATATCTACACGACTTCTTTCCATACCGAAGCCTTTATCACCGTCACACAAGAAGGGAGCATACCATGAAAGGCAACGAAAAACTTCTATCCGTCTTGAATGAACTCCTGGCCGATGAACTCACGGCCATCAACCAGTACATGGTGCACTCCGAGATGTGCGCCAATTGGGGTTACGAAAAATTACACAAAGCCATCGAGGGTCAGGCGAAGGATGAGATGCACCACGCCGAATGGCTCATCCAGCGCATCCTCTTCCTGGAAGGCACGCCGATCGTCTCAAAGCTCAACCCTATGAAGATCGGGAACTCCGTCCTCGAGATGGTCACCAACGATCAAGAGGCCGAGCTGGGGGCGGTGCGTGCCTACAACGCCGCCATCGCCTTAGCTCACGAGGTCGACGATCAGGCCACGGCTGACCTGCTGACCCGCATTCTCAACATGGAAGAAGGGCATGTGGACTGGGCAGAGATGCAGCGCGACCAGATCGCCCAGATGGGCCTGGAGAACTATCTGACCAACCAGGTGTAAAGCAGAAAGAATCGAACTCGCGGATAAATAACCATCCAAGAATTGCGCCATGCAGCGCAAATTGGTTCGATAAGTAAAATTCGCGTAAATTCGCGGATGATGTTTTTGCGCGCCTACCAGCGGTTCCAATGCACCACGTTCTCGAGCGGCTGCCTTCCGCTCTTCCGCGGAGGACGGGTTAACACTGCCTCATCCTGCGGATAGCCGAATGAGAGCGCGATGCGTAAATGCCATTCTGCCGGGAAACCCAGGATCTGGCGGGCTTTCTCCGGCTCATAGATCGAAGCCAGGCAGGAGCCAATGCCCAGTTCCCAGGCAGCCAGCTGCATGTAAGCAGCGGCCTGCCCGGCGTCGAACATGATGCTGAAACGGGAGGCCGGGTCAGGGGTCAGAATCGCCACGCCCAACGCTGCTCCAGCTAGGTGGCTGGCATACATCCCTGTCTCCGCCAGGGCGGCAAGCACCGTTTTGTCGGTGATGGCGATGAACTGCCAGGGTTGTGTGTTCTTGGAGGATTGCGCCCGCCTCCCGGCGTTAAGAATGGTCAGGATCGCCTCTTGTGGCAGCAGCCGGTCCTGGAACTGCCGGACGGCGCGCTTGGTGCGGATTGCCTCGAAGACGTTCATTTTATCTCTCCCATCCAGTGAATCCAACCAGCTCGGTTATAACGACCTGATCTCCCCACCTTAACCCAATCCGAGGGCCGCGTACAGCCGCTGCATATCCACGTGTTCATCGAAAAGGCGCTGAAACTCGGCCAGCTTGTCCGCCTGCCCGATGCGCGATTTCCCCAGCACGCGCTCGATCGCCTCGACCGTCTCCAGCGTATTCTCGCGCACCAGGAGCACAGTCACACCCATAGATTCAGCCTGCCGTACGATCAGGGGGCTGGGATGCAGGTTGCCGGTCAGGACCAGGCAGGTGGTCGAGGTCTCGAGAGCCGCCAGCTGGATATCGGTGCGGTCACCGCCGGTGATGACGGCTTTGTTGGTCTGTTCGCGGAAGCGGTGCAGGGCGGCTTCGGCGGTCATGGCACCCACCGTCAGGTTTTCGATCAGCGCCTCCAGGTTTGTGTCCCTGGTGAGCACCTGAGCATCGAGCAGTTCGGCTACCTCCCTCACTGTCAGCGCTGCCAGGCTGCGCGATTCGGGCAGGGCGCCGAACACCTGGACGCCGCGCTTTTCCAGGTAGGGGATGGCATACTGGCGGGTGAAAGCTTCCGCTTCTGCCGGCAGGCGGTTGATCACCGCACCGCACAGCAGTTCGCCCAGGCGCGCCCGGGCTGAGAGGGCGTCATCCAGCAGGCGGATATCGGAGCGATATTTAACGCTGACCAGGACACAGCTGCTCAGCCTTCTGGCCACTTCCGGAGTGGGCAGGCGCACGGCGTGGCCTTCGCGCAGACTGCCGCCACCTTCCAGCAGGATGATGTCTTTTCCAGCGCTGGCGGCCTCGTAGGCGCTCAGCACGCGCGCCATCAGGTCTTCCTCTTCGGCTGCTTGCAGGCGCTCGCGCAGGAACTCCGGCGTGACGATCACCGGCGAGAGCTCCCAGGGTTCGGCTTCCAGGTCGAGCACCTCGCGCACAAAGGCAGCGTCCTCATCGGCCAGATGGCTGCCGATCCGCCAGGGCTGCAATGAGAGCGGTTTGAGATAGGCGATGCGGTAGCCATCCGCGACCAGCCGCCTGCCCAAAGCCAGGCAGAGCGCTGTCTTACCTGAATAACGTTCCAGTGAAGTGATATAGATCGATTTCACAGGCCTTCTCCTTAGTTGCCCAGAATCAGACGCATGTCGATAGCGATCGCCCCCTGGCCCTTTGGATAGACAATCAGTGGGTTGATATCCAGCTCGACGATCTCCGGAAAATCCAGGACGAGCTGCCCCACGCGCAACAGCACTTCGACCAGGGCATCCTTATCGAGGGGTGGTTTGCCGCGTATCCCGTCGAGTAAAGCCCGGGCGCGGATCTCGCTGACCATCTCCTGCGCATCCTGGATCGAGAGCGGAGCGACGCGAAAAGTCACATCCTTGAGCGCCTCCACGAAAATGCCGCCCAGACCGAAGGTGATCAGCGGGCCAAACTGCGGGTCGCGGTTCATCCCCACCAGAACCTCCTGACCACCGGCGGGCGCCATCTCCTGCACCAGGCAGCCCCAGATGTGTGCATCCGGGACATAGCGCTGAGCACGGTAGACGAGCAACTCGAAAGCATCGCGCACATCTTCGGCGGTCTCCAGATCAACTTTGACTCCGCCCACATCGGTCTTGTGCAGGATGTCGGGGGAAGCGATCTTCAAAACGACAGGGTAGCCGATCCGCCGGGCGACCTCCACGGCCTCCTCCGGTGTGGCAGCGATCTCCGAGCGCGGGATCTGCAGCCCGTAAGCGGTCATGATCTGGCGCGCCTCGGCATCTCCAATCGCTGGACGACCCTCCTGGCGCACCTTACCGATTACATTCCGCACCGCCTCTCGATCGACCTCGAAACGGGCATATTGCGGTTGCGGGCGGCTGCGCGATTCCTGATATTGTGCCATAGCTTTGAACGCCAGGGCGGCGCGCTCGGGGAAAGGGTAGTTAGGCACATCGTATTTTTGCAGGCAGGCGATCCCGCTTTCCACCTTGGCTTCACCCATGAAGCAAGCCAATACCGGTTTGTCGCTGCTTCTGGCGATCTCGCCGACTACCTCGGCGGTATTTTCGATCTCCGTCATCGCCTGGGGCGTTAGCAGCACCAGAAGACCATCCACGTTTGGGTCGGCGATCACTTTCTCCAGGGCGAAGCGGTAGCGGTCCGCGCGAGCATCGCCCAACACATCCACCGGGTTGGCAGCGCTGGCCGCATCCGGAAGGTAATGCTGCAGGCTGGCGATGGTCTCCGTGGTGAAGCGCGCCAGTCTGAGTCCCACCCGCTCCAGCGCATCGGTGGCAAGGATGCCCGGCCCCCCGGCATTGGTGACGATGGCGATGCGGTCGCCGGGCAGGGGAGGCTGGTAACCCAACGCCAGGGCGATATCGAAAAGCGATTGCATCGAATCGGCGCGCAGCACCCCTGCCTGGTGGAACGCAGCCTGGTACGCCTGCTCCGAACCGGCCAGCGAGCCGGTGTGCGAGGAGACTGCCCGTGACCCCGATTGCGTGACCCCGGATTTGATCGCCACCACCGGTTTCCTGGCGGTCACCTGTCGGGCAACCTCGATAAATTTTTGCCCGTCGCTCATCCCTTCGCTGTAGATCAGGATCACGCGGGTGTCGGGGTCATCCTGCCAGGCCTGCAGCAGATCGATCTCGTCCACATCCGCTTTGTTGCCCAGGCTGACGAACTTGGAAAGCCCCAGCCGACCTGCCAGGGCGATATCCAACACGGCGGTCCCCAGGGCGCCGGATTGCGACATGAAAGCCATTGGGCCTTTGGGCGGCGTCCCCGCGGCAAAGGAAGCGTTCAGCGGAGTGTAAGTGTCGATCACCCCCAGGCAGTTGGGACCGATCAAACGGATGCCATACTGCCGGGCGATCTCGATCAGCTCGAGCTCACGCTCGAGTCCCTCCCGGCCCGCCTCGCGGAAACCGGCGCTGATCACGATCGCCGCCGGGATGCCTTTCTCGCCACAGGTGCGCAGCGCCTGCGGCACCAGAGGGTAGGGGATCACGATCACCGCCAGGTCGATCCGATCGGGCACCTCCTGAACGGAAGCATAGGCACGCTGACCGAGAATTTCCGAGGCTTTGGGGTTGATCGGGTAAACTCGTCCTTGTCCTGAAAAACCTCCTTCAACCAGGTTCTTCAAGACCGCATAGCCCAGCTTCTCGGGGTGGGTGGATGCGCCGATCACGGCGACAGATGTGGGGGTGAAAAATGCCTTGAGAGAATTGATGGGATCAGCGGGCATTGATGGCGATCAGCACAATGGTCTGGTCGGTGAGCGGGTTGGCGGTCAGGGTGATGGTGGCGGTGCGGTCAGGTTTGCTGTACCGTAGCACCGCGGCGGTATCGGACTCCATATTGCCGGTTTTTGCGGCTTCCCAGCCCATGACCGGCATGCTGGCTTTATAGTAGGCGAGCATGATGGGGAGGTCGAGATTCGCGTAATACGAAATCAGGGAATCGCTGACGTACAAATTGGTCATTGATTCGTCGGCGATCAGAGGAATATCTTCCGGGACGCCGGAGGGATGGATCACCCGGGTGGCGATCGCCTGCAGGGTTTCGACCAGTTCTCTCGGCTGGCTGGTGATGAAAGCCTCTGCTGTCTGCAGGTAACCTTCTTCGGCGGCCTGGGTCGCCAGAGCCTGAGCGGTGCCAACCAATGCTGGACCCTCTCTGGTGGCGATCGCCCGGGCAGTGGCCATCGCGTCGCTCTCGCTGATCTCGGTGGCGATCCCCTGCGCCTGGGTGATGATCTGCTCAGCCTGGGTGGCGATGGCCTGCGCTGTGCCGCGCACCTCCTGGTAATCCTGATTCAAACCGGTCAGAAGATTGCAGGAGAGCAGCATCCATAAGCCGATGGTCGCCAGTAATGTGATTCTGGTCAGCGGTTTCTTCATCGCAAGTTCCTGTCAGATACCAGGTCGATCGACCGGCTGGTTTCGTTTCCAATCGACCTTGCCTGATAATACCATAAAGGCCCTCAGGAGCGATAGGCGAAATATTCTTATCTTCCGTAAGAGTGTGCGGAAACTCCCTGCGGGGGTTAGGAGTGTAGCCTCGGGGATTCCTCCGGGAGATGTGGCATCGCCTCGGTTTTGGAGTGCTGAAGCAGGGCTTCAGCATACCACATGCGGGGGTTCGGAATGACATCCCTTGATGGGTAGGGTGGGTGGCAGAAGGTCGAAACAAACCGGCCATAAAGACTGGATTGAACACCTCAATATTCTGCTGCCACCCACCCTACTAAACTTGAATAAATAATTAATAGAGCAGTTCCGCCAGTCCCTCCAACCCTGCGAGGTCATCCAGGTCCAGCCACTGGAGCATGAGGCGCTGCACGCCGGCTGCTTCCAGAGCCTTTAGCTGTTCCCTGATCTGCGCAGGTGTGCCCACGATGGCGCCGCGCTGGCGCAGGTCTTCCGCGCTGCTTTCCCCGCGTGTGCGTTCGGCCACTTTGCGCTCCAGCTCGGCCTCATCCCTGGCGAAGATGCAGCCGGTCATCATGGTGCGCCGGACTGCTTCGGGTGGGCGTCCCACCTGTTTGAGCAGCTCGTCAAGATATCGATTCACCTCCCGAAATCTCTCGGGCGGAAGCTGGATACAGTTCCATTGGGTCGCGAAACGCGCCGCCAGGGGCAAGGTGCGCTTCAGCCCGCTGCCGCCGATCAAGATGGGCGGACCGCCAGGACGGCTCGGACGCGGCAGCAGGATCGCCTCCTGCAGACGGAAGAACCGGCCCTCGAAGTTCACCGGCGCGTCGCTGGTGAGTAGCAGGCTGATCACTTCCACGCCTTCGGCGAAGCGTTGCATACGACCGCGCCGGTCGAGCAGGTCGAAGCCAAAGGCGCGGTGTTCGCGTTCCTGCCAGCCAGCGCCCAACCCCAGGGTTAAGCGCCCGCCAGAGAGGTCATCCACGGCGGCGGCCATGCGGGCGGTCAGCGCCGGGTGGCGGAAGGACATGGGCGTGACCAGCGGGCCGAACTCGATGCGCCGGGTGTGGCTCGCCAGCCAGGTCAGCGAGACCCACAGCTCCAGTGAATCCTTATCCGGCGGGCTGGCGTTGGTGAAATGGTCGGAGCGATACAGGCCAACGAATCCCAGGTCTTCAACCGCTGCCGCAATGCGCTGCCAGCGCGGCCAGTTCAGACCGTTTTGCCCTTCGATCATGATGGCAAGTTCGATCATGCCCACTCCTCCACGCGGAACTCTGGGGAAAACGGATTCACGAAGCGCACGCCTTCCAGCACCTGGCCGTCACGAAAATCCTCGCTGAATATCACGCTGACCTGGTTCAGGCGAGCTGCTGCCCAGATCTGGGCGTCGAAATAGGGTAAACCATGGTCACGGACGCCGCGAGCCGCTTCGAGAACGATTAGGGGAGTCAGATCGTAAACAGGAAGGATGCGTGTGAACAGGCTGGTTTGTTCCATCGCCTCATCTCGGCTCAACGGCGGATCTAGTTTACGAGTAGACACATAGAAGAATTCAGCCAGACATTGGACGCTGAGCCGCCCACTCCGATTCGATACCAGATGTTCCAGGATGCGCCGAGCCAGCGTGGCTTTGTCCGGCGATCCTGTATCATAGAGGTAGACCAACAGGTTAGTGTCGATCAGGATAGGTGGCACGGATCAGTCCTGCTCCTGGTCTCGATGCCAGCGGCTTTCCCGTTGGGTGTAAATCTCCTCGCGATTCCACTGGTAAGGTTGTCGTCCAGAAGCAGTCCTATGACGCCTCTCGAGGAAAGAGATCAGCTCCTCCCAGGCGGAACGATCGGCCCTGACAGGCTGGGAGGGGGTAGAAACCAGCTCCCGTTCCAGCGCCTGGCGGATGATTTCCGCCTCGCTCTCGCCGCGTGCTTTGGACAGGCGCTTCAGCAAGGCATCCTGCCGTCTCAGGATATAAATCTGTTTGCGAACCATATGTGTGGACAAGGATCACCTCGGCCTTGATTATACATCACTTTATACACAACATTCAGCCCCTCAGCCGGGATGTTCACCGGATTCGTGGTTATCTTACTTCTCATCGTAATAGCGGATGAATTCCTCTGCCTTCTCCACCAGGTCGCGATTGCCGATGAACATCGGCGTGCGCTGGTGCAGTTCTGTCGGTTGGATATCGAGCAGATTCCGATGGCCGTCGGTTGCGAGACCGCCCGCCTGTTCGATGATGAAAGCCAGCGGAGCACCTTCGTAGCACAGGCGCAGCTTGCCATGCGGGTAGCGCGGGTCTTTGGTGTCTGCCGGGTAGTAGAAGATGCCACCCCCCAACAGGTTGCGGTGAAAATCGGCCACCATCGAACCAATGTAGCGCAAGGATAACCCTTTGCGGTAATTCCCCTGTAGATCGGGTTCGTCCCCCTGGAGGTAATGGGTGAAGCGGCGGATGCCCTCGCTCCAGTATTTCTCGTAGCCCTGATTGACGCTGTAGTATTTCGGTTTCTCCGGGATGCGGATGTTTGGGTGGGTGAGCAGGAACTCGCCCACGATCGGATCCAAAGTGAATCCGTGGACACCCATCCCGGAAGAGTACACCATCATGGTGCTCGCCCCGTAGATCAGATAGCCGGCTGCTACCAGATCGCGCCCTTTCTGCAGGCAGTCCTCCAGCGTGCCGGGACCGGTCTCAGTCTTGCGCCGGTAGATGGCGAAGATCGTGCCGATGCTGACGTTATAGTCGATATTCGATGAGCCATCCAGCGGGTCGTACAGCAGCACATATTTACCGATTGGATATTGGGGCGGGATAGGCAGGACGTCCTCCTGTTCTTCGGAGGCCATCGCTGCCAGGCGTCCGGTGTGGTCATTCAGGCGGTAGATCATGCGGTCGGCCAGCTCATCGAGTTTCATGACCTCTTCACCCTGGATGTTCATATTGCCGGACTTGCCCAGGATCTCCGCCAGCCCACCGCGGGTCGTCTGGCTGGCGATCACCTTCCCCGCCAGGGCGATGTCGTAGAGCAGGCTGGTCAGGATGCCGGTCGCCTCGGGATGGCTGCGCTGTTCCTCCAGGATATGCCTTTCGATGGTCATGATCCTGGCGTGATCGAGGGTTTGATTGAGCATGGTGTCCTTCCTTAGAGGGTGATAGGGAATGGGTTTCTGATCCTATCCGTTTGATTGACTTGAAATTCCGCGAACCGTACCTGATTTATTTTATATGATTTTGCGCAGAAAACGGGGGATTTTTATCCGCGAATCGACGCGAATGTAAGGTGATTTAGTGTAAATCCGCGCAATTCGCGGATTTCTCTTTCGCTATCCCCCGGATTTGACGAACTCGATCACCTCATCCAGATAGGCGAACGCCAGGGCGGTCACCGTGTCGGCACCGCCATAGTAGATCGCCAACCGTCCGCTGGGCGGGTCGTGAAGCGCGGCGCAGGGGAAGACCACATTGGGGACATCCCCCACACATTCGTAAAGCGTCTGCGGCGAGAGCAGGAAGCTCTTCCCGCGGTGGATCACCTTCCAGGGCTCTTCCAGGTCCAGCAGGGCGGCGCCGAAACTGTAGACAAAGCCGTTGCAGGAGGTGAGTACACCATGATAGATGAGCAACCAGCCCTCGGATGTCTCGATTGGCACGGGCCCAGCCCCGATCTTGGTGTGTTCCCAGGGTTCTGCAGGCGACATCAGGAAACGGTGTTCGCCCCAGTGCACCAGGTCAGGGCTGCGGCTGAGGAAGATATCCCCGAAAGGAGTGTGCCCGCGGTCGCTGGGGCGGCTGAGCAGCGTATACATGCCTCCGATGCGGCGCGGGAAGAGCACCCCATTGCGATTATAGGGCAGGAATGCATTTTCTAAGAAATAGAAAGTCTCGAAATCGAAGGTATAGCCGATACCGATGGTCGGGCCATGATAGCCGTTGCACCAGGTGATGTAATAGCGGTCCTCCAGCCAGGTCACGCGTGGGTCGTAGCGGTGTTCAAAATGAGCCAGCTCCGGCTTGCTGAAGACCCATTCGATCGGCTGTGGCTCGATCTGCCAGTGGATCCCATCCGCGCTACGCCCGGCATGCAGGTTCATCCGCCGCCTTTTGTCATCGCAACGAAACACGCCGGCGAAACCTTCCTTCAAGGGCACCACAGCGCTGTTGAAGATGCTGTTAGCGGTGGGGATCAGATTGCGCGGAATGATCGGGTTGCCGCTGTATCGCCAGACCACGTCCTGGCAGCCTGGCGGTCGGTCTTCCCAGGGGATGTTCTGCAAGGGCGCAGGCGGATGCTCGTTGGGTGGCATGGCTTTTCTCCGGGGAATCTGGAGAGAGGATCCTGGCGAGCGGGTCTCCAGTTCAACTCAATTTTATCAAGTCCGCAGCCCGTACCCGAAGGGGAACAGAGGCCGATCCATGTTGCGCAACGGGATCTGCCCCATGTTCTCGGGCCAGGGGCAGGGCAATCTTCCCGTAAAGGGCAGGTCGCCGAAGAGCACGTCGGCAACACCCTGCCCTTCGCTGCCGGGGAGCCAGGCTACTACCAGCGCGTCCATCAGGGGCAGCTGCGTGGTGAGGATCAGGGGACGCCCGGAAAACAAGATCACCACCAGCTTCTCGCAGCGCGGCCGCAGGCGTTCGAGGAGCAGGATATCCTCAGGTGGCAGGTTCAGGTCCTCCCGATCGCCGAACCCCTCCGCATAAGGCATCTCTGCCAGGCAGGCGATACCGACCGGCGCCTTCTCCTCCTGGAACTGTTCGAACCTGCCTTGTGGACCATAATGCACCTGCGTGGAAGGGGAAACCGCCGCGCAGATACCCTCCAGCAGGGTGGTGCCGGGCGTGATATCGCCGGGTTTGCCCAGCCATTCGATCGTCCAGCCACCGCACTGCAAGCCGATGTCGTCCGCGGCCTGTCCGGCGACCAGGATCGTGGAGAGGTCTTTCGCCAGAGGCAGCGTTTGTCCGGTGTTCTTCAGCAGCACCAGCGAGTGGGCGACCGCCTGGCGCGCCAGCTGCCGATGAGATTCGGAGCCTACCAGAGGCAGCAGAGACCCATCTGGAATCGGCCTCTCGTACAGCCCGGCTGCGAACTTGACGCGCAGGATGCGACCGACCGCATCATCGATCCGTCCCAGGGGGATATCCCCCCTTTGAACCGCTCGTTTCAGATTGTAAATAAAGCGCTCATAATCCTGCGGCACCATGCTCATGTCGATCCCGGCGTTGATGGCAAGCACGGCCGCCCGGTAAGGGTCAGGATCGACCTGATCGATTCCACCCCAATCGGAGACGACGAAGCCGGAGAAGCCCAGCTCGCTCTTAAGAACATCGGTGAGCAGGTAGCGATGGGCATGCAGTTTCACGCCATTCCAGCGGGAGAACGAAGCCATCACGACCTGCGCCCCCGCCTGGAGGGCGGCAATGTAAGGTGGCAGATGCACCCTCCG
>JAWCPE010000059.1:0-10857 GCA_038870415.1 Bathyarchaeia archaeon
CCTCGGACCGATGGAGGCTTTGGAGGATCATGGGCCTTCAAACGGTCGTGCCGTCCGGCTACCAGCTGACGAGGCGGGCCTTCGCGGCTGAACATACCTTCCTCTGCTTCAAAGGTCCGAGAGCCTTCTTCGACCTTGACCTCTACCCTTCTCCGAGCGGCAGTCTCGACAAGATTGAGAGCCTTACGACGTGGTTTCTGGAAGAGCCGGGGAGGGAACTGGAGAGGCGCTACGGCGCCGCGGAGAGGGTGAAGGCCGAAGAGATAGAAGTGTTAGAAGACGGATTCACGATTCGACGCATCCATGCTGGAGGGCTCCTCTCAAGGCGCAGGCACCGCGTAGAGAGCTGGGTTTGGCCTCGCGGGAGGACTGGCAGAGTCTACGTTGGAACCACCGTCAGGGAGGTAGACGGCGACGGGGAGCTTCAGGAAGAGCTCCGCCGCATCCTTGCCTCCGCTAAGCCCGAGCCTTAGCCGCGGGTGTCTCCGGTTAAGGGGGAGCTGAGCCGTTTGCGAGGCGAGCTGGAAGGAAGGCTACATGCAGAGGTCTCTAGGTGTGGGGAACGTTCTCTCACTGTACCTTAAGCGGCGGTCCCAAAGTTCGGCGGTCTCCTTCAGTAGCTTGGTGCAGTATCCGCATTCAGCGCAGTTTCCCTCGCAGCTGCTTATCTTCTCGAAGAAGCTGTAGCGGTCTAGCTTCTTGTTGTCAATTCTCTTGATGACCTTCGGTACGCCAGCCGTCTCGAAGAGAGATATGAGGTTGCCGTCGAAGCTCTCCTTGCTGTAGGCTTCTAAACGCCTCTCTATCACTTCAGTGGGTGTCGTCCTGGAGGCTATCTTGAAGTAGTCCGCTAAGTCCTGGTACCTCCAAAGGTCTTCTGGCCTAATGAACGGTGACTTAAAACATATCTCTGGGCGTCTCTCAAGGATGCTGACGCAGGCCATGCAGCGGAACCTGATGTAGGCCGCTTGCTCCCCAGGGTCCCTTGGGTTGATATGCGCTATCTGGTTGAAGTGCATCTTCCTAAATGGGCAGTCGAGGAGGCAGCCTTCATTCAATAGGACCTTGATCTTTAAGCCCGTCGCCTTGATCCTCCTTATCCGGTCTAGGTCTCGGTTTATGTCTCTGTCCACGGTTAGAACCGTGGCGCCGAGCTCTTGAAGGTGCCTGGCATGCTCAACGGTTTGGCAGTAGCAGTTCACGGAGGCCTGCAGCTCCAGCCCCGGGGCCTCCTGCCCGAGAAGCATCAGGTACAAGGGGTTCGTCGCGATGACCGCTTCAAGGCCTAGCTTCTCAAGCTCCTTCACGTAGTCCACGATGCGGTACATAGACCGTAGGTCGCCGATATGCTTCCCCTCGCAGCTCGCGTTAAGCAGTAAGCAGCTCTTTATCCCATTTCCAGAGCAGAGCTTGACGAGTTGCTTAATCTCGTTTGGGTACGTGTCCGGCTGGAACTCGGCTCTACCGGAGCTTCCAATTCTGCTTGGCAACGGGAAGTAGACCTCGCCCACCTTCTCGCCGTGGCTCGCCAACAGGCGGGAAAAACCGAGAAAGTCCTGGTTGTACCCAAGCGAGAAGCTCATACGACCACTCGAATTGGCGGGAGGCTCGTTAAAAGCGTTGTTCAACGTGCCCGTCGGTACAGCTGCGATACGTAGGCCTCAGCCGATGCGGTAAGCCTCAGGATACCCTCCCTTGTCAACTCACGGGTCTCGTGGCCTACCCATCCTATCGCTTCCTCAGAGGAGCAGGCCTCGAGGTAGTCGTCGAGGCTTCTCAGGAGGAGGTTGACACCGTACCGTTCAGGGTTCACGGCCATCAGACAGTTAGGGTCGATGGTGTACGGGAAGGGGGGCACCACGTCCCCTCCCCTCTCGAGGATAGCCCTCGCCAACGAGGCGAAGGCCTGGAGGCCCCCGAAGGTCTCTCCCGGCATTCCGAAGGAGAAGAAGGCCCTTACGCCGAAGCCATGCCTTCTTATCTCCTCCACTGCCTTGAGCAAGTCATGGTTTGAGAAGTCTTTCCCAACGGTTCCTCGAACGGCTTCAGACGCGCTCTCAGGGGAGACGCCGACCTCCACCCTCGCGCAGCAGCGGCGGAGCGCTCTCAGGAAGCCCTCTGTGGGCAGCCGGAAGCTCTCATAGTAGAGCTGGAAGTCGAGCTGCCTCGCCTTCACCTCGCGAAGGAGCTGAGAGGCGAACTTCTCACCGCCCATCTCAGGGTCGTGGCTCAGCTTGACGGACTCTACGCCTTTCTCAACGACCTCCTCTATCTCATCCGCTATCCTCTCCGGAGACCTGAACTTGCATTCCGGCCGCCCGGTCCAGAGCTGGTAGGCTTCTCGGCCCCCGCCGCAGTGAATGCAGTTGTAACGGCAGCCCCTAGCTGTGGAGAGCCAGAAGGCCCTCACGTTGCCCTCCCGGAAGCCGGCTGCGCTCGTTCGTAGGTACTTCTCCCAGTGTTCTAGGAGGCTCAGCTCGGCTCCGTTAGGCGTATCGATGTTCTCAGGGGGTTGACGAGGGGGCGTTCTCCTCACCTGGCCGTGCTCTCGGTAGCATAGGCCGTTCACCTCGCTCAGGTCGCGCCTCGCGAAGCGTGCCTTCACGAGGTCGAGCAGGCTCTCGTCCGCCTCGCCTAGAACGACCGCGTCGATGAAAGGCCTCGCCATCACCTGGTCCGCGAACCATGAAGCGGTCAGGCCTCCGAGGACTACGAGGCAGTCGGGGCGGAGAGCCTTACAGGCCCGGGCGGCCTCCAAGGCGCCTGGGCAGTGGACGAACCAGTTTAGCCCGATGCAGTAGATCTCCGACTCAACCCCTCGGAGGAAGCTTTCCAAGGAGAAGGACGGGTTGAGGAACTGTTCAAGGGCGAGGTTGAAGAGCCTCACCTTGAAGCCTTCGCCGGCTAAGCCAGAGGCAAGCCCGAAGGCCCCGCTGGAGACGAGAGGATACTGCGGTGCAGGCTCCTGATGCCGGCCTCCGCTGAGCGCCCCTCGCAGCCGGCTTCTCAGGCCGGTTTCAGCCTCGCGGAAGACCCGGGGCGGATGCAGGAGGACCACGTCGTAACTCGGCATGCTCTCTTCCAAGGCCCCCTACTAAGTGGGCGGACTATTCACACGTTTTCAACTCGGCAGGTCGGGTCGCTGCTCGCAACTGTTAGGGCGGAGTGATAAAAAGAGGGGATGTTTGGGTTTGCCTACACGTAGAGGAACCTTGCGATGGAGGCGACTCCCCAGAGTAAGACGCCTAGTGCGTAGCCGACGATGAAGCCTACCGCCACCGGGACTATCCAGTCCTCGTAGAGCTTGACGCCGCCCACCCTGAACGCTAGCCGTTTAAGGAAGTACGTGACGAGGTAGGTGTAGCCCCAGCCTATAATCACGGAGGCTATCTGGACGCCTATCACGGCTCCCACTGGGCTTAACGGGAACCAGATGAAGTGCGACCTAAGCCAGACCAGGGCGCCCATCACTAGGAAGCTTAGCAGGCCTGTTAGGCCCACTTTCCAGCCGACATCCTGAGGCAGGCCGACCCACATGAAGCCTGGGATCGTCCATGCCCCAGCCCCGCTTCCGCCGAGGCTCCACTCGTAAGCTATTCCTTCAGGCTTTATGCCGAACGTGTAGTAGTACCAGAGACCTGCTGGCAGCGCTACGCTTATGACGATCACCGTTGCGAGGGTGACAGCCTTGAACATGTCCCGCGGCTTCACTCCTAGGTTGGCTCCTACCTTATAGGTTTCCATGAAGGTGTGAGCCGCGTACATGTCAGTGTTGCCCCATAGGAAGCCTTTGATGCTGAAGAGGTGCCGCATGCCGTAGTAAGATACGGCGTCGGGGTTGGGGTAGATCGCGTTCAAGTCCGCGAAGGTGCCCGGCAGGTTCATGAAGGGCGGGTACAGCATCCGTGAGTAGAAGACTATCCCTATCCAGTCGTCCACCAACTCGCGGTTGACGTACCCTGCAGCCTTCATCCTGACGAAGCCCAGCTGGGTAAACGTCCAGTACACCAGCCATATTATGCCGGCGGCTAATCCAAGTCCTAAGCCTACGTAGCCCCAGACTAGGAAGAGCACGAAGCAGACCGCGAAGAGCGTCCACGCCCACCTGTAGGGCATAGGCTCCCTCTCCCTCTCCTCGGTAGACGGGCCCCTCCTAGCAGACCTCAGGGTGTCAACGATGTACCTCCAGTTCCCGCCCATGATGAGCGGGAAGAAGCCTAAGCCGACCCAGAAGCCAAGGTCGGAGAGGACGTTTCCAAGGTATGGGTTCCCAGGCCCGAGCGCTGAACCGTAGTACCAGGCGTTGTAGCCGTAACGAGACCCGCCTCCGGGGAAGGCCGGCTTAGGCACCATCCCCATGAAGGACAAGATCATCGGGATCAGCGAACCCTGGATGAAGGTGAAGATGCCTGCTGTCAGAAGCACCTCGAGGGGCATCAGGAAAGCGACGGCGAAGCCGACGGGGTGACTGAAGATGATGCCAGTCCATCCGGGGAGCCCCTCGAACCACGGCATGCCTATGGCTACGCCGAAGTCTAACGTGCCTGGATGCCAAGAGACGAACGGCCACTTCAGGTACGACGCGGTCACGGAGGGGAACCATGGGTACATGATGTTCAACGCCATCTGCAGCTCAAAGGCGGCGCCGATGATTAGGGCTACGAGGAACCGTTTCCTCAGGACGAAGAACCTTACGCTAGACCTCTCCGCCTCCCTCGGCGCCAGGTTCAGTATCGTCGTCGTGTAGACCGTGGCCCAGACGAAGTCCATCTTCTCAATATCGATCCACTGCCGGCGGAAGATGTTGTACAGCGAGACCCATAGGATGAAGTAGACGACTGTTCCAGTCCACAGGACTAGCAGCGGGGTTGTCCATTCAGCCCAGGGGACGGGCAGCCCGCCTACAGTCATGCCGTTCAGCACGTCCCTTGAAGGAATCCATGCCGGAATGTACGGCCCGAAGTTTGTGACGATACCAGTGTTCCACTTCATCTGCGCTATCGTCGATAGGATTATCATCGGGAAGCAGCCGCCTGCAAAGAGGGTGCTGACGAGTATCATCGAGAAGATCACGGAGTACTTTCGCGGGTCTATCTTGGCCTTGCTGAGAAGTACCCCGACGAGGCTTACGAGCGCAAAGCTCAATGCGAGAGATTGAATGCCCGTGTTGAAGGGACCTACGAGGTCGCCGAGCTTAAGCAAGCTACCAGGAATGAGGAACACGGCCACCGTCAAGCTCACGAAGCTCAGCAGGACTGACAGGACGATGCCAGTGATGACGACCTTCGATGTGAGGATTCGCTCCACTTCTGGTGCAGCAACGCCTTCCTTAGACAAGTTTCAGACCTCTCTTGAAGAGAGGGGTTACTTATCGGCGACTATATAAGATTTACCAACCTCAGGGGCCGGTAAGCGGTAAATCATATATAGCCCTGTGGCTCGTTATGGTTGAGGCCTGGGCTGTGGCGGCGGCTCGCTTAGCTATACCCAGAATGGCAGGCGTTGGGAACGGTCGGGAATGAATATCTCTGAGCTTAAGGACGGGATGAGGAGCGTCAACGTTCAAGGAAGGGTGACTAGCATTTCGTCGGTTCGGAATGTGGTGACTAGGTCCGGGCAGCCGGGGAGGGTCGCTACGGCGGAGCTTGTAGATGATTCGGGCACCGTGAAGTTGACGCTCTGGAACGAGAACATAGACGCCGTCGCGGTCGGTGACACCGTTCAGATCGAGAACGGCTACGTGACCTCCTTCAGAGGCGAGACCCAGTTGAACGTGGGAAGATACGGAAAGATCAGCGTTACGCGTTAGTGTCTAGCCTTCTCCAGAAGAGCTTCTCCGCTCGTCACGGAGCGGAGCCTGCCCACGGCTATAGGTCAGTTTCATCCACGAGTCACCGCTTTAAAGGGGTGAATGCTGTTAGAAACCGGCTATGGTAGGCTTTCTCTCGCCGAGAGCTTCGTGTCGGGGCGCCCGCTTCGAAGGGGACTCGGTCGTGCTCGGGCCAACAGTCATCGGGGTTGACACGATCGTAGGCAGCTACGTGGTGGTAGGCTATCCTACTCGGTCTTCTATAAGGGACGTGCTCGAGGCTCAGCCAGAGGATGAACCGTTGATGAGAGCTTATGACTCTATCAGTCGTGGGGCGCGCGTAGGGGAAGGATGCTTCATCAGGTCGGGCTCCGTCATATACGAGGAGGTCGTCTTCGAGGACGGCGTGGAGACAGGTCACCACGTGTTGATAAGGGAGAAATCCTCTATCGGCGAGGGCAGCAGAGTAGGGACCTCAACCATCGTCGACGGCAACGTCACGATAGGGGCCCACGTCAACATCCAGTCGAGCTGTTACCTGCCGCCGGGCAGCGTCGTGGACGAGGATGTCTTCCTCGGCCCCTGCGTGGCTCTTCTGAACGACCGGTTCCCCCCCAGCAAGAGGCTCTTGGGCGTAAGGATAAGAAGAGGCGCTATCATCGGGGCGCGCGCTGTTCTCATGCCCGGCGTCACGGTAGGCGAAAATAGCGTTGTGGCCGCTGGCGCACTCGTCACAGAGGATGTTCCGCCCAACACCGTCGTTCGTTCGCCTCTGGCTGCGCGGTATTATACCACGCGTGGAGGGTACGACCGGAAGAAACAGCTCTACGAGGAGGAAGCGTGACTATCATCTGGTGGCTCATCAGAAGCTCAAGGAGTCCGCATCCGCTTGAGGGCTAAAAACGGGTTTAATGTCCAACTGACAGCGTACGTGCACGCCACTGAGAGCCAAGAGAAGGTTGTGGAAGCGGTTAAGAAATGCGTACCTAGAGACCTTTTAGGAAGACTCCGATGTAATGCTCAGAAGGTGGACGGCCACTTCGGGAACCCAATCACAATCCTCAGACTGGAGGCTAGCGGCGAAGGCCTGCCTGAGAGACTCGTCAGGCACATCGCAGAGGGGCTTGGAACGCTTGATAGAGAGCATCTCTCGCGGAGCCTCGAGCGTTACGTCGACGAGAAGGGTACACTCTCTCTCAGAGTTGATAAACAGAGGGCTTACATGGGCGAGCTTAAACTGGGCTTAGCTGACGCGATCTTGATCAAGGTCAAGGCAAGGCCGCAGCCAGGAATAAGCGGCTTCGAAGCCGTCAAGCCACTGTTGGAAAAGGCTGGGTTCTTCTCGTGAGGAAACGTTTCGCGGACCTCCACGTTCTGGTGCCCCCGTCCGAGCTTGCTGCCTCCACCTCTTGGATCAGAGACTTGGGCATCCGAGTTCTCGCCTTCACTCCGGGCCGGCAGGATAAGTCTGAAGATATCTCGAGAGCGCTCGCCTCTCTAGAGGCTGAGGGCGTAGAAGCCCATCTTAGGCTTGATGTAGACCCCGCTCAGGGCGGGAAGCTGCTCAGAAAGATCGCCGCCCTGAGAGCCGAGTTCCAGCTCATCGCCGGCGCCATAACGTCGGCGCAGGGTTTACGCCTCCTGCTCCGGAGCGGCGTAGATACCCTCTTCGCAGACGTATCCCATTCCCGATTCCTAGGTCCAAGGTCTTTCGAGTCCATAGCCCAAGCTGGGAAGCCCTTTGAGGTCAATATCCGCCCCGTGATAGTGACGAGAGGAGTGCAGAGAGCCCACGCGCTACAGGAGCTGTCTAGACAAGTAGCGCTCGCAGCAGACGCAGGGGCTACAATCATCCTCTCAAGTGGAGCGTTGAACCTTTGGGAGATGCGACCGCCGAGAGAGATGGCTAACATCCTCGCTCTGCTCAGCTTCGACCAAGGCACAGCCATAGAGACGGTCTCATCAAGCCCTCTGAGGCTTCTAAGGGAGCCATGTCAATCCAGGAGGAGGAACGGTTGAGGAAACCGAGGCGCAGGTACATCTCTGTCAGGGTTCATGGGAGAGGCCCCTGCTCATTTGAGATGTTACGCGAGGGGCTTGAGGCTGAGTTCACGAAGCTATTCGGCCTCTGGGGCCTCAGCCAAGCAGGAATCCGCCTCATCGAGTTTGACGCCAGTAGACGGGAGGCTATCATCGCCTGCTGGCACCGCTGGCTGCCGATGGTCCGTGTCTCAGCGACTCTGATAACAGATTTACAGGGCGGCCCTGTCGTGGTACAGGTTAATGGGGTCTCGGGAACCATAAGGCGTCTTAGGAGGAAGTTCCTCTCATCTATGAAGCCCAGCTGACCGCGTCTAGGGGGCCTCTGCACGTGTCGAGACTGTAAACTTGCCGGCTTGTTCTTGACTGTCAAAGAGCTTCTTAGCGGTATCAGTCATCCTCCTGATGGAGACGCCCCGATTAGCTGTTAAAGACAGGAAGTTTACGGTACCCGGGCAGACCGTGCAACGCTGAGATAGTCTTTTTATAAACCTTGCCATGGGACTCCTCTCACGTGACATCAGGGGGTTGTAGGGTCATGTCGAGGGTTAGCGTGAATCAACGAGCGTTCAAGATGGTCGAAAAGCTCATCGATAACGGGGACGAGTACGGCGTGCAGGTGGCGAGAACAGAGAACGGCGCCACGATCATCGACGCCGGGGTCTCCGCTAAGGGCGGGTATAAAGCAGGAGAAGCTATCACGGAGATATGTCTCGGAGGCTGCGGAAGGGTCTACGTCTCAAACGGGCAGTACGGTGATCTCTTCATACCATCAGTCTTCGTCTCAACGGACGAACCGGCTATCGCTACGCTTGCCTCCCAGTTCGCAGGCTGGAGGATCAAGGTGGGCGACTTCTCCGCTATGGGCTCCGGCCCCGCCAGAGCACTCGCCCTCGAGCCGAGAGGACTCTACGACGAGGTAGGTTACATGGACTCATCGGATAGGGCGGTGATAGTCCTAGAGACAGACCAGCTGCCCGGCGCGGAGGTTGCCGCACACATCGCCACGAAATGCCACGTATCTGTCGACCGCGTCTACGCGGTGGTGACGCCTACCTCAAGCCTAGCTGGCTCAGTTCAGATAGCCGGCCGGGTCGTAGAGACAGGGCTTCACAAGCTTCACACACTAGGCCTAGCCCCTAAAGCCGTGTTGTATGGATGCGGGCAAGCGCCGGTTGCGCCTCTGCATCCTAAGGCTGCTAGAGCGATGGGGAGGACGAACGACGTCATACTATATGGCGGTCAGACGTTCTACACGGTGAACCACGACGATGATGAAGCCCTCGGGAAGATCGTCGAGAGGGCGCCGTCCTCAGCCTCGCCGGATTACGGGCGGCCCTTCTATGACATCTTCAAGGCGGCCAACTTCGACTTCTACAAGGTGGACGCAGGGCTCTTCGCGCCAGCCTCGCTTACCGTGAATAACGCCAAGACCGGGAGAGTGCACAGGGCGGGCGGGATAAACATGGACATACTAAGGGCCATGATGGGCGCCGAGTAGGGAGGACAGCGAAGGAACTATGCCTGACTGGGCTTGACCTGCCTCCTACGTGCCCGGCCAAGCCTTAAGTAGTGGTTTTGACCCCCTATTCCCCTAGAGGCCCGAGATGCATGTCGTTCTACCAATACGTTGACTTTCTGCTGAGGGAGAGAAAAAGCATAGAAGAGAAACTTAACTCGATGAACAAGGCAGAGATGATAAGGTTCGGCAGGCAGCTGCTCGCTACATATGAGCAAAGTCTCAAAGGTTTCGACGACTGGTTCACGAATTTCTACATTATGGACAAGATGGACCAAAACATGATCAAGGAGATGATAAAAAACCTTATCAATGTAGGCTTCCAGCTACTCGAGTATGACCGAGACGTGACTAAAAGATGGTACGATTTAGAAGAACGAGAGAAGAGGCAGCAAGCCGAAGCAGAGATGAAGAAGAAATCTGCCTCCTCAATAGTCTGAGCGCGATTGTCACGTCGCCTCTCCTGCAACTCGTGTACGTACACTTCTAGATACGCAAGCTGCTACAGCAGCCGGTCAGTTTGGGTTCAAAGAAGCACCTCACGATGCTTTGTCGCATAACACAGCACCACCCGCCGCTCTGTTGCGTAACCTCAGTTCTCGTAGTTTCGGTCAGGCCTCCCTCGAGGCTGACGGTCTCCTCGTAACCGCCTCTATCGCGGCGGAGATGAGAAGCGTCCGTGAAAAAACTTAGCCTAGCTATGCAACACGGCGCTAGCTACTCCAAGAGAGAAGATGCGGTGAAACCGAGGAGAGGCGACTATTACCTGGAAGCTAGCGCGATGCGCTCCATCTCCTCCTTCTTAGAGACAGCGTAGGACTTCGAGTCCTTCTCAGCAGCTAGGATGATCTCGTCTGCAAGAAGCTCGTCTATCGTCGCAGCGGTGCTCCTCCCCGCCTTCCGTGCGCCTTCTGCAATGAACCTTACTGCAAGGTCGACTCTCCTCATGGGCGATATGTCCACGGAGCGATGATAGACGATGCCACCGTACGCTACTCGTGTGACATCCTCAGCCGGGGCGGCGTTCTCGACCGCCCTCACCAAGACCTCTATCGGGTTCTTCCCAGTCCTGAGGTGTACTATCTCCAGAGCGTTCCTGACGATGCCGATAGCCTTCGTCTTCATCCCTCCCTGCAGGCCTGGCCTCATCAACTGGTTCACAAGCTTCTCAACTATCGAAACCTCGGCCTTTCGGAAGGGCTGATGCTCCTGCCTGCCGCTGCTCCTCGGCAGGAACGTTGGTCTCAGTGACAGGTAACGTTTCAGCCCTGGGTCAAGCACCTCGACGTCCCCGAAGGACCATTTCCCGAACAACCTGACCTCTTCATCCGCCTCGGGCATACTCTAGCCGCCCTCCGTCCTTACCTGACAGGCTTCTCCGCTCGGCCTAAGACGAGCAGTTTCAGGGGGATCCCGTTCACCATCGTGACGGAGAAGCGGACGCCTGGGATGTCGCCCATCGCTCCCCCTCTGCTGCCGCCTATCCCTT
>JAWCPE010000060.1:0-10757 GCA_038870415.1 Bathyarchaeia archaeon
GAAGCCCAGGAACTGGAGGCTTGACGGGAGGAAGATCCGGTGGACTGTGAGGGAGAGGGAGAAGGGCCTTCTGAGGAACACGGAGATTGCCTGGCTTCAAGGCGTCAGCGTGAGGCGCGTGCAGCAGGTCTGGCGTGAGTTCAAGCTGTCCCGAAGCATCCCTGAGCTGAACAGACCTGGCAGGAGGAGGGATGGGGTTCCGTTTGAGGTGAGGGACCTGGTTGTGAAGACCTACGGGGCGCGTAGGGTGGGGGCGAAGCTGATGGAAAGCCTCTTAGCCAAGCAGGGGGTGAGGCTGAGCCATAACAAGGTTCACAGGCTACTGGTGGAGGAGGGCTTGGCCAGGGAGGGAGCCTGTGAAGCAGAGGAAGCGTAGATGGGCGAAGTGAGTACGAGCGAAGCCACAGCATGACGCTCTGGCATACGGACCGGCTCATGCTCGACGAAGCCTGGGGGAAGCCTGAAGGGGCGATGGCTGATCCTCGTAGAGGACGACGCGTCGAGGCTCATCGTAGGCTACAGGCTTCACGAGTCGCCTACAGCCCTAGCTACGCTAGAGGCCTTCCAGGAAGCCTTCCGGAGGCACGGCCTGCCACGGGAGGTCCTCACCGACCCGGGGAAGCCAGTTCTACGCGAACGCCGGGCTTAGGAAGGCTGGAGGCGAGAGCGAGTTTGAAGCCTTCCTAGAGAGGAGCCGCGTCAAGCACATCGTAGGCCGCGTCAACCATCCCCAGACGCGCGGGAAGGTGGAACACCTCTACAGAACCCTAAGGGAGAAGGCACACCTCTTCACCTCCATAGAGGAGTGCGTAAGGTGGTATAACGAGCTGAAACCCCACCTCAGCCTCGACTTCGAGAGGGCCGAAACCCCCATCGAAGCCCACGCCAGAAAGATGCCTAAGAGGCCCAAGAGATATGCGAAGGAAAACATGCCCAAGCCAGCGCAGAGATTCCAGGACACCACAGTTTAGCAGCCGGGAGAGACCGCCTGAACGACCCACTTAAGGCCCTTCGTCCTTCGTGTACTCCGCCAAGGGGCTCTCCGCAGGCCTAGCCTACCCGTCGAGGAAAAGCTGCGACCTCGTAGCGGAGAAGGGTGGGAGTCCTCACGTCAAGCCGAAGAAGAGGAAAGAGCTAGCTCAGGGTTAAGGGTTCACAGGCGTGGAGATGCCTAGTTAAGTTCTGCAGGGAGGGGAAGGACAGACTTACAAGCGTTACCATTGAAGGCCTAGGGTTGAACCTGTCTACTCGGTCTAGAAGGAGGAGAGGGTAGAGGCGGGAACTATACCTGAAGGGTCGTTTACAACGAGATAGCAAACCAGACCTCGATCAAGTCGGCGAAGAGGCAGCTTTCCTGAGGCAGCCACTCGGTGGGAAAGGGTTAAGAGCGGCCTCCCTCGTCCTCGAGGAGGTTAGGAACGGGTTGATGAGTCCGTCGAGCGGCGCCGCGTTGGTCTACGATAGGTTGACGGCCGATGAGGCGGAGATCCTGCTCGCTGGGAAGAGGCAAGGACTTGAGCTTCTTCAGGTTTTCCTTAAGGACCCATCACCTGCCTCCCTCAGCGCCGGGGAAACTGGCTTATTCCAGGTAGCTGTAAACAGATGCGAGAGCAAGACGAGGGCTCTACGTGCGGCATGGATGCTTGAGAAGCAGCTCGGTAAGCGGGTGGTGAACCCATACAGGGTGGAAGCTCTCTGCGCCAGTAAGACTGAGACGCTCAACCTCTGGGCGAAGCAAGGACTTGCCGTACCAGAGTGCGTCTTCATCCCCTTCGTAGACCAAACTGGGGAGGCAAGTCCGGCAAGAACTGATTGGCAGGAACGGGCTGTCGTGAAGATCGAGGCGTCCCTCAGTTACCCGCTCGTGGTTAAGCCCACTCAGGGCAGTTGGGGGAGAGGCGTCATCCTCGTCCGCGATCATGCGGAGCTCGTAAAAGCAGTAGGGGAAGCTCAACCCTCGCTCATAAACCCGACCGGGCTGCTCGCTCAGGAATTCGTCGATAAGCCAGGTTTCGACCTCAGGATCCTCTGCTGGAAGAAGCCTGCTGAGCCGCCGAGGTACCTATGCTGCATAGCCAGGGTGTCAAGGAGCGCTGCGGAGTTTAGGACGAATACCCATCTCGGCGGCCTACCCGTCGGCGTAAACCTTAAAGAGTTCCCGAAGGCTGCCGCGGACGCCTGTAGGGCCGCCGCCTCACTGCAGGAAGAGGGAGACGCATCCATTGTGGCGTTAGACGCCATGCCGCTACTCAACGACAGACAGGTAATGGTCACCATCCAGCAGCTTGCCAAGGACACGGCTGAGCTATTCGACGAGGTCAGGCAGTTCGTCGCCGAGAACGAGACGAAGCGTTATCGCATCTGGAGGGAGGGCCTTGAGGCTCGCTTCCAAGCCTATAAGGTGTCTCCAGGCTACCAAGCGCTCTCGGAGAAGATCAGGGAGACCCTCGATCGCGCCCGCATCATATGGCATGAGGCAAACTCACGGTTTGACTTCGCCGTCAACACGAGGAACGCGTCAGGCGTCAATCCTGCCGAGGCCTACATCGAGATCTGCAAGACCTTAACCAATACCTAGCTGAGGGGGCTGCCTTCACTTCGAGAATTGAAGACTGTGCGCAGAGAGCAGCCTTCACTTCTCGACACTGCTCTGCTGCTAGATGCCGTGGCGAGAACAGCCTGCGAAGGGAAACGGTTGGCGCTCGTCATAGGCGATCTCTCAAGAGGGCTTCGTTCATGAAGCTCACACGGAGGACCCAGTCGAGAAACCTGTAAGCACGCTCATCCTCGTCAATCCCTCTGCTTATGAGCCCAAGACCCTCGCTAGTTTCCGAGCCCTCTTCGCCAACAAGTCTTCTGGAGTTCAAGGCCCGAAAGTAGTTGGGTGGATGTCTAGCCCTCAGCCCTGAGCCTACTTGATAGCCTTCTAGAAGCCACGATAAGTCTTTTTATGTCCGGCAGATAATTTTTCGCTCTATGGAAGCTGTACGTCATAAGGCGGCTCGCCTGCCGCCCTTGCTGATAGCCGCGGCCCTTCTACTGTCGCTTCTTGCCTCCTCCGAAGAGGCTTCGGCTCAGATCGCGCTGCCGGTTATCATCCAGGGCTGTGTCACCTCAACCGACGGTCTGCCCATCTCAGGGGCGAAGGTGGTGGTGCTAGATTGGAGCACGTTCGCCTACAGGGTCTTGGTGACCGATGAGGACGGCTTCTACTCTGGGGTTTTCCCTAGGGGCGTGGCCTTCACGCCTCACGAGTACGTGGTCTACGTTCTCCACCAGAACTCTGAGGGCGTCTTCGACTACGTCCCCGCCGCCTATCCGAGCAACCCCTACGAGAGGGGCAGCAGGATCTGCGACTCGCAGAACGTGTCCTTCAGCCTCCATCCTGGCGCGACGGTTTACCTCTCAGGTGAGCTCTGGTACATCCTCAGCAGAGAGGTCTCGCTATGGCATACGTTCGAGGTTGTAGAGGCCGCCAACCAGCTGAGACCGAACCTGGGTTCGCAAGCGATCCTCACCTTCGGGCAGCCGCCGTACAGATACCCCGCCGCTGTACGGATACCACCCCTACCGGATGTCCGGTACCTTCCGGAGTACCTGTTCAACAGGAGCTTGGTCGTCGTGCCGGCAGGGATGAGAGTCTACGTGCTCGTCAAGGCGGAGTTCTTCAACGAGAGGACGGAGAGGATGGAGATCGTCGGGTTCGCAGTCGACCAAGGAGGGTCGCCGTTTAACCTCAGCCAGGGGGAGTTTGTGACCGTCAACCTCGGCGCGTTCTCTGCGCGTTTCAACGTGGAGACCTTGAAGACCGTGATAGGCTCCGTGGAGAACGAGCTCTCCCAAGCTGAGAGCCAAGGCTTCTTCGTCGGCGCCGAAAGGCAGGATTTAGGCTCTGTCTCTAAGAGGATCGAGGATAGCGAGCCAAGCCTTCCGCCTAACAACTACGATCCAAGCAGGGACGCCTTGCGAGAAGTCCGTTTCATCTTCCTAGATGCTGCCTACTACCAGCTCCAGCTACTCGAGAGACGGATAGCCGACATGTACCTCCTCGCCGAGTCTCATTCCTTCTTCTTCCCCTTCTTCCTCGCCGTCTTCACGGTTATACTCGCCTTCTTCACTTTTGAGAGCAACAGACGGAAGCTCTTGATGTCGCTCGTCCTCTACCCGGTTATGGCGGCTGGCCTCGTCTACGTCTACCCGGGTTTCATGGTGCTCTTCGACGATGAGATCCCGTTGTTGAGGCCGCTCTTCACAGACTTGATCGTCCCGGGCTCAGTGCTTGCCTTGGGCAACATGGCCCTCGCGATAGGGCTCGTACTCTTCGTCTTCTTCGTCTTCCCAAGGGTCTACAAGGAGCCTATCGTTGAGGGGAGAACATCCCTCCGAAGCATCCTCTCCGTCATATTCTCCATGGGGAAGAGGAACGTCAGGAGGCGGAAGATCCGGAGCCTCTTCTCCATCGCGTCGATGACCATCCTCGTCCTAGGCTTCACCGCCCTGACCTCGTTCTCCACCATATACGGGATCGTGAAGGTCGGACCTACACCGGCGAATGTCGAGACGCCCGGCGTGCTCCTGCAGAAGTTCCCAGGCGACCAGCAAAGCCCGCTTTACCCACAGGAGTTCTTCACCGCGCTCGAGGCGGAGTCCCTCAGGGACTACGGCGCAGCCGCGTATGCGCCGAAGGCTGAGAACATCCCTAAGTCTATGCCCGTTGTATCCCTTAGGTCTGAGAGCGGCAAGGAAGCCGACATCTACGGCGTAGTAGGGATCCTGCCCAGCTTAGAGAGCCGAGTAACTCACATCGAGAGGTTCCTGGTCGGAGGCGAGCTGACAGACAACACCGCGAGGGGGCTGGTCTTCTCCCGTCAACTCGCGGAGAGGCTGGGCGTCGGGATAGGCGACAAGGTCAGCGTGGCGAACCTCTCCGCCGGTGTCGCCACCCCCCTCGGGGAGTTCAGCCTCGTCGCCTACTTGGATGACGGGTTCTTCAGCCTCCAAGATGTGAATGGCCGCCCATACGTCCCTAACCGGTATAGGGGAGGGGGCCTCGTGGCGACTAACCAGACGGAGACCGTCCTCATGGGCTGGCGTGACGCTTTAGAACTAGGCGGCTTGGTTGGGCTTTCCCGGCTCTTCGCTTTCGTCGCAGGGTCGGAGAGCGGCATCGTGGACTTCGCGAATAGGATGGCTTTAAGAGGCTACTCTTCCTGGGCCTACGAGCCCACCCAGGTTACGAGGTTCTACACGGGGACCACGCTTGAGGTCCGGGGCTTCGAGCAGTTCATCGTCCCCTTCATCATCGTCGTCTTGAACGTGGCGATGGTGATGGTCACCTTGATGTATGAGCGAACGAGGGAGGTCTACCTCCTCGCGATGCTGGGCTTGAACCCTGCTCATATAGCTAGCCTCTTCCTGGCCGAGTCGATCGTGATGGCCCTCGTTGGGGGAGGCCTAGGCTACTTCCTAGGCCTCGGCTCGTACCGGCTCATAACCTTCCTCGGCCTAGCAGGCCAGGTAGGCGTCAGGGAGAAGCTCGAATGGTATTGGAGCGTCATCGGCGTCCTCATCGCCGTCGCCGCTGCGGTCTCTTCCACGATCCGGCCGGCGGTGAGGGCTGCCGTCGTCGCCACGCCCTCGCTGGTGAGGAAGGTCAAGATGGAAGAGTCGGAACGAAGAGAGAGGGAGAAGGACCTCTTCAGAGTCTACGGGGCACGCGTCTTCGGGATGCCCATCAGGGTCCACGTCAAGGAGGAGCCCTTCTTCTCCTCCCTCATACTGGACGCGCTCTCTGAACTCTCGGGCCTACATCATGAACGTATCGAGGACATCTCCGTAGACGAGGAGGTCGCCCCCGACGGCACGAGGACGAAGAGGATCAGCTTCACGTATACCTTCGTCTCAGGCCAAGCCAGCTACTCGACGGTGAACGTGCTCATCGCCAAGAAACGGCCTGAATCGGACTACTACTCGCTCTCGCTCTCGTCAGAACCGAAGGTGAAGGGGACGCCGGAATTCGCCGTAGACCAGACAGTCACGCTTGTGAAGCACCTCGTGATGCGTTGGCCCGAGGAGAGGACGCGAATGCTCGGGGCTAAACCCTAGCCGCAACGTCACGCAACACTGTTGCCTGCCGGCTTGACGACTGGCCGGCGAGAGAGCCAGCATAGGCGCATCGAAAGCCTTTTCCTGAGAGCCTCACGGTAGACCTGTCGGCGTTCCGCTTTGGAGAAGATGGCGATAGGCGTCATCACGTCAGTCGGCCAGGACCCGGAGGGGGCTCTGAGACGCATTAGAGAGATGGGCATCCGCACGGTACAGTTGGCCTCGCCGCCTGAGGAACTACTGCGGCCTGAGGCCGCGGAGAGGCTGAAGGAGGCTGCGAGGAGGCTTGGGGTCGAGGTCACCACAGTCTTCTGCGGCTTCAGCGGCGAGAGTTACCGGGATATCCCCACGATTCGACGAACGGTGGGGCTCCTCAACCCTGAGTTCCGCGAGGAGAGGGTTCAGAGGACGCTTCGCATATCTGACTTCGCGAAGACTCTGGGCGTAGACGAGATAGCTGCCCACGTGGGTTTCATACCTGAGGAGAAGTCCGACCCGGCCTATAGCGAACTCGCAGAGGCAGTCCGTAGGATCGCTGACCACTGCGCGAGGAACGGGCAGTCTTTCTGCCTTGAGACCGGCCAAGAGTCGGCTGAGACGCTTCTCGGCTTCATCAAGGATGTCGCAAGGCCCAACATCAGGGTGAACTTCGACCCGGCAAACATGGTGCTCTACGGTTCAGGCGACCCTATCCAAGCCCTTGAGCTTCTAGGCGAGTACGTTGCAGGCGTCCACTGCAAGGATGGCAGGTGGCCGGCGAAGCCCGGCCTCCTGGGGCAGGAGACCCCTCTGGGCGAGGGCGACGTGAACATCGAAGCGTTCGTGGAGAAGCTGAAGCAGATAGGCTACACGGGGCCGTTAACGATAGAACGCGAGACCTCAGGGGAAGAACAGACCCGAGACATCTTGAGGGCTAAGATGCTGCTGGAGCGGTTAAAGGGTTGAAGCCGGGCTTTACGCGGCCGCTACATTCTCTCATGCCTTGCCCTGATGCGGTTGACCGTCTCCCAGTGCTTCAGGAGCCCAGCTTGCTCCACGTACTCCCTCTTCGCCGGGTAACTCTCGGCTAGAGGTTTACCTTCCAAAAGTAACTTTCGCGTGAGGCTCTCCAGCTGTTCCTCCGCGTAGCCTGCTTCAGCCACGTCCTCCGCCCGGTCGGGCGGGATCACAACGACCCCGTCCGCGTCGCCCAAGATGATATCGCCTGGCTTCACGTTGACCCCGCCGCAGAGAACGGGGACGCCCAGCTCTGCAGGTAACACGGCATATTCCCGGCTGAGCGTCAGGCCGATCGCTCTGGGCGTGCCTAAGCCGTAGACCGTGAAGACTGGAAGTCCCAGGGACCTGATCATGGGCGTGTCTCTTACCGCCCCGTCGGTGACGAGGCCTACCGCGCCGCGGGCCTTGAAGCCTGTCGAGATACAGTCGCCCCATATACCGATATCTGTATGACCGCGGCCGCCGCCTCCTACGACTACCTGGCCGGGCTGAAGCCTCTCCCAGGCTTCACCGATAACGTTACGACCCGGCTGTGGCAGGTGTCTCCGTTGCTCTTCGAGCGCCTCGATGGAGAAGACCCTGTACTGTATGGTCAGGGCGGGGCCTACGCACTTGTAGCTCGGCTCCAGCGGGTAAACGTCGCGAATAAGGTAGTTGTCACGGTCCTCGCCGAGCATAGCCCAAGCGGTAGCGCACGAGACAGCCTTTAGCTTCTCAATCGTATCCCTTGAGACTGGGCTGGTCATCTTCAACCACAGGTTTAAGGCTTCAACCCCCTCAGCTTAGCTTAAATGCTTTGACCATGTCACAGCGAAAGGCTACGTCCTTCGTCATAACGAGGGATTGGCCGTCATGTGGCCTTTACCGTGCGTTGATAGCGCCTCTCCCCCTGCTTCACCGTGAGTTTATCCGCTTCAAAGGAGCGTCAGGGAGGCCCTGATCCAGCTGAAGGGTAGCGCGGAGCAACTTGATTAAGGGCTCTCTTTCACCTGCCTCTTCGGCTAAGGCTGTCGAAGAGCGCCGGGAAAGTATGCCTCACGGGACTCGTTCTATCCATGCCACGCCTCTACGGAGCCCCCGCAGCGAAGTGAGGTGAGTGGACAGGCGTAAGCTACAGTCCTAGGTCCAGTACGGCTGCGGACAGGCAGACCGGGAGGATTCAGGGTTGAAGCCGAGGTCTACCATCCGAGGGCGTAGGCTGTCTCTCCCCTGGGCGACGCCGCTGCGGAGAGGACGCCCCTCTCTTCGTCGATCGTTGCAGCGAGGACTCTGCCGTGGCTCCATTCACCGTCCACCACAACCGTGTGGCCCTTAGCCTTCAATTCTTCCCTGACGGAAGCCGATATCCGCGCTTCCACGTGCAGCGTGCCGGGATGGGCTTCGCGCGGGTAGAAGGAGCTTGGGAAATGCGTTGAGTGGAAGGTCGGCGCTTCTATCGCCTCCTGGAGGCCCATCTCGAAGTCGACGATGTTCAGAAAGAACTGGAGAGTCCACTGGTCCTGTTGGTCGCCGCCCGGCGTGCCGAAGACCATCCAGGGCTTTCCGCCACGCGTGGCTAGGGAGGGCGTCAGGGTAGTACGCGGCCTCTTGCCCGGCTGGAGGCAGTTCGGATGCTGAGGGTCCAACGAGAACATCTGGCCCCTCGTTCCAAGCGGGAAGCCCAGCCCCTCGATGAGAGGCGACGACTGTATCCAACCCCCACTGGGCGTAGCCGCGACCATGTTCCTCTCCGCGTCTACGGCGTCTAGATGAGTCGTATCCCCGACAGGTGCGCCGGCAGACGGAGTGGTATACCGCTCATCTGAACCCTGCGAGCTGAGGCTGCCCGGCCTCTGCTCTAAGGAGGCCTTCTCAAGGTCGATCAGGCGTCTCCTCTCACCGGCATACGTGTCTGAGAGGAGTCTCGCTAAGGGGACTTGTGCAAACTCAGGGTCGCCGTAGAAGCGTTCCCTATCTGCGAACGCGAGCTTCGCAGCCTCAACAACCACGTGCACGTAGCTGGAGGAGTTATGTCCGAGAGCTCGGAGATCGAACCCCTTCAAGAGGCTGAGCTGCTGAAGAAAGACTGGGCCTTGAGACCAGGGGCCACACTTGTGAACCACCACCCCCCCATACTCGTAGGAGACGGGGGCCTCAACCTTGGCATGGTAACCCGCCAGGTCGGGAAGCTCGAGAAGTCCCCTATGGGCCTTCCCGGAGGCGTCGAACACCGCGGTGCCGCTGGAGAACGCGACTATCCGGTTCGCAACCATGCCTTTGTAGAAGAAGTCACGGGCAGCCTGCAGGGCGGCTTCACGCCCCCTCGTTGAGGCGCGCCTCTCCTCGTCCAAGACGCGTTCGAAGGTATCGGCCCAAGCCTCCTGACGGAAGACCTCTCCCACTTCAGGCGGTCTCCCCCCTGAGAGAAAGACCTCCGCGGTCGTCGGCCATTCTCGAAGGAACCTCTCCTCATGCATCCGTATGCTTTCGCGGAGTCCTCTATACATCGGGAAACCTCTCCGAGCGAGCTCAACGGCCGGTTCGAGCACATCCCCAAGGCTGAGGCTCCCGTACAGTCTGAGAGCGGTAAGCCATCCGTCGAAGGCTCCGGGCACCGTGGCCGGCAGGAAGCCGTCGCCTGGAATCAACCTGATGCCGCTTGAACGGAACCATTCCACGGTGGCTTTCCGAGGCGCGACTCCCTGGCCTGAGATGACTACCGGCCTCTTCGTCTTAGCAGACCAGACGAGTATAGGAACCTCGCCCCCGATACCGTTCAGGTGGGGCTCAAGCACCGCGAGGGCGAAGCCCATCGCGACGCCGGCATCTATCGCATTGCCGCCGCCCTGCATCGTCTTAAGACCGACCGCCGAGGCAAGGTAGTGGCCGGAAGTCACCACCCCACGAGTGCCCATGATAACCGGACGGGCAGTGAACGCCAGGTTGAACACCTGTCTCCTTCTCTGGAAGCGAGGCCCAATACTTTGTGACGACGATTAAAGGTTAGCCTAACCGAGGCCCTCTCGCATAACTAGGTTCTCGGCCAGTTTCAGAAGTGGCAGGCGCTTGCTGGGTTAGAGAGGGTTAGGTCACGGTTATGAAGAGGAGAGCGACGAAACCCTTAACCGTACGTGCGACGGATTAGGTAAAGGTGCCTGTTTGGCTCAGCCTGAAGGCGAAGCGAAGAGGTTCGTGAAGCGCGGGGATGTCGTCGGCAAACAGGTGGTCGACAACAGAGCCTTTGTCGTGGGAAGCGTCCGCGACATCTCCTTCGCGATCGTAGGCGACATCGTTGAACTCGGTCTCACCGTAGAAGCCGGCAAGACTGAGATGCAGATTCCTTGGACAGAGGTCCAAGCGATAGGGGACGTGGTCCTCCTCAAGGTTGCGCGTGAGAAGCCAACCAGCACACCAACCGCGCCCGTGCAGCCGGCGCAACCGACGTTACCGCCCTTGGTCATCGAGAAGTCATGCCTTGAATGCGGGTACAGGAACCCGCCTGATGCGAAGTTCTGTATCAAGTGCGGCAAGAAGCTCCCGTAGCCCCAGCTTAGCGGCGAGGCCTCTCGCCCGGGAGCTCTTTTACCTTAAGCGGGGCCTTCCCCCTGAGGGGCTTGGAGGCGACAACCTACATTCGTCAGGGAGAGGGCTTCCCCAGCCATACCTACGGCGTA
>JAWCPE010000061.1:0-10730 GCA_038870415.1 Bathyarchaeia archaeon
TGTCCCTGATGCTCGCCTGCTCTCGGCCTGTTCTTCTGGAAATCAGGGTCGATCGGCATACTCCCAACCAACGCCAAGCACCAAGACAAACTCACATATAGGCTTTCCGGCATCCTCCTAGCTCCGAGTCGGGCGTTGTCAAACTGAGCCCCCTAGCTCTCCCTGCGAGCGTGTTTTTCCCGCGGGATGGTATTACCCTCCCCGCTTCTAGACGTGGCTCTGGGCGGCGTCTCCAGCTCTCACCGGGCGTTACGCGGCGATACCCCTGAAAGGTAGTCTGGCAACCTCTCTGGAAGTCATCTCGTATACGCGATCCGACCGGTGTAAGGATGCAGGTCGAGTCGAGCATCGTCTTTATAGCGGTATTTATGAGACGGTTTCTAGTCAAATCTATTATGCGAACAGGAGGCTTCCGTTAGGGCTGAGGCAAGATGAAAAGCATGGAGAAGAGGCTCATCTCGATGGGCTTCCTCAAAGGCGGCATCGTCGAAGCCATCATCTCCACCTACAGCCTCGAGCGTGTTCCAGACGCCGCCCCCATGGGAGCCACGCTGCTGGACCATGGCAAGGTCCTGATCAGACCCTACGTGTCAACCGTTACCTTCACGAACCTCAAGGCGAAAGGGTGCGCTGTGATCAACCTCACCTCAGACCCATTCCTCTTCCTGCGAACGGCGTTGAAGGAGGTGAACCCTCGAGTCCTGCCTCCGGAATGGTTTGAGGAGGCGAAGGTCGTCGACGCGCCTCGGCTTAAGGGGTTGGAGGCGTTCGTCGAGGTAACAGTGCTCGAATCGAGGCTGGAAGAGGGGAAGCGTGCAGATGTCATCTGTGAGGCCCAGCTCATCGAGGCGTTCACTGTACCAGCTAAGGCGTATTGCCGAGCATCCGCGGCGTTGATCGAGGCTGCGATCCACGCCACGAGAGTCAAGGAGTTCACCCGATTGGGGCTGCATGACCTAGCGCGCGACCGCAGAGAGTTGATGAATGCCTCCCTCTCCGTGGTCGAACGCGTCGCCGCCAAGTCAGAGTACGCTACGGCTGCAGCCCGGCTCATCTCGCTGGTGGAGCTTTGGCTCCGCGAAGCCAGCCAGCAGAAACGTGTCCCCTAGGTCAAGGGGGAAGGTTGTGCACGCGTAGATGACGAGCAGCCGCGCGGTCACGCTCGACCTATGGATGCCCTGGTACCAGAAGATCGCCGAGATGCTTCGCCTAGATCGAGGCCGAGACGAGGAGGCGACGCGCATCCTCAGCGCGCTCCTAGAGGGCCGGGATACGCGCCCCGCCGCTCTTGAGGAACGCTTGAAGGGACGCCCAGTGCTAGTCTTCGGGGCTGGGCCCTCGCTTGAACGCAACCTCAGAGAGGTCGACCTGCCACGTCTCTCCAGCGACTGGGTAGTCGTAGCGGCGGACGGCGCGACGACCGCCCTGACAAGGTTCGGGAAGAGGATGCCAGATATCATCGTGACGGACCTAGATGGATGGATGCCCGACATCCTCGCCGCGCACAGCCAGGGCGCAGCTGTGGTCGTTCACGGCCACGGTGACAACATTCGGCAGCTGCGGAGATACGTACCTCTTCTAGGCTCGGCTTTGGGCACAACCCAGGTGGAGCCTCAGCCTAGGGTTTACAACCTCGGCGGCTTCACCGACGGCGATAGGGCAGTCTTCCTCGCTTACGCGATGAGGGCTGAGACCATCGCCTTAGCCGGCATGGACCTGGGGACAGTGATAGGCCGGTACTCGAAGAGGCGCGTTCGATCCGTGGAGGCGAAGCTTACGAAGCTCCGCATCTGCAAGGAGCTCTTAGAATGGCTTGCGTCCCGAGCTGAGGCTAGGCTGTTGAACGCTACATGGTACGGCGAGAAGATAAGGGGTTTCAGAGACGTGCAAGGAGGCCAGCTTAGAGACCTGTAGCCGCAGCCAGAAAAGCTAGTCGGGCTTTCAGCTAGGTAGCGCAAGCTCCCATGCAGGTTCACCTACCTGACGTCGGCGTCGCTTATCTCTTTGCGGATGTCGCCTAGACTGGCAACCCTCTCCGCGATCGCGTCGTGTTTATGGACGCTCTCCTGGCTGAGCGCTTGCACGAAGACTCGTGTCTCGTCCGGGAAGTCCTGGTACCGCTTCGTGATCGAGAGGAGCGCCTCTCGGACGACGTCCTCCGCGAACCTAGGTCTCGTAGCCGCCTGTTCCACGACTGCGGCCTCGTTCGCCCTTTTCAACAACGTATGCGTGGAAGCGCTCATAGAGTCCTCAACGATTCCTACGAGGTCTTCCAGGTTCACGGAGCGGCCGCGCGGCACCTGGAGTAGGATCGTGCCGTTCGTCCTCTGACTGTGCGTCATCAGAGGCATGACGGCTAGGATCTTCTCTGCCTCTTCCCCGCGGTAGCCGAGGGCGCTAAGCCTCTCCTGGACCAAGGTCCGCATCAGTTCCTGCGTGCAGGGGCAGGCGGTGAAGCCCGTCACCCGGACGCCTACGACACGAGAGACGTTTACGCTCTGCGACTCTCTGTTCGCGGTGGCCATCGCGAAGATCTTGCACGGCTCCTGCGTCGTGAGCTTTAAGCCCGGCTCCTCCCTGACGGTCACGTAGTCGCTTCTCAGCCTTACCTCCGCCCTCGTCGCGTACTCGTGGCGGTCTAAGACGCGTAAAGCGACCCTCTCGCAGAACTCCTCCACGCTGACGCTCTTCGCAGAGCCCTGCTCGACTAGGGTCTCGTAGAGGCTCTCCGGGTCCCTGGAAAGGTGGACGCCCCGCCGCTCACCTGGGAGGTCGACAAATATGTCTACCGTAGGGAAGAGCGAGATGCCACCCCTCTTCCCAGAGATGCGGAGGCTCAGCTTCAGGTTCTTAACCCCCACCCTGGAGAGGCCGACGGGAACCCGCGGCTGACCCCCCTGAGTGTCCGCAACACGGGAGAGAAGCTCAATCGGGAAACCCACTTCTCTTCTCCAACAAGGCGGTCACGCCTCTCCGATTCTTAAAAGCCTTTGACCAACAGGCGCCGGTGAAAGGCTACTCGTGGCCTGTTCTCCCCCGCCGCCTTGGTCCATCGCAGATGAAGAGAGACCTCGCCCGCCGACGGAAAGCAGCAGAGCACCGGTGGGGCCCGTCTCAAACATACCTACCCTAGCTTCCTGAGCCTGGCGCCGCGTCGTGAGCTGTGGGGATGCATGAATGATTCCCGGCTCAGATTCTCTTTCGGAGTATCCCTTAAGATGACTGCCCAAGAGCCTCCTCGACGCTGAGAGGCTAGGGTTAAGGAGAAGCTTCCGAGGGGGGATTACGTAGCCGCGTTGACTCAGCGAGGACATGGACTGTTCGAACGCAGCGTCTCAACAAGTCTGAGACAGCCGGCGACCAACGTTCGCTCCCTGCAACTAGGAGCCCCGCAGACCGCGCTAAGAGCCAGGCTGCCTCGCCCGATCGAGATGTATGAGAACGCATGTCGCCTCTTGGACAGCTCCGCGGGAGGAGTGGACGCCGGTATGGTTGCAGCCCGTCGGACGGTGAGGGTTGAGAGCGTGCAAGCCGAGAAGAGCAGACGTGAACGGCGGCCGAGCGGCGTAGAGATGAACGCTTTAGCGGAGAAAGCCCTACGAAGGAGCGGCGTCCACATCGTGGTAGACGTTCTGCCTCAGATGAAGGCTGCCCTAGGAGAGCTTCAAGGGGAAGCTGCAGCCGCGGCCCTCTTTCACCTGTCGAAGGAAGGTATGAAAGCTTGGTGTACGAAGATGGGCGAGGAGCTGGGGCTGCCGGGCAGCCCTGCCTCGATACGGCTCCTCGAACAAGTCGACGCGAGAAACCACTGGGGTAGGTCGAGGCTCTTAAACGTAGGCCCACCTCCTGCCCCGCGCGAGGTGATCGCCGAGGGCCGCCTCGAACCCGACTTCGTTAGCTTGCTGGATGGGGCTGCCTCCCGCTTCATGAGAGGTTTAGTCGCGGGACTGCAAGCGCTCTCTTCGGCACTGAGGCGGACGCAGGCGGAGAGAAGCCGCAGAGCTGCCGAAGAAGCCTACTGCAGGTTCGAGGAGAAGTGGCAGCTTTGAAGGCTAAGGCTAAGGCTAAGCTCTTCGCGAAGCTCATCGACTCCGAGGGGAAGGCGGAGCTCCTGACGCTCTTCCATAAGGAGCCTGACCTAGCAGATACCGTCGAAGGCTTCGCGAAGCGTCTAGGCCGAAGCCCTGAAGAGACCAAGGAGGACCTCGAAGCTCTCCGGGAACTAGGCCTCGTCCGTAGGCTGGAGACCTACCGTTTCGTCAACGAGCGGGACGAAGAGGTGCAGCGCTCCATCTCCTTGGAGCTTGACGAGGAGGCGTCGCTGAATGGACGACGTGTAATGCCCTGTGGACAGGCGGGGAAGACTGGCGTCGCCGTAATCGATGCGTTGCTGGAGGGGTCCTACCCCTTCTCCTCCGCTGTGGTGGTCAGCGGGGAGGCCGGAGGGGGAAAGACGATGCTTTGCCAAGGCTTCCTCGGCGAATCCCTGGAGAGGGGGAGCACAGGCATCTACGTTGCCCTAGATGATTTCCCAGACAACGTACGGAAGGCCCTCCGCGCAGCCGGATATGACGTGGAGAGGTTCGAGGCTGAGGGCCGTCTAGTCTTCATCGACTCCTACTCGTGCCAGATAGGCCTCGAAAGCCACGAGCGATACCTCTGCGACAGCCAAGAACTCTCCATACTGAGCATAACGATCACGACCGCATTGACGGAGCAAGGCCGGGAAGGCGCGACGACCATCGTCCTAGACTCCTTCACGAGCCTACTGCAGAAGTGCGGCGTGAAGCCCTCCTTGGAGTTCCTCAGAGTCCTAGTCGCGAAGACACGAGGCTTCAAAGCTGACCTGTGGGTTAAGCTGAACAATAGAGCGTTCCACCCCGCCATCGTGGCGGCCGTCTACGACATGGTTGACGGCGTCATCGAGCTGCGAAGAGAGGAGTCCGCGGAGGGGCTTCGAAACATGCTCCGCGTCTCGAAGATGAGGGGGGCTCTTCACAAGACCGCCTGGACCCCCTACGAGCTGCACCCCGCGAAGGGCTTAGTCCCCCGGCGGATAGAGCCACGCTCGGACCTCCTGCCTGAGAAGGCTATCTAAGCACGGAGGCCGGCTAGAGAGACGAGCAGCTGTCCACCTTAGGCCTGTCTGTGCTTCGGAGACCCCTTTGGGAGACGGCCGTGCAGGCGTCGGGCGCGCTCTAGTACACGGCGAGTTCGTCTGCGACATCCGATAGGCTGAGTTGGTTGAGTTTAGCCCTCGTAGGCCACCCCTTCTCTAGGTCCCAGCCTCTGAGCGAGTAGTACTCGTCCATCAACGTCCGAAAGCGGGGCCAGTCCATGGCGATTCCCTGGGGGTCAGGTTGCTTGAAGTAGCTCGCCGCCTCCTCGTCGTCTTTCCGGGTTCTGCCCTCCCTGGCCATGATGGCTCTCTCAAGGTTGAAGATGCGTTCGCCTATTCGGTCGAGTTCAGCCTCGCTCGTCTCTCTTCCCGTCACGGCGGAGAGGAGCTGAGCCTCAAGCCCCGTGTCGCCCGCCCCATCAGCGGTCTCCCTACTGTACATGACTGGGAAGACTTGGTCGCATACGCAGAGGGAGTCTTTGACGCAGTCCCTGTTCTGATGCCAGATCGTCGGCTCAGCCTTGAAACGGTACCCGCTCTCCGGGTCTACGGTCTCCGCGAAGCCGTACGTCTTCGCCGCGACCTTCTTGATCTGCTCGATCGTCAGGGGGCCTCTGAACCTGTCCCACCAACGCGAGACGGCCTGAGCATACCCGTGGACCATCGGGTCCCGGGAATCTGTGGCCCAGGTGAGCGCCGAGACAAGCCAGTAAGGATAACATGGCGCACCGTAGATGTGGCCGTCCCAATGGGTCTCAAACCCGTACGCCACATGGGGCAGGTAGGCCTTCCCCTTGGCCAGCCTGTCAGCCGCCCTTGGGACGCCGTCGGCGAAGATGTCGCCGATACCCTGCCTGTAGGCCATCATTGGTAGGAGTCTGCACCAGAACTCGCCGTCGTCGAAGTCTAGAGGGGCCCTGAGGGGAACCCCTAGGTCTTGCTCCTTGAGGATACCTGCGTCCTTGCACTTCTGCAGCCATCCGCCGACGGAGCCGCCGAAGCCGTGAACTATCTCCCAGTGGTTTAAGCCAAGCCGGTTCGCCAGCTCCGCTGCTCGTGCGCCCTCCTCGTAGGGGACTAGGTTCAGGTAGTACCCTGAGCAGCAGTGAACTGCCGCGACCCTGCCGCCGGGCTGCTTATGAACCCTCATTCCACACGTCTCAACCGTACAGGACATGGTGCAGGCCTTCGCGACTGCATCCCTTCTGCCGCGTGAACCCTGCGGTGTCCCGGCCAGCGCGGCGGCCCGGCTGCAAGCTGCCTGGAACTCCTCCGGCTTCGCGACCTTAACGCCGCCGCTTCCTCGAACCGCGACCGCCTTCAGGTTCTTAGAGCCCATCACGGCTCCGAAGCCGCCCTGCCCAGCGGCGCTCTCAAGCCCGCTCTGGATGACCGCTATCCTTGAAAGGTTCTCGCCTGCAGGCCCTATGCAGACTGTCTCAGTCCTCTTCCCATGCCTCTTCCTGAGCTCGAGCTGCGTCTCGTACGTGTCGAGGCCCCATAGACCTGCCGCGTCAAGAACCTCAGCTTCACCGTCTCTGACCCAGAGGTAGACCGGGGAGGAGGCCTTACCGTGGAGGATGATCCCGTCGTAGCCTGCATACTTCAGCTCGGCTCCCCAATGGCCGCCCATGCTTGAACGCGTATATCGAGGCTCCGGGTAGACCTGGGCGCCGACTCCTGTCACCTCGACCCTGCCGCCCGAGGTGGGTGCGAGGGTGCCTGTCAGCGGCCCCGTCATGAAGATGAGCCTATTCTCCGGGTTGAAGGCATCCGTCCTCGGCGGAATCTCTTCCCACGCGACCCTAGCGGCCACGCCTCGTCCTCCCAGATACTTACCCGCGTAAACCGATGTCGCCGCAGTCGTCACTCGGCCCGTCTTCAGGTCCACTTTGAGTATCTGGCCTGCATACCCGTAGGACAAGAGCAGCCCCCCCGCCTGACCGGCATGAGCGTACAGGTAGGCTTCAGACGATTTAGGGTTGACCGTTCAGCAAGTCAAGTGGAAGAAAAGTGGGTATCAGCGAGCAGGCTTCGAAGTGGGATGAACGGCTACGTACTGGCTTCCAAGGGGCTGATGCTGAGGGTGTCGCGTCGCCCCCTTCGGCTTGACGGCGGGCGGCTTACGGAGAGAAGCAGAGAATCGCGAAGACTCAACGGAGGCACATACGGGTTGCAGACCAGGCGCGGCTGGCTTTCCCTGCCGGTGCTGGGCAGTCCGTAGGGTTCAGCGACTTCGAAGGCCTGTCACCTGGCTGGGGCCCAGAGGGGGATCATGCCTCTCTTGAGCGTCTCAGCCTCTCCTGCCTTTACGAGGGCCTCTAGGACGCATCCGATGGAGACCCTCTGCGTCCCAGGGAGCGCTGCCTGGACCTCCTCGAGCATGCAGGGTTTCCTCGCCTCGTTCAGGGCTGTCTGAACCTTCTCCCTCAGCTCTACGGCGGCGTTGAGGCTCTCCTGAGCGTGAAGCTTCGCCTCGTCGTCTTTGAGGACGGGTTTCTCCAAGGGTGGGAAGGGATGGCCGAGGATGAGAATGTTCACCGCCTCACGGCTGAGCCTCTTCATGGAGTTCTCGTACTCCGTCAAGCTGTGGAAGAGGAGCGGCCGCCCTGGGCCTCTGCCTTGAGGGGAGTCCCCTGCCACGTAGAGACCTAGCTTCCGGTCGAGGACTGCCATAGAACCGGCGGAGTGGCCTGGCAGATGGAGGAAAGCCAGCTCTCGGCCGCTCAGCTTGAGGAAGTCGCCCTCCTTAACCGTGATATCGGGTTCCACCGGGGGGAAAGGGGCCTCCTCTGGGGGAGGCGGAGGCCCGAAACGCTCATAAAGCAGTCTATCGAGGAGCAACGGGTCTTCTATCAGAGGCCTGTCAAGCTCGTGGACCACCACCTTGGCTGAGAAGCGCTTCTTCAGCTCGGCGGCGCCGCCGCAGTGGTCGAAGTGTCCATGCGTTAGTATGACGTAGGCTACGTCTTCCGGCTTCCTTCCTAAGCTGTTCAGATAGGGTAGGATGGCCTCGTCTAGGGAGGAGGGCATCCCTGAATCTATCAGGGTGACCTCGTCACCGACCAGTGCACAGACGCTGGTGAAGTACCGCGAGAAGGGGCACTTGATCAGGTGGACGCCCTCAGCTATCTCCATGACAGCTCAGACAAGCTATCGGCTGCAGCGTATATTGCTTTCGCAAGACAGCGTACTCGGCTCGGCTTGGCTTACACGTTGAGGCGCTGGCCATTCTAGGCGTTCTAGGGTAGCTCTGCAACCGAGAGGCTTCAAACCGGAACTAGACGATGTCGACCTTGCTGCCGTAAGCCGTTCCTGGGACGCCCTTTCGGAAGCGCGCTCGGAGGGAGCCTCCGTCGCCGTGAACTCCCACGATCTTCCCGACGATAGGCCTCTTGCCTCCTCTCCAGACGACTTTCCGACCGATGAGCTGGCTCGCCTCCCTCGCCGACTCTACACCGGGGGCTTTCAGGATATACTCCCTTGGACGCTGAGTCTTAGGGCCTAATCTGTGGCCTACCAGCTTTGCCCGCATGCTCGGTTTCCTCCACCCCGCTTACACCCCACCGGTAGACATACACGAAAAGAAAAGTCAAGTCGGTAGGTAAGTCCAGCATCCCGATAAGAACTGAAGCTCTTAAGGTTTCAAAGGCTACCGGCCAAGAGGATGGCTGAGCTTTCAAGGGACCACCTGGGGTTAGAGCCGCGTTTGAGGCGTCTTCCAGAAACCCTTAAGGAAGCCTTGGCGGATAATCTCCTCAAAGGGTTTGAGTCGCTATGCTTCTCGGCATGATCTCGGATACTCATGACAGGCTCGAGGTCATAGATAGGGCCGTCAGGTTCTTCAACGAGCAGGGGGTAGGGCTCGTCGCGCACGCAGGCGACTGGTGCGCGCCCTTCGCCCTGCTCAGGTTCATGTCTCTGAAGGCGCGGCTGAAAGGAGTCTTCGGCAACGTGGACGGGGAGCGCGGAAAACTCTCTGAGAACGCTTCTAAGCTAGGCTTCGAGCTCGCCGACCTTGTAGAGTTCGAGTCAGACGGAGTCAGGTGCGTCGTCATCCACGGCGCGGATGAGAGGGTCGTGAACGCGCTTGCCAAGTGCGGCGATTACGGTCTTATCATACGCGGCCATCGGCACGAGCAACTGTCGCAAACCATCGGGAGCTGCTTGGTGGTTAACCCCGGAGAGGCCTGCGGATACCTCACAGGCGCAAGCACCGCGGCGACCCTGGACACCGCCACGATGAAGGTGCAGTTCCACAAGCTCTAACAAGTTAAAGCCTTCTTCTCCAACCCTTAGCCGTATAGGCGCCCATGCTCGTTCACGCCGCAGACGATACCCGGCGATGGCCCCGGTCAGGAACCGATGTCGTAGCTACGCGTTGCGAGACAGCTTTTATAGGCTTAGCCCAAGCAGCTTATACGGGCTTGAACGGAAATGATGGTTAGGGTGAAGGTAGTAGGCCCCTTGGCGCGGAAGCTGGGCAGCGAGCTGGAAGCAGAGGTTTCAGAGGGGGCCACGTTAGGGAAGGCTGTACAGGAGATCTTCCGCAGATTCGGGCTGGGAGAGGTCGACCTGACCACGCGGAGCTCAGCTCACGGCTTCCTAACGGTCCTTCTGAACGGGAAGAGTCTGAGCTTCGACTCGTCGGTGAAAGAGGGAGACCAGATAGCCTTCATCCCTCCGCTCGTCGGAGGCTAGCCCTCTACCACGGCGCATGCCCAAAGGTTGAACGTGAAACGCCGTCTATGCGAAGAGCTGGGCTGTCTCGCGGACTGGAGGCCATCTGAAGGTTGCGTTTTCGGCAGCGTCATAGGCCGGCCTCACAGCTCTGAAGGGCTATCCGAGAAATGCACTCGGCTACACAGGTTCATCCAATGCTTCAGAGGCGGGGTGGGAGGAGGGGTATACGATTCTAGGCTGCGCCTCGGCGTCCGTAAGGTTACGCCCCTTAGCGTCGAGGCTGGGGAAGAGCGTACTCGCGGCTCACCTCGGCTTTACCGCTTCCGCTCTACGCTTAGCCAAGGCGTCGGCGAGGAGAAGGAGCACCTCCGTCTTGGAGCCTCGCTTGTCCACGACTAGGTAGCCGGAGCGTTCCCGGCTGCGTCGCGGGTAGGCTGCTGTCTCCCGGGTCTCCGGGTTCAGGCCTAGCCCCCTAGCGACGATAGTCAACTCCTCCAGCTTAGGTCTCTCGACGCACAGTCTGCGCGGAAGCCTTCTACCAGCACTTCGGGGCTCTGATGCGTCTAGGTATCGCGGCCAGATGACAGCCCTGCCGTTCAGCTTCACGAAGCACACCCGGCGGAAAGGCTGGGGCCTATATCAAGACCGCGTTGACAGTCCCGTCTCTGCCCGGCTTGGAGGTGACCCGGGCGTTCCCCGCAGGGGTCTCGACGACCGCCCCCCTCGTGATGATGCCGGTTCGATTGTAGTCCACGTTAGCGCGGTTGCTGATGACCCGGAGGATCTCCAGCTTCTCGGTTTTCCCTGAGGGATGGGATACGTTCACGTATCTCTCCCTCAGCAGTTTCAGTTTCTCCTTGCCGCCCATCCCCATGAGCTTCGTCATGCTCCGCTCACCGAGGACTGTCTCCGCTGGGAACCCTCCGCG
>JAWCPE010000062.1:0-10669 GCA_038870415.1 Bathyarchaeia archaeon
TATCAGCGCCCTTGATGTTGCCCGTGATGACGAGCACCTCCCGGTCTGTCGGGATAGCATCTGCGTCCGCCGCCATCACCGAGACCTCTACCGCCACCTTAACCCCTTGAGAGATAAGCCGGAGCGTAGCCGCGATGACCTCGACGGGTGTGATGCCGCCGAATCTTTTCGAGATGGACCGGCTTACTCCGCTTAACGCGTGGGAGCCCTGAACGGTCCGAACACCACGCTCTTCTAGGGCCTTCATGTTCTCAGGCTTCATACGCGTGGTAAGCTCGTTCGGGTCTATTCCCAGCTCCTTGGCCCTGTCGAGAGACATCTCAGCGAAGCCGGCATGATACGTGACGGCCACTACCCTAGCAGGTGAGTTTTTGAAGGCCTCCGCGACCTTCAACGCTGTATCGCCGCTCGCAGAGGCAACCACCACATACGCGATGCCGAGTTCCTCAGCTCTCCTCTTCGCGGCACGGATCGTCTCCTCCGTGTTCTGCGGCCCAGGCTTCTCGAAGAAGATAACCTTCCTCTCCACCATAGTGACAGCTCGCCGCCGGGCGCACGCTAGAGAAGCGTCTGCACATAAGGTTACCGAGGGTCTTCGCGTAGCCGCCTCTAGTCGCAGCCGAAGTCTCGCGCCAGCCATCAAACTAGGCCGTGAGCTAAGCTAAGGTGTTCTGTGAGGTGCTCAGAACACCTTCGGGAGAACCTGCCTGAACCCCTCCGGGGCGACCTCTCTGTAGAAGCACGACCGGTAACCGGTGTGGCATGCGGCTACTTCCTGGTCGACCTTCAGGAGAACCGCGTCTAGGTCGCAGTCCACGTAGACCTGCCTAACTCTCTGGACGTGTCCGGACTCCTCGCCCTTCAACCATAGCTTTCCCCTCGTGGTACTCCAGTAGTGCGCGTAGCCAGTCTCTAAGGTCTTCTTGAAAGCCTCCCTGTTCATGAAGGCCGTCATTAACACTTGGCCGTTGGCCGCGTCCTGAGCAATCGCTACGACTAAGCCGTTATGCCTGTAGCTCAGCCTGTCGGCCAGTGTTGCCGCATGCGCAGCTAGTTCCTGTGCGCTCAATCTGCCGCCTCCTGAGCGATTTGGACGAAGTTCTTGAGGAGTCTCAGCCCTTTCTCTCCGCTCTTCTCGGGGTGAAACTGCGTCCCGTAGACGGAGCCCTTCGCCACAACGGAGGGGAAGCTTACCCCGTGCTCCGTCGCTGCTAGGATGACCTCGGGCTCCTGAGGGGTAGGGCTGTAGGAGTGTACGAAGTAGAAGTAGTCCCCCGTCTGGACGCCTTCCAGAAACGGGTCTCGCCTCATAAGCGATACCTGGTTCCAGCCCATGTGAGGTATCTTCACCGTTTTCGGCAGCCTCTTCACCCTTCCACGTATGAGGCCTAGCCCCGGCGTGAGCCCCCCCTCCTCGCTCTCCTCGAAGAGAAGCTGCATGCCGAGGCAGATGCCTAGGATTGGCTGACCGTGCGCCGCGGCGTCCTCTATGTAGCGATGCTGCTCCCTGAGGAACGCGATCGCAGACCTGAAAGCCCCTACCCCGGGCAGAACGGCGGCATCGAACCTAGGGAGGTCCTTTAAATGCTTCACGAGGCGTGGCGCCGCGCCTACTTGCCTGAAGCCGTTGGTTATACTCCACAGGTTGCCGACGCCGTAGCTCACTACCGCTATCGTAGGCTTGCGAGCGGCCCCCATGCGTCTCTTCACCTAACCCTAGCCCTGACGGCTTCCACGTGTCTCCGCAGCCCCTCCGCCTCAGCGAGCGCGGCTACTAGGTCGAGCATCTTAGCCAAGCCTCCTCTAGTGACCTCTTGGACCGTGATCCGTTTCATGTAATCGTAGACGGAGAGGCCTGAGGTGAACCTCGCCGCGCCACCTGTGGGCAGCACGTGATTCGCGCCCGTAGCGTAGTCTCCCGCCGCGGCTGGGGAGAACGGCCCGATGAAGACTGATCCGGCGTTGTTGACCTTCGAGAGTATGCTCTCCGGGTTCTCAGCTATGACCTCGAGGTGTTCAGGAGCATACGCGTTTACGAACGCGACCGCCTCATTAATGCCTTCACAGGTGAGGATGGAGATGTTCTCCCCAAGCCGCTCCGCTCTCGAGCTCTCCGCGTCTCTGCCTGACACCAGTTCCGCTAGGCTCTGCGCGACCTTCGACGCAAGCTTCCGTGAAGTCGTCACAAGAGCTGCATAGGACTCAGAAGCGGAGACCTTCCCATGCTCTAGTTGAGAGAGAAGGTCTAGGGCTACGATGGATGGGTCAGCCGTCTCATCGGCTAGGATTAGGATCTCGCTCGGCCCAGCGGGCAGATCGGTGCCTACGAGGCCTTGGATGAGGAGTTTCGCCGCGGTCACGTAGATGTTGCCCGGCCCCACGATCTTCTCAACGCGAGGGACAGTCTCAGTCCCGTAGGCCATAGCTGCGACTGCCTGGGCTCCGCCCACCCTGTAGATCGCGTCGACGCCGCCCATATCGAGGGCTGTAAGCATCACTGACTCCAGCTTGCGCTCTGGGCTCGGCGGCGTGCAAGCGATCATTCTCTGAACGCCTGCGACTTTTCCCGGCACGGTGATCATGAGGCAGGTCGAGGGGAGACGGCGCGGCGCGTAGGCGCCAACCGTCGTTATCGGCCTCCATATGTCCCTCAGTGAGACGCCTTCCCGCGTCTGTACAGGAGCCGTATTAGGCGGCATCTGGGCGCGGTGGTAGACCTCTAAGCTCGCAGCGGTAGACCTAAGAGCCGATATGAGCTTCTCAGGCGTCTTCTCGTAGGCTGCCTTCACCTCGTCTTCGGAGACTCTGATCTCGCTCGGTTCAAGCTTAACCTTATCGAAGAGGGCTGTATACTCAACTAGGGCCTTGTCCCCGCGCTGCTTGACTCCTCTGAGGATCTCGTCTACCCTAGCCTTGACCGACTCTATGCCTAAGCTCGACCTAGTGAGGAGCTTCTCCCTCTCCGCGGGGTTGAGGGCCTTCAAAGGTACTGGTCCTAGCAACATGTTCACCTAGAGGCGAACGGGGACGCCCCTCGCCTTGAGGTACTCTTTGACCTCCCGGACGCTCACGGCGCCGTAGTGGAAGATCGAGGCTGCCAGCGCTGCGTCAGCTTTTCCCACCGTCAGTACGCGGTAGATGTGCTCTGAGTTCCCTGCGCCCCCTGACGCTACGACCGGCAGGTTCACGGTCTCCGCGATGGTCCTGGTAAGCTCTAGGTCGTATCCCTGCCTCGTCCCGTCAGAGTCCATGCTCGTGAGGAGTATCTCTCCGGCTCCAAGCCTCTCCACGGTCCTCGCCCACTCGACCACGTCTAGGCCGGTTGGCTTCCCCAGGGCGGGGGGCCCACCGTAGGTGTATATCTCCCATCTGCCTTGGCCCCGCCTCTTCGCGTCCATAGCGACTACTATGCATTGGCTTCCGAAGCGGGAGGACGCCTCTTCAACGAAGCTTGGGTTCTCAACCGCTGCCGTATTGACGGAGACCTTGTCGGCGCCCGCCCTCAGCAGCCGGGCAATATCGGTTAAGCCTCGGATGCCCCCTCCCACGGTTAACGGTATGGAGACCTCGGACGCGGTCTCTCTGACGGCTTCTACCAGCGTCTTCCGGCCTTCTGGGGACGCCCCGATGTCGAGGAAGACGATCTCGTCCGCTCCCTGCTCCTGGTAGGCTTTCGCGAGGACTGCTGGGTTTCCGGCCTCTCTGTGGTCGCGGAACTTGACCCCTTTCACGACGCGGCCGTTGAGCACGTCGAGGCATGGGATGATCCGCTTAGCGAGCATCTTGTCAGCTCCTATCTCACTCGATGGCACCCTTCTGGCTTGGGACCTGGCCTCCCAGCCTCGGGTCGAGCTCCGAGGCTGCTCGCAGAGCGATCCCGAGAGCCTTGAACAACGCCTCCGCCACGTGGTGGTAGTCTCGCCCCCCAAGCTTTGTCACGTGAAGCGTGAACTTCCCGTTGAACGCTAGGCTGCGAAGGAAGTGGCGCACCATCTCGGCGTCTATCTCCTCCATCGATCTCGACGGGAGGTCCGACTCGAAGACAAGATAGCCTCGTCCGCTCAGGTCTAGGGCAACCTCGGCGACCGCCTCGTCCATCGGGACGAGTGCAGACCCGAATCGACGTATACCACGCTTCTCTCCTAGGGCGGAGTTGATCGCCTGTCCAAGCACTATCGCCGTATCCTCCACCAAGTGGTGGAGATCAGGCTCACCGCGGCTCTCAGCCACGATCTTCAGGTCGAGTAAGCTGTGCTTCGAGAGGGCTCCTAGGAGATGGTTGAGGAAGCTTACCCCTGTCTTAACCTCGGCCTGTCCTCTACCGTCAAGGTTGAGGCTTACCTTAACCATCGTCTCCAGGGTTTCTCTTCGCACATCAGCTTTCCGCACGTCTAGATGCCTCCTGGGCTTCCTTCAAGCTGAAACGGCCCTGGTAGAGGGCCATCCCTACGACCGCGGCCTGAACGCCTACCTGCGAAAGCCCGACCAAGTCGTCGAGCGATGAGATGCCTCCCGCGTAGATGATCGGCAGCCTCGTCAGGCTGACGAGCTTCCTCACAGCCGAGAGGCCCGGCCCCTTCAAGGTCCCCTCAACGGAGACATCCGTGTAGAGGAAGCCGCCTACACCTGAGGCTTCGAAACGGCTTACCCACCTCGTAAGGGGCGCACCTGTCTCCGCAGTCCATCCCTCCCTCAGGACCATGCCTCTACGGGCGTCGAGGGAGATAAGGACTCGCCGAGGCTCAACCCTCGCCGCGAGCTTCTCGACGAAGGCAGGGTCCTTAAGGGCGGCCGTGCCCACGATGACGCGGAATGCTCCCGAAGAGAGTAAGGACACAGCGTCGTCCACGGTTCTAATCCCCCCGCCTACCTGGACTGGAACCGCGGCGGTCGCAAGCAACCGCTTGACCAAGCCGCGGTTTTCCTGGCTGCCGGAGATGGCGCCGTCGAGGTCGACCAGATGAAGCATCTCTGCGCCTTCGCTCTCCCAATGCTTCGCGACGGCAACGGGGTCTCCTGAGATGTCCAGACCGGTCCCCGGCCTACCTTGGATCAGCTTCACGCATCGCCCGTTCTTGATGTCAACCGATGGTACGACGATCACGGCATTTCCCCTCTTCAGGTTGCCTCAAGCAGTGACTTCAAGCATTCCGTAAACCGTTCATTCTCTAGACGTGTGCCGACCGTGACGCGCAGGTAGCTTCCGGTTAGGCCCTGCATCCTGCTGCAGTCCCTCACCGCGAAGCCCTTCTCCCAGAGGGCAGACGCAAGACTCTTCCTGAGGCGCTCCGGCCGCTTCACTTCGAGAAGCACGAAGTTCGCCTCTGAACGGTATACCCGGAGGCCCTCGACTTGTTCGAGGCGCTCGGTGAACTCGCGGCGGGCGGTTCTCGTCAACTCGACGAGGTGTCTCATGTAGTCTAGGTCTTCGAGCGCGGCGGCCGCGGCTGCTAGGCCGACTCGGTTCACGTTGTAAGGGGGCTTCACGCGGTAGAGCAGCTGGGCTGTCTCAGGGCTGGCGAGGGCGTAGCCGACTCTGAGGCCGGCGAGGGCGAAGGCCTTCGAGAAGGTCCTGAGAAAGACGAGGTTCTCCCTCTCAGCGAGGAGCCTTGTGAGCGACCTCTCAGCGAACTCAACGTACGCCTCGTCTATCACGACGAGAGCATCGCTTTCAGCTAGTCTCTTGGCCTCCAGCTCGGTCAACGTGTTTCCCGTAGGGTTATTGGGGCTGCAGAGGAGGACCATCTTCGCCTCCTCAGCCGCTGATAGGATGCCGTTCACGTCCCATCTGAAGCCTTCTAGCATCGGCACAGCCTTCACGGTCGCCCCGGCGAGCCTCGCGACGACCTCGTACATCTGGAACGACGGTATCGAGACGACAACCTCATCGCCGGGGTTAAGGAATGCCTTCGCGAGGAGGCCCAGAACCTCGTCAGACCCGTTGCCGACGACGACAGAGTCCGGCGTTGTCCCGGTGTACTCCGCGATCCTCCGCTTGAGCGTCGAGGGATCGGTTGGGTACCTGTTGAGGAACCTAAGCTCGTTCGTTATGGCGGAGATGACGAGGGGAGAAGGCCCGTACGGGTTCTCGTTCGCGTCGAGCTTGGTAAAGCCCTCCGGTAGCGCCTCAGGGTCTGGGTAGGCGGCTACCTCGTAGATCGCTGGCCTCGCTCGGTCCTTGATCCTCAGTGGTTGCCCCCTCCTCTACAGGATCGTGACGGTTCTTGCATGCTTCGCTGGTGGGCGTTTTGTGGGATTCGTCCCAATGACGGACACAAACTTAAAAGGTTTGCGGGCGAAAGCCTCAAAGCGGCAGGCTGTAGAGATGCGGATGGTCGAGATACTCAAACTGGACACGAAGGGCCGGGTCTCGCTCCCGGCGAAGCTTCGCGATGGCCTAGGCCTTAGGGAGGGGATGTACATCATGGCGATCGCAGACCTTGAAACGCGCAACGTAAGGCTTACACCCTTCGCAGACCCAGAGGCGAGACTTATACAGCTGAGGATCGGGCTCGCGGATATGCCTGGCTCCTTAGCGCGCGTCGCGAAGGTACTCGCGGAGGCGAACATCGACCTGCTATCCACTGAGTCTGCTACTCTAGAGAGGGGTCAGAGAGCCGAATGGCGAGCAGTAGCAGATGCGTCGAAGTGCCCCATTCCCCTCAACGAGCTGAAATCACTCATCCTGAAAGACGGCGCAGCGAAGACCGTTGAGGTCCAAGAGCTGAGATGACTTGACCTGATGCAGGCACCGCTTCCTGTTAGGAGTGTAGCGAAGCCCATAGAGGCTCCTCGAGCGTCTTGAACGCGGCAAGTCGAGCTGGACTGAGTGAGTTGAAGCTTAGAATCCATACGCTTCGATCGTCAAACCCGGGACCTACAAGGCTGCTCGTCGGCGGGCTTCACGGCCGGGAGGGCAGGGTTACAAGGCCTTTACTCGAAGCCCTCGTCGGGGAGGGCCCACCCTCAACTGGCGCCCTGATAGTCGTCCCCATCTTGTCGTGGGGTAGGCCTCACGTGACGACCCTCTCACCTGCCTACTATGAGACGGTTGAGGGCAGCCGCATCCTCGCCCTCATCGAGAAGTACCGTCCTGAGATGTACCTTGAGGTGCACTGCTACAGGCTTTCGGCGTACGACGCTCTGACAAACCCCGCAAGGCGGGCGGCGAAGGGTGTACCGCCCCTCGTCGAACTGGAGGAAGGCGTCCTGCTGGGTTCAGTCTCCCCCCTCCTCGCCTTGAGGTTTACCTTCGACCTCTCTCTTCTACTGGAGATCCCCTGTCGAGGCCAAGCTGGCCGCAGCGTTGCTCTAGATGTCTTGAAGACGGTGAGAGACGCTGCTAAGCCGGAGGAGGCCCTTCGATGGCTTAGAGGCCGCTACGGAGAGAGGCTCGTCAAGCCGCTGGAGCTTTTAAGAGATTGCAGCGGAGATAGCCGGCGCGGCATGCAGTAGCCCTTACCCTCCCACGCTGCAGATTCTGTAAAGCAGACTGACGGTGTCGCCGCCTTTACGGATTACGCCTTGCTCACGGTGAGGTGAAGGTTGAGGCCGTTCAGAGGCACTGCCATCTTCGGCTTCTCGCCGCCATGCCATACTTGAGAGGGCGCTGACCGCTCGTCTGCGCGAAGAGCGAGCTCGGGGGAGAGCTTTCCAGCGGGAGGAGGGGCTCGGCCTTGCCGCGGGTGGCTCTCCTCAACCCCCACCTATCGGGGGGAAAAAGGCGACTATATCCCCGTCCTTCAGCTTTGTCCTAAGCCCTTCGAGGAACGCGATATCCCGTCCGTTGACAAGGACGGAGAATCCCTTCCAGACCTCACCGGCCTTCGGGTCTACTATGGCGTCCTTGAAGCTTGGCTGGAAACGGTCTGCGATGAAGCTGATGAGTCCCTTAACGTCTTCGACAGGGGCGTCTACGTCCACAGTGTTTCTTCCTAAGAGTTCACGGAGTGAGGCGAAGACCCGAACCGTCACGACCGGCATAGGAGACACCGGCGATCTGGAAAAAGAAAGAGGGGAGGGTATTCTAGGATAATCCTAGGTCTTTGAGCTTCTCCTTTGTTGGCGCTCCGTCCTTCCATCCGCGCAGCTGGTAGTATTCGTCGAGCATCTCGCCCAATCGGGCGACTTGGCCCTTCGACGGCCCCTCCGGCATAGGTTCATTCAGCAGTCTCTCTGGTAGGGTGTCGTCTTTGCGGCCGAAGCCCTCCCGGTTGATGAAGAGCCGCTCTAGAGTGTATATTCGGTCGCCGGCCTTCATGAAGTCGTCTACCGTCCAGTTCCACCCCGCGATGGCGTTCAGTGCAGGCGTCATATCCTCAGGCATCAGGGCGAAGCTTAGGAACTTGCATACGACAAGGGAGTCGATGACTGAGAAGTAGTCTTGGAACCATTTCACCCACTTCGCCTTCTCCTTCGTCTCGAACCGGTCGAGTTTCACGGGGATATCCAGCACCTCGGGCGCGATCATGTAGGCTCTCAGGTGGCAGCCTCCTCTGTTTGAAGTGGCATATCCGAGGCCGTGTCCTTGGAAGGCGCGTGGGTCATACGCCGGGAGTTCAAGCCCCTTCACGTGCATGGCCAGCTCGGGGGCCCCGTACTTCTCAGCCAGCCGCTTGGACCCTAACGCGATGTCGTCTCCGAAGCCGTCTCGGTAGCCGGTCTTCCAAGCGAGCTCAACGATGGCCTGTGGGTTCCCGAACTTCAACTCGAGCCCTGCGAGCTTCTCCTTGGGGATAAGCCCCCTCTCGTAGAGTTCCATTGCGCAGGCTACGGTGGCTCCGAAGGATATCGGGTCGATGCCCATGTCGTCGCAGATGTTGTGAGTGTAGGTTATCGCGCCTAGGTCGTCGACGCCGCACATCGCCCCGAGGGACCAAGTCGTCTCGTACTCTGGGCCCTCGCCTTCAACCTGGTAGGGAGGCGTCTTCACGTGCGTAACTCTTCCGCAGGCGACGATGCAGCCCCAGCAGGGCTTGCCTTTCACGAGGATCGTGTCCCTTATCGTCTCACCGCTTGTCTTGTCGGCTGTTGGGAAGACCCCAGTCTGGAAGTTCCTCGTAGGATAGCCTCCGCGCTCGTTTATGACGTTCACCAGAGCTGGTGTTCCCAGGTCTGGAAGGGTCTTGCTCGTTACACCGCTCGCCTTGATCTTCTGGACTAGGCCCTTGTTGACGCTGTTCAAGGCCCGCGGCTTGGCAACCTTAGGCTTACCGGTTCCCCTGACGGCGATAGACTTCAGCTTCTTCGAGCCCATCACGGCTCCGACACCTGCCCTGCCGGCGGCCCGATGCTTGTCGTTTATGATCCCGGCGATCAGGACCAGGTTCTCACCAGCCGGCCCTATGCTCGCTAACTTTACGTTGGGGTCTCCTAGCTCCTCCCTGATGAGGTCCTCGGTGGACCATACGCCTTTCCCCCAGAGGCGGGAGGCTTCCCTAAGCTCAGCCTTGCCTTCGTGGACCCAGAGGTATACTGGGCTCTGGGAAGCCCCCTCGACTATAATTCCGTCAAAGCCCGCGAACCTCAACTCGGGACCCCAATTGCCTCCGCAGTTGGAGTCGCCGATTCCTCCTGTCAGGGGAGACTTCGTAACCACATGGAACCTTCCGCTCAGGGGGAAGCCTGTTCCGGTGCAGGGCCCTGTGAGGAACAGGAGCTTGTTCTCGGGACTGAGGGGGTCGATGCCAGGCCTCAACTCGTCGTAGAGAATCTTGACTCCTACGCCTCGCCCTCCTATGAACTTCTCCACGACCTCGTCTTCAACGGTCTCCGTCTTGATACTGCCCTTCGTCAGGTCGACCCTCAACAGTTTTAGATTCAACATACCACCTACCGCGGGATTCTACGCTTTAATTTATAACATTTACGCGTGCGGTTTTTCTCTGTTACTTTGAAGGGGAGGCCTCTCCCCGGCGTGTTTGGAGGCGATAGCCTATCTTCGCCAGGGGGAGGACTCCGCTGCCGGCTCTCCTCTACGGGGTTTATCTGGTCTTCGAGGGAGCTGAGCCTGAGGGCTGCCTCCCAGGCGTTGGGGCCCTTCACCCGCCGGAGCCATGTCTCCCTCTGGCGTTGGGTTCAAGGCCTCGCGCCTCTGGAGCGGCTCTTCAAGCCCAGGCGCGTCCGATGCTTCCTCGTGGGCGAGACCTAGGTGAGGGTGGGGCGGTTCGAGGAGTGGGCCCCTCGATGCCCCTAATCCCTCGTGGAGACGTACAAGGCTAGGGCCGACCTCCGCGGTGAGGCTGAAGGGCGTCTTCAAAGCAGTCACGGTCACGAGCGTAGTCGACATGACAACATCGCTGCTGATAGGCCTCTGGTACTACTCCACGTTCGGAATAAAGCCTGAAGGGGTAGTTTACACATGGGGTTTCAGACAACCCTGTTTGGCGCCCTTAACATTCCGGGATATCAACGGGTTGGCGACCCTTACAACGTAGACTGGAAGGTGACTGGAACGTTCCTGTTGAGCTTCCTAGGAATCGGCTACATGGTCTGGCTGAAGTCGCACTTCTGTTCCCCCTGAGCCCCGTGGGAGCAGTGATGGGGGGTCGGCTGTGGCACCGTCTCCGCCGGCTGGGGGTAGACGATACTCGCGACGTACCTCGTCGAGCGGCTAGCCTTAATGGTCGGCGGGATCAGGTTCCAGGAAGACTGGATAGCCTCCTATCGC
>JAWCPE010000063.1:0-10446 GCA_038870415.1 Bathyarchaeia archaeon
TGGAGCATCAGCCGGAGGGAGGGTCCTCTCACGCATGATGAGCCCGGCCAAGCCGCATCATGCGTGAGCAGGGACCTCCCAACCCAAATCCCTTAAGTTAAAGGAGCCGCCAGAGAGACCAAAAGAGATTTATCTGGTACCCTGCCCTAACGCGCCTCAGGCTGCGGATCATGCGAAGACCACGGGTCTTCTTCGTGTTGGCTGCTATGCTTGTGATTCAGGCGTTTCTCCAGCTGCCCGCGGCGGCTACGCTGGTTAGGGCCCAGAGTCAGCTACCCAGTTTCGGAGATGGGCTTGACCTGATGGAGTTCGCCCAGCATGTGAACCGCCTCTCGACTATGCCGACTAGCGATGCACCCTCACGCTTCACAGGCTACCCGGGCTTCTACCAAGCTGCGGAGTACATCAATGAGACGCTTTCAAGCTACGGCTACAGGACGGAGTTCGAGTACTTCGACATCACCGTTCCGGTAGATGAGGGCGCCTCCGTAGTCGTCACCGATGGAGGAAGGGAGGTTCTGAGGCTGAGAGCATACCCGCTTGTGCCTAACACTGTTCAGACCAGCTCCCTGCCCCAACCCGTGACCGGAGGGCTCGTCTACGGTGGGATGTCAACCTACGAACAACTCTCAGGAGAGGAGATCGACGGCAAAGTCGTGCTCCTAGAGTACAACTCGAGATGGTTCTGGAAGAACGCCGCCAACCTCGGAGCGAAGGTAATAATCTTCATAGAGCCCCAGGATACGACTCGCACCGAGAGCGAGTTCAAGTACCTTAAGATCCCCATCCATGCGCCGAGGCTTCTCATCCGGAGAGACGACGGCCTGAGGTTACTCGATATGCTAAGGTCCTCACCGACCCTTCAGGCCACGGTCACCTCCCACATGCGCTGGGAGAACAGACGCGTCGCGAACATCGTCGCGGTTAAGGAAGGTGAGGGTTCCACCTACGAGCAGGTGGTCTTAGCCGCGTCGTACGACTCCTACTCCGTTGTGCCTTCGCTCGCGCCTGGTGCCACGGATGCGTTGAATGTTGCAGGGCTCTTGGAACTCGCGAGGTACTTCTCGAATCAGAGCGTCCCGCGTTCAATCGTCTTCGCCTTCCTCGCGGGGCACGGTCAGGGGCTCTGGGGCGCTAGGGAATTCGTGGACCGCCACTTCGAAGAGGTAGGCCTAAGCATCAAGCTGTTCGTGAACTTGGACTTATCCTACGAGAGCAACGTGCTTGCCTTCTACGCCCGCGGAAGCGTCTACACGTACACCCAGTACATCGAGTCGACGAGCTTCGGCTGGATCTCAGACCGCCTAGAGCAGTACAAGTCGTACATACCTCGGCTGCTCGGGAAGGAGTACAAGGTCGTGAACGGCATGTTCGTCTCGGAGCCCATCTTTGAGTATGCTCCGCTGAGGTTCGACTCAGACCCGTTCACGTTAGCCGGAGGCATCGGCGTCGCCTTTCACACCACCGACTCAACGCGGGTCCGGCAGACGACATCCCTCGACCTCCCCGGCTACGTGAACTATGAGAACGTGGCGCCCCAGCTTGAGTTCGTCGCCGCGGCTGTCGCGATGCTCGTTCACGAACCTACGTTGCCGCTTCCGGGGTCACCTACCCGCGTCGCGGCGGATAGAGGCTTCGCATACGTCCAAGGAGTCCTTGGAAAGTACAACGTCACCACGGCTATCTACGACCCCTTCCCGGTTAACGATTCGATCGTGCACGTTCAGTGGATGCAGAGCATCCCCAGCATTTTGTTGCAGCTAGGGATAGCTGCTCCACCCGGCTCCTTCGACTTGATCATCAAGCCGGCCGAGACGTACACGAAGCCTGACGGCTCCTCTTACCCGAACGCATCCTTCACCGTCAAAGGCGTGAAGCCCTACACAACTGTCAAGATTGAGGCCTACGTGCTGAACGAGTCGACGAGCATGATCGAGTACGCGATGGACTTCGGCGTCTACGGGCTGGGTAAGGGCTACCCGGTCGCGCCTGGAGGCGCCAACTTCTGGGTGAACCCGGAGGCCTCGACAGGGGTCTTCTTGCAGTGGCTTCCCATCTTCCGATGTGGAAGCATAGCCTTCTACGGCGTGGTAGACCCCGCGTCGAGCGCGAGGATAACCTTCAGCGCGCTCAACTACAACATCGCGGCTCACAGCTGGAACCTACGCCACTCGGAGGATGTCTTCGAGGGGGACGCGATCGTCTTCGTGCCGCCTGACACCCCGACCGAGCTGATCCTACGATATGGGGCCGGAGCTATAGGGGTTGCCACCGTCATGGCGGCTACAGGCGAAGCGACGCGTTTCTCGCTCGCGGTCCTCGCGAACATGACTGCTGAGAAGCCTGAGGGCTCCGGTTACAGTGTCTCGGCTGGCGAGCAGATAGTCATCAAGAACACTGCTTTGGAGATAGCTCGGCAGCTTAACATCCTGACCCGGAATAGGAGGGAGGTGACGTCCAGCTACCACGTATACAGCGCTCAAACGGAGCAGTTCCTCCCCCTGAGCGAGGAGAGGCTCGTGATGGCGGAGGAGGCCTTCAGGGAGAAACGGTACGATGTAGCCGTCGCCGCGGCGGTCGCCTCCTGGGCCTACGGGAGGTCTGCCTACGGCGCGTCGATGAGCATCATCTTCGACGTGATAAACACCGTCTCGTTCTTCTTCCTCCTGACGATCCCGTTCGCCTTCCTGCTTCAGAAGCTGCTCCTGCCAGGCCAGTTCGGGGTGAGGAGGCTCTTGGCTTACGTGGCGGTCTTCCTCCTCGTCACGGGGGTCCTGTGGCTCTTCCATCCGGGTTTCCATATCGCGAGCAACGTGAGCATGATCCTCATCAGCAGCACGATAGGGGTCTTCGCCCTCGTCGTCGCGATCAGGCTGTTCAGCACTGTCTCCGAGGCCGCCGAAGCCCGGAGGGTCAGCCTCCTAGGGCTGCACTTCAGCGGCCTCAGCAGGTCGAGCGCGTTGATGATGGCCATATCTACCGGCATCGAGAACATGAAGAAACGGAAGTTCAGAACCGCCCTGACGCTCGTCTCGCTCATAATAATGACGATGGCCCTTGTGATGTTGACGTCCGGCTCCTTCCTCACGTACATCCAGGTGATCAAGCAGAAACCCCCAGGCGGTATCCCGTACAACGGGCTGCAACTCATGGACCCTAACTTCGCCCCGCAGGCGGAGGAGATGACGATCATTATGCAGGGCCTCTTCAAGCTTCAGAACGCTACCGTCGTACCGCGGACCTGGCTCGTCACGCCAGGCGGCCTCGGCTTCCGCCTGGAGAAGGGCGTCGTCGTGGAGGGCGTCCTCGGCCTAGGCCCAGAAGAGGACAGCCTGCTGCAGGTGAGCCAGACGCTCCTTGAAGGCAGATGGTTCGAGGAGCAGGACTTCACCTCCTGCCTGCTCGGCTCGTCCCTCGCGAAGTCCCTCGAGAAACAGGTCGGCGACACCGTCCAGTGGATGGGTTTGAACCTTACCGTGATGGGCATATTCGACGAGACCGCCTTCGGCAGGCTTAAAGACCTGAACCCTGCCGTTGTGATCGCCCCGGTCACCTTCATCGAGAGCAAGCCTCAACCCGTGCCCATCGAGTCTACGCTGATAGTTCCCTATAGGCTCCTCGTAGGCCAGTTCAACCTATACCCCTACAGCATCTCGGTCAGGTTCGAAGAGCCAGACATGGTCCTGCCTGAAGCCTACAAGCTGGCTCTGCAAACGGTGAACTTCGACGTCTACGCTGGCGTCGGCGATGAGGTTACCGTCTACAGTCCCCGGACCTGGTACGGCGTAAGCGGCATAACCTTCATGGTTATCCCCTTCATCATAGCCTCCCTTACGATACTGAACGTCATAATCGCCTCTGTCTACCAGAGGACGAGGGAGATAGGCATCTACGGAGCGGTAGGCCTCAACCCAACCCATGTGGCTGGGCTCTTCTTGGCCGAATCCCTGCTGTACGCCGTGATCAGTGCTATCGCCGGGTACATCTTCTCCATGGCCGTCCTGGGGCTGCTCGACGTGCTCCGCGCGATTCCGCTCGGCGCTGGGCTTAACTACGCGTCAACCTTCGTCCTGCTCGTGATGGCCTTAGTCATGGGCACCGCGATCGGTTCGACGGTCTACCCGGCGATAGTGGCGGGGCGACTCGTCACACCGTCCTTCGCGAGAAGGTGGAAGATGCCCAGCTCCCCCGTGGGTGATGACTGGCGTATCCCTCTGCCCTTCTCCGGGACGATGGACGACGCGGGGGCGCAGCTCATGTACCTCAAGGAGTTCGCAGACGCCTCCACATCCACTTACGGGCGTTTCGCCGCGGAGAAGTCCGCCTACACCGCCCCGGATGCGGATACGAAGCATGTGACGTTCACCGCTCGGCTTGCGCCCTTCGACCTAGGCGTGATCCAAGAGGTGACGATAACCGCATATAGGCAGGCGCCCGGCTCTCCGGGAGCGAACCTCTCCATGTACATCCACCGGTTGGCCGGACATAGCGTCTCATGGGAGAACCTGAACCGTTACTTCGTAGACGAGATCAGGAAGCAGCTCCTCATGTACAGGACGCTCTCACCTGAGAACAAGATGATCTACCTGAAACGTGCGCAGGAGTACGAGAAGAAACAGTGAGGTGCGAAGAGTGGAGACGGCTTCGCAGAGACAGACCGGGTTGACCTGGAGGTCATTATCGGCGCTCCTCTTCACGGGCGGATTGATCCAGCCCCTCATCATATACCTGACCCTGACCGGCGCGACGGGGCTTGTCGAGCTGTCGCTCATAGGGTTCGGAGGCGGCTTCGGCGCCGGCTATACGTTCGCGCTCTTCACGAACCTCGGCATGACGATCCTGTGGCTTGTCGTCATCTTCTGGAGCGAGCTGGCGAAGCTGGGCGGCCAACCGTTGACGAGGCAGGAGGCATTCATCATCTACAGCTTCTACCCGATAACGATCTCGATGTCGATGCTCTTCATCGCGCCTATCTTCGACCTGTACCTTGCGAACAGCGTCATCGTAGAGGACCTAGGCCTCGCCGCAGGCATACCGAGCTGGTGGGCGCCCCGCGCCCCCGTCGCAGACCTCGTCTACCAGGCCCGAAGCCTGCTGCACCCCGGCCTTCTCGCACCTATCGGCCTGGCCCTAGCTGTGACATCTCTCACCTTAATAGCGGACATCTCCCTCGGGTTGTTCACTTACTACCTCTTCTTCGCCACCGAGAAGCTGGAGTTCCCCGCGGCTTCCACGATAGGGGCCGGCCTCCAAGCGGTCTCTGGCGCAGAGCCCAGCAGGCTCCGAACCCTGATGCTCTTCGGCGTGATAGGGTTCGTCTACAACTTCTTCTCATGGCTCTTCCCCGTCGTGACGAATATACCGGTCTTCCGCGTCCTGCCGAGAGGCGTCACGGACTTCACCAACCTCGTAGAGGTGAGCTACCCCGGCGCGGTCTTCGGCATCGACCTGACGCTTTTCAGCTTCGCCTACGGCATCGTCGTCCCGCTGCAGGTACTTGTCGGGATGGCCGTGACCGCCTTGGTCTCCTCCACGGTGGGAAACACGCTCTTGGTTAGGTACAACATCTGGCCGGACTGGATCCCCACCCTTGGGCTGGGATGGAACTACATGCGTTCCCACATCTACTTCTGGACGAGCGTCACGATGGGCCTCTCCATAGCCGCCGCGGTTGTGCCGTTGATTCTCCACCCCCGGACCTTGGTCTCCGCCGTCACGGCGATAAGGAGAGCGAGCACCTCCGCAGCCGAGGGGATAGGTGCTGTCAAACCCTACTGGCTCCTAGCGATGTTCCTAGGCGCGACTGCCGCCTCGATCGCCCTCTTCCACATCCTCGTCCCGGGCTTCCCGGTGTGGATACTGATAGCCTTCGTCGCCGGTTGGTCCTTCATAGGCACGATGGTCAGCGCGAACGCGGCAGGGGTTACCTTCGGAGGCTTCGGCATCCCGTACCTTAAGGAGTCCCTGATCTACTACAGCGGTTACCGCGGCCTCGACGCGTGGTTTGGGAGGGGCCTCATAATGATAAGCGTCGGAGGCGCAGGCGTCTGCAGCTCCCTCGTCGCCGGGACGATGTGCGATATCCGCGTTCGGGACTACATCAAGGGCTACATCGTTGCGATCCTGATAGCGGTCTTCTTCGGCTTCGTCTACACGAGTCTCTTCTGGCGAGCCGCCGCGATCCCGTCACATGTCTATCCCTTCACCATCTCAGGTTGGCCCGTGATAGGCCTAGAGACGGCGAGGCAGACGAAGTGGCTGTGGATGGGCTTCCTCTTCAAGACAGACGTGATACTCGGCGCGATAGCCGCAGGCTCAGCGGTGATGCTCGTCTCCGACCTCGTCTTCCACGCCCCATGGGTGCTCATATCGATCGTGACCGGCCTCAACACCTTGCCCTCAGTCGCGCTCTCGCAGCTCGTCGGCGGCCTCGTCGGCAAGCTCGCAGGTGAAAAGTACCTTGGCCGAGAACGATGGCGTTCGCTACGCCCGATCATCATCATAGGCCTCATCGTAGGTGACGCAGTAGGCTTAGCTATCGGCACAGTCATCCAGATACTGGGAACGTCAAGCTGGACACTTCCATACTAGAGACTTCAACCGCCAGCACCGACTATCGTAGGCCTCATTCAATTGAGGCGCCCCCACCCTGAGAAAAGCCGCTGCCGACAAGAACCCCCCTTTAACAGGCGCCTTGGCTGGTTTCATCGCGTGTGAGAGAGGGCATACTTCTGGCTTATGCTCTGCGGGAATGTACCTCTACTACTCTTGCAGCGGCTCGATACGGGCCTCTACTTCCTGGCCTCGTGATGACCATCCTCGTAGATGAGATGACGGCCCACCTCAGGGGCGTCACGTGGAGGCCTAGGCTTCTGCAGCCCGAGCAGTCAAGAATGTGCCGGGAATGTTTTTGTGAACATAGCGCGGTTGATTGTTGAGGAGCCTTGGGGAGTGTCTTCCGGCCGGCCCCCTCTAGGCATGCGGTCGTTTGGGGGATAGGTCTCTCCGCGATTCCAACGGTGCCCTTCATCGTGCTCCTCTACTATGCCCGAGACGTCCCCCTGATGCTGCAGGTCTCCATGACGGTTGTACCGGTCTTCCTCACCGGCTTCATGCTCTACCTCACAGTATCAGGTAAAAGGATGAGCTACGAGCTAGACGACGAGGGGCTCAGGATCAGGTTCTTCTCAGGCTTAAGAATCCCGTATGCGGCTATCAGCAGCATCAGCCTCTCCTCGGTCACGCTTGTGCTTCGCCTCTACGGCGGGAGTTGGCCGGGCCTCCACTGGGGCCTCTTCGAGGCGAGCAAACTGGGACGCCTCCAAGTCTACGGCACCCGGGCTGCAGGCACCTTCGCCCTGATTAGGCTCGTTAACGGCGACAGGTTGGCGGTCACCCCGGAGGAGCCGGAACGCTTCCTTATGGCGCTGGACGCCTACAGGGCCTCCTTCGGAGAGATGACCCCTGAGGACGTGAAGACAGTCCAAGTCCCGCGGAGAATGGTCTATGGTCAGGTGCTCGCCGTTACGGTCGCGTACCTCGCCTTCGTCGGCTACGTCCTCTGGGTTTATCCTTCACTTCCCGAGATCATCCCAGCTCACTTCAACCTCAACTGGCAGCCAGACCGTTGGGGTCACAAGTCGGAGTTCCTCATCATACCGGCCATAGTCGCCCTCCTCCCAGCCCTAAACGCCCTCCTCACCCTCAAGTTCGTCAGGTACGACAGAGGACTGATGCTCTTCCTCGGCGCCCTCTTCACCCTCATCATCGTAATCTTCCTAAGCATCACCATCGGCATCTTCATCTACCTACCGCACCCCAACCCATAACCAGGCGCTCAACACCTCGAAGAACAGGCTCTCAAAACGGGGGACCAGACGAAACACGCCTGCTCACAGGGAGCCGGAAACGCCCCCGCCCAGCTCAAGGGCGAAAACGAGGCTTCTGGTCCACCTACCGGGATTCTCTGAAGTTGGCTCACTCAGGAACCTAGGACCCGGCCAGGCTGCCTCAAGGCGTTCCACCACAACGGGCGGTGGTCGAGAGGTAATACCATCTCACGGGAAGAACGCCGCTACGCGAGAGAAAGACCAAGCCAAGACTGCGCCCTGCTGCCAAAGGTCCCGCCTTCAACCGCTGTAGCGGGCCCCAGATAGTTTGAAGACGGCCATTCAGAGTGGGCCTCTCAAAGTTTAAAAGGGGTCATGGTTCTACTCGGCAGCAGCCTATCAGGGTTCACGGAAGCTAAGTGATGCCGGCGAGATGAAGATGCCCAATTGCTTCTGGTGCGGGCGGATGATCGCGCCAGCGGAGAAAGCTGTCAAGTTCCCCTGCCCCAGCTGCGGGAAGATTGTCATCTGGAGATGCGAACGCTGCCGCAACCTGGGACGGCCCTACAAGTGCCCCAGCTGCGGCTTCATGGGCCCATAGGAGACGCGGCGATATGGCAAAGGTACTTCTTTCCCTGAAGGTCATGCCGGCAGGCATCGACGTTGACCTCGACAGGCTCAGGGAGGCCATCCAGTCAGCCCTACCGGGAGAGGTGAAGGTGGCAAGGTCAAGGGTGGAGCCCATCGCCTTCGGGTTGAACGCCCTCATCCTGCAGATAGTCCTTCCACAGGACAGGGGCGGAGACCTGGAAAAGGTGGAAGAAGCCATCCGTGCAACAAAAGGCGTGGGCGAGATCGAGACCCTCTATGCAACCAGGGTTTAAGCCTCCAGGGTTCAAAGCTAGAGAAGCGTGAAAGCTTAACTCTCACGTCTTGCAACCTACCATCCAGGGGAGAAGCCTTGGACACAGGTCTCTCCTCCGATGAAGAGACTGACCTGCTCTGATGAGACCTCAGATGAAGAGATGTACCTCCACTGATGTAAACGCTCTCGGCGCGAAGCCGACGAGGAGGGGGAGCCGCATGAACGGCTCCTCTCACCTACAACAGAACGAGGTGGAAGTAGAGTTCTTAGGCAGCCTGCAGAGAACCATGGCGAAGGGGCGGGTCACCCTCCCCCTTGAGAGGGAGACCGTACTATCAGAACTCTTAAGAACCCTCGAAGAAACGTACCAGATAAAGCCCCTCCGAACTCCCGCCGCGGGATCCGGGAGGCCTGGAGGGCTCTCATGCCTTGTCCTCGTGAATGGTCGAGAGGTCTCAGCTCTTCGTGGGGCTCAGACGCCCATCAAGCCGGGAGACAAGCTCGTCTTCATACCGATCTTTCACGGCGGATAACGAGCCGGCTGACAAGCTACCTCGGCTTTCGGGCAACGCTATCTAAACGATTTAAGCGAGCCGCGGCCATCTCTCTACCTGCGAGTATGTCTCCATGTCGGTGGTCTCGTTGGAACTTCTCATCGAGGGCGGCACCGTCCTGACGATGGGCCCGAAGGGCATCATACGACAAGGCGCGGTGGTCGTCGAAGATGGCCTGATCGTAGACGTTGACCGTGCAAGCGAGTTGAAGGCAAAGCATCCTCGGTATGAGAGGCTGGATGCAAAGGGCAAGCTTGTGCTTCCAGGCTTGGTGAACACGCATCAACACGCCGCGATGAGCCTGCTTCGAGGATACGCCGATGACCTGCCGCTTCAGGAATGGTTGGAGAAGCGGATCTGGCCCCTAGAGGCGCACATGAGGCCAGAGGACATCTACCGGGGCGCCCTCCTCACCGCGGCGGAGTCGCTCCTAGGCGGCTGCACAACCGTGAATACCATGTACCATTACCGGCCGGGTTTGAACGAGGCGAAAGCCTTCGCCGACGCCGGGGCGAGGGCCGCCGTGGGGCATGTCTGCTTCTCCTGGCGCAAGGACGAGGATAGAAGGATGCTTAGAGACCTTGCTGAGGAGTGGCATGGAGCCCTCAACGGCCTCATCCGGGCTACAGTGGACCCGCATGCACCCTACACGGTAGACCCGGCTTACATGCAGGAACTCCACCAGGTCCGCCTCGACCTGAACGAGAGATTCGGCTCTGCCCAGCAGCCCATCCTGACTCATATGCACCTTGCCGAGACGATGGATGAAGCTCAGAAGACGCGACGCGCCCATCAGCTCCAAGCCGAGGCTAGCATAGTCCAGTACCTTGACGAGCTCGGCGTCCTAGACTCGAATATCCTTGCAGCTCACTGCGTCCACCTCACGGGTGAAGACGTATGGACCTTGGCGGCGAGAGGCGTAAGCGTCGCTCACTGCCCGGTCTCAAACCTGAAGCTAGCCTCGGGGGTCGCTCCCATCCCACGGCTGCTCGAAGCCGGGGTTAAAGTGGGCATTGGGACGGACAGCTCGTGTTCAAACAACAGCTCAGACATGTTCGAGGCTGTAAAGGTGACGGCGCTTCTCCACAAAGGGGTCTCGCTCAATCCAACCGTGATGAACGCGGAGACAGTGCTGAGAATGGTTACGATCGAGGGAGCGAAGGCCCTCCGCTGGGATAACTGCATAGGCTCATTGGAG
>JAWCPE010000064.1:0-10409 GCA_038870415.1 Bathyarchaeia archaeon
TCCTGTTGAGAGGTACGCTGAGCACCCCTACGTGGAAGGCTGGGTTGAGGGTACCCGCGTGAACATCGTCCCATGCTACGAGGTTAAGGAGGGCGAGTGGCTTACCGCCGTAGACCGGACACTCCTCCACACCGGATACGTCAGACGGAAGCTCAGCGACGAGGCCAGAAGAGAGGTCAGGCTCCTGAAACGCTTCATGAAAGGGATCGGCGTCTACGGCGCAGACATAAAGACCGGAGGCTTCAGCGGATACCTATGCGAGCTCCTCGTCATCCGCTACGGACTGTTTCTCCGAGTCCTCCGAGCCGCTAGCAGGTGGAGGCCGCGAACCGCTTTGCTGATCGACCCTGTAGAAGGCATGGGCCTGAAGGAGGCTAAGGCTGTTTTCCCCGAGCCGCTGATCGTCGTGGACCCTGTCGATCCGAGAAGGAACGTTGCGAGCGCGGTCTCCCTGCAGAAAATGAGCGAGTTCGCCGCCGCTTCCAAGGCGTTCCTCAAGCGGCCGGCCATCGCCTTCTTCTACCCGCCTGAGCCAATGGTCCTTAGCTCGACGCAGCTAAAAGAACATCTCAAAGCGAGGGGAACAGACCTAATTGTCTTAGCCTTCGGGAAGGTCGAGGCGGTTCCAGACGTGCTCTGGGGGCAGATGTACCGAAGCTTGAGAGCGCTCGTGACGCTCCTGAGAGAGCATGACTTCAAGGTGTTGAGGGCGGCCGCATGGAGCGACGAGAAGGGTTCGAACACTTTCACCTTCGAGCTGGAGCAGTCGCGTTTACCCATAGGGAAGGTTCAGACCGGTCCACCTGTCACAGCGAACGAGGCGGAGAACTTCATAAGAAAGCACCTTGCCAGCCCGAGGACCATCTCAGGGCCCTGCGTTCAAGATGACAGATGGATAGTGTTGACGACGAGAAAGGAGACGGATGCAGCTTCACTGCTCAAGGCGAAGCTCTCCCGCGAAGCTGCGCAGATAGGGATACGTGACAGGATCAGCGAAGCCCTGAGGAGCGCCCACAGGCTGTATATAGGCTCGGAGATAGCTGAGTTCTGCAGGGGCAACCCCGCCTACGCCGCCTTCCTAGCAGGCTTCCTGAAAGGGACACCGCCTTGGCTTGAAAAACAGCCCTAAGAGCGAGAGAGGTTGAACAGCGAAGCCGCCGAGCCTCTGGCCGTCGACCGGATGCTCAAAGACCGTAGATACGGGGTCGTTCTAACCTATCCCAGGTTCAGCCCCGCCACCGCGAGTCGAAGGCTGAGCGAGCTGAAGCGGCTCGGGGTCACCCATCTAGAGTTTGAAGGAGAGAGCCAGGTCTACGGCGTCCGCATCCTCGGGAAGGGCTGCGTTGGCCTCGTCGTCATCGCACATGCCCGCTCAGGAAGGGCGGCGTTGAAGATACGTAGGCTTGACGCTAACAGGAGCAGCCTTCGGCAAGAGGCGCAGATGCTCAAGGCGGCCAATGAAGTCGGCGTAGGGCCTAGACTCTACGGGTGCTCGCGGAACTTCCTCTTGATGGAGCTCATTGAGGGAAGGCTGTTCCCCTACTGGGTTCAGGCTTTAGAGGGGAAATGCGGAAGAGCTATGCTGCGAGAAGCCCTGACCAAGCTGTTAGAGGACTGTTTCAGGCTCGACGAGGCTGGCATAGACCACGGCGAGCTGAGCCGAGCTGCGAAGCACATCATGGTAACCCCCTCCGTGAACCCGCAGATACTCGATTTCGAGTCGGCGAGCTGCCGAAGACGAGCTTCCAACGTCACATCGATCTGCCAGTACCTCCTCATCGGCAGCGAGACGGCACGCGCTGTGGCGAGGCTTATCGGTGACCCTGACAGGGAGAGGCTTATCGATGCGCTTAAGGCCTACAAGAGAAAACCGAGCCTTGAGGCCCTGCGGAGAGTCGAGGAGTCGGCAGGTCTTACGAGGTTTAAATAGCTCTCGCAGGCTAGTTGGCGGCACGAGGGGCCGTCGTTCAGCTTGGTCCAGATCCGTTCGCCAAAAGGATCCCAGAGCGAGCAACGCGGGGAGCCTGGGGCGCCAGGATCGCACAGACCGCTGGTGACCTAGACACACTAGGCCAGAGATCGTGGGTTCAAAATGACGGATACGTCATGAAACTCCCACCGGCCCCATCCAAATTCTTTGACGAGTAGCCCAAGAGTCAAATAACCGTGTATGTTATTAATTAATGCTAACTTTCTGAGGAGGAAACTTTCTCCCGCGCAGATTGAGGAGTTGTGCTCGGCTTTATGCATGTGTTAAACATGAATCCGGAGAAAAAAAATAGCCAGCATCGTAAAGAATATGGTTCAAAGAGAAGACTGTGACTCCATTATTCAACATCGGAGTCGCGCGCTCTTTAACGTTGTTTTTCCTGAAACTATCCCATTGGCGGGATGACACCGAGCTGCTGCAGAAAGCCCATTGAGTCTGCGTTTAACAACTCTTCCACCAACTTGCCGCTTGCGATGCGGTAGATGTTGATCGATGTGTATGTCACTTTCTCTTTTGTTGCTGGAATGCCTATGAACTCGCCTTTATGTGTGCCCTTGCCTGTGGAGCAGACAACTACCTTATCGCCTTCGGCGACTAAGTCAGGGAAGGCTTTGGTGAAGCTGATGAGGGCTTGCTGTTAGCCTTCTCGACCCGGCGCCTGACCTGGCAGCGGGCAGTTGTCAACATAGTCGGCGACCATCAACTCGTCCAACATTGCTAGTTCCTCCTTGTTCAACGCCTCGAATAAACGGCTAACAACACTCTTATTTTCTTCTATTGACAGAGAATTCATTCTTTCTTCTTGGTTCTGCATGTCTAAGCTATTTCTTCAATTTCTTCCATATCTCCATGGTCTTGGCAACTTAACTATGGGCATGACCTTCACCTAAAAAAGCTGGAATAGTCGTGGATGTAGGTTATTCTATCACCTGAAGTCTTCCGAGTCTACTACCATCATTGGATAGACGCCTTCTGTCGGTATTGGGGCTTTCGCTAAGACCTTGCGGACTTCTTCACTGTTCGGAGCATTCCACTCACATAGTATCTTAACTATCCTGCCCTCTTCGTTTAACTGAGCCCAACTACGCACCCAATATGCGTTAACTGTTGAATTAGCTTTTACCCATTTGCCAGCTGGAGTAGCCTCTGAGACGGTTGCAGGAGTCGGTAATGGATGAATGGCCAGAAACTTTGCCAAATTTTTTCACCTCCAAATCAAGATGATGCCAGCTTCCTTATAAACGTTACCATTAGTGACGGTGATGCCGTTATATTAACAACTTGTCGGCGTCGCCCTCTTCCTAGCCGGAAACCTCGCAGGCCTCCCCCATCTCAGTGATAGGGATAGTGATGGATGCCTGGGCGCTTCTGCTCAACACTTTCTCGCTTCTCATAGGCGCCTTGGTGGGGCAAGGTCCTTGAAGCGAGGCTTGGTGGTAGACTCACGTTCGGGGCCGAGAAGGGGGGCTGCAAAGCTCTTATCTTGACATCGCCCGTCTCTAGCCGTGGCGAGAGAGCTTGCCGATCCATCCGATCGAGTATAGGTATGGGAGCGCCGAGATGAAGGCGATCTTCGACCGCAGCAGTTGGCTTGAGAAGATGCTGCGGGTTGAGGCAGCTCTGGCTGAGGCTCACGCGGAGGTTGGAGATATCCCCGTCGAGGCCGCCGAGGCCATCTCGAAGAACGCCTCTCTCGAACACGTGACCCTAGAGGACATAGCCAGGTACGAGAGGGAGATAGGCCACGAGGTCATGTGCGTCGTCAAAGCGCTCTCAGATGCCAGTAGGAAGTATGGCGGCTATGTCCATCTGGGCGCCACCTCAGCAGACATCACGGACTCGGTGCTCGCGCTTCAGGTCAAGGAGGCTCTAGAGATCATCAGAAAGGACCTAGTAGCGCTCACCGGTCTCCTCGCCGACATGGCTGAGAAGTACCGGGACACGATCTGCCTGGGGAGAACGCATGGCGTCGCGGCGCTCCCGATGCCCTTCGGGTTCAAGTTCGCCGTCTGGGCCTCCGAGGCGCGGAGACACCTTGAACGACTCGACCAGGCTGAGCCGCGGATTTGCAGGGGGAAGATGAGCGGCGCGGTAGGCACCATGGCAGGGCTGGGTAGAAATGCGCTCCGGGTTCAGGAACTCACGATGAAGAAGCTAGGTCTGCAGGCGTCTGAGATATCGACTCAAGTTGTGCCCCGTGACGGCCTAGCCGAGTTCATAGGCCTCATCTGCCTCATCTCCTCCTTCCTCGAGAAGATGGCGAACGAGGTCCGGAACCTCCAACGAACCGAGATCAGAGAGGTTGAGGAACCCTTCGAGGAGAGAAGCCAGGTCGGCTCGAGCACAATGCCCCATAAACGGAACCCTGAGAAGTGCGAGAAGGTCTGCGGCCTCGCGAGGATCATCAGGGGCTACGCGCGAACGGCGCTAGAGAACACGGTGCTAGAGCATGAACGCGACTTGACGAACAGCTCCTGCGAGAGAGCAATGGTCCCTGAGGCGTGCATCCTCCTCGACGAGCAGCTGAAGACGATGCTCAAGGTGATGCGGGGCCTCATCGTCTACCCCGAGAATATGAGGCGGAACATAGATGCGACGAGGGGTCTCGCCATGTCAGAGGCTGCGATGCTCACCCTGGCGGAGAAAGGCCCGGGCAGACAGTGGGCTCACGAGCTCATCCGGAGACATTCCATGGAAGCCTGGCGCGGACCCCTGAGTTTAGCCGAGGTTCTCAAACGAAGCCCAGAGGTCACCAAGTACCTTACCAGCGAGGAGATCGATGCCATCTTCGACCCTAAAGCCTACCTCGGCACCTCTCAACAGCAGATCGAGAAGGTCGTTGCTGACACGCGACTCTTCCTCAAGACCTACGAGTATCCTAAGACTAGCAGCCGCTAAGAGACCCTCCTCAGCGAGAAGAGAAGAGAGGTAGGAGCCAAGCTGGGAGAGAACCCCGTCTCATGCAGGTTCAGGGTGATCGGTTGACCAGCTCCCGAAGAGGCGACCTTGAGGAGAGAAAAGTAAGGGTGCGCCTCTTCATCTCTGGCATTGTCCAAGGCGTCTTCTACAGGGCAGAGACGCGTGGCATGGCTTTGAGGCTTGGCGTGAAGGGGTGGGTGCGGAACCTCCCTGACGGTAGGGTCGAGGCCTTACTCGAGGGAGACAGAGAGAGGGTTGAACAGCTGGTTCAGTGGTGTAGAAGAGGCCCTGAAGGGGCCGTAGTGAGGAAAGTGGAGGTCTCTCAAGAACCCTACCGGGGCGACCTAACGTCCTTCGAGGCTAGATGACGCCGAGGCCCGCGGACAACCTGGAAACCTTTAAACCGGATCCCTGACAGCTACGCGTGTTCCACCCGACAGAGGACTAGAGCGTTGGCCATCAAGAAGGGAAGCTTTGTTCTACTAGACTACACGGGTAAGGTCAAGGAGACAGGTGAAGTCTTCGACACCACCTCGGAGGAAGAGGCGAAGAAGCGGGGACTGCGACGGCCAGGCGGTCTCTTCGAGCCCCAGCTGGTCGTCGTGGGCGAAGGCTGGGTCGTCAAAGGCTTAGACGAGGCCCTGCTAGACATGGACGTAGGGAAGCCCACGACGGTCGAGGTGCCGCCTGAGAAAGGGCTCGGCCAGAGAGACCCCTCCAAGATGAGACTCATCCCGCTGAGAAGGTTCACCGCACGAGACGTAAACCCACAGCCCGGTATGGAGGTGGACGTAGACGGCCGACCTGCGGTCATAAGAACTGTCGGCGCCGGACGAGTGCAAGTCGACTTCAACCCTCCATTAGCTGGGAGAACACTCGTCTACGAGGCAACCGTGAAAGCCGTCCTCGAGACGGCTGAGGATAAGGTTAAAGCCCTCATCCACAGACGCATCCCATCCGCACCCGTAGAGAAGTTCGATATTCATCTGGAGGGGGACGCCCTCAGGATAACAATCCCTGAAGAGGCCTTCCTCACGGAGGGGCTTCAGTACGCGAAGCGCGGCATCGCTTCAGACATCGAGAGGTTCCTGCCGCAGATCCAGGAGACGACCTTCATAGAGACCTTCACGAGGCCCAAGCCTAGCAAGGAAGAAGCGAAGCCGATCGAGCAGGTTGCTGTCCAGCCTCAGGCTCAAGCCGAGGCGGAGGCGACTGTTGCCACGCAGCCAGAGTCGGTGGAGGCCAGCCCCGCCACACGGGAAGAGGAGCGGCCGGTCGCGGAGGCTAAGAGGCCCCGAGCGGGACCACGGGTTTCCTCCGCTGTAGTTTAGGGCGTCCGTTTCAGCAGAGCGGTTCTGAGCTCTCTGCCCTTGAGGCAGTTCACTCTTCCCAGCAACGAGAGGATTTGGCACCTGTCTCCGTCGATGAGACCTACGGGGCGGCACTCAGCCGATGAGGGGCAGTTCTGCAACTCGCAGTCCTGCTGGCTGAAGGCTATCACCGCACCTTCGATGGCTGAACGAGCAGGGATTGCCGCCTGGACGGGTGCCTCTTCTACCTCGACGACTCTCACGCCGCCCTCATGTAGGGGGCAGGGAAAGACCTTCGGCCTGAGCGCGACCACATCGTAGATTCTACCCTTCTCCAGCTTCCCTTGACAGAACCGCATGAGTTCGCAGGCTAAGCACTGCTTGGCCGGGCCTAGATGGACGAAACGAAACCCGACCTGAGCCTGCTTCAAGCCGCAGAAGCTTATCAAAACGAGCCTAACCACTCACATTAGCGCCTCGGGAGGCAAGAAACCTTTCGGCGACCTCACGATTTGATCGTGAAAAAGTTTCCATCAGCCTTCCCTCAATAGCTTCGCTAGGAACGACCCGTAGCATTCGTCACGATGAGGGTATAGACGCCTACACGTGGTCAGCCCTCGGAGTCCCCTTGAGCCGAGCTGAGGCTTTAACTCCGTGAGTTTGAACTCTGGGTAGTACCTTAACAGCCTTCGGATGTTATCCTCGTTCTCCTCCACCGTTACGGTGTTGGTGAAGTAGAGCAGCACACCTAACGTTCGGACGTGTTCTGCGCAACTCTCGAGTATCTGCCACTGTGTCCGCGCGAGGCGCAAGACGGCCTCCAGCGAGCTAGTCCATCTATCGCTGGGGTTTCGACCCCATAGGCCAATCCTAGAGCAGGGAGGACGCACAACGACCACGTCGAACTCTGCGTCTGAAGGTACACTACCAGGTCCGCCTAGGACAAGCTCCGCGTTCTGCACACCGCTGCGGGCTATCTCCATCTTCCAGAGTCGAGTCCTCCCTCTAGACAGGTGCAGTGAGCAGATTAGGCCCTTGTTCCCCATCAACTCGGATATGTGAGCCGTCATAGCTTCAGGACCAGTGGAAACCTCGAGTACACGCGCACCCTCTTTTACACCCAAGTTCTCCACCGCGTAAGCCACCGACAGATCCTCCACCCTCGCTAGCCCCTCCTTGAAAGCCCCACTCTCCACGACCGGTAGCTCGCCCCCCGATGCCTTGTAGAGCCCCCTCACCGAGGGGACCTCGACGAGACTGAACCCAGATCTCTCGAGGAGTTCAGCAGCGCTCCCCCCCCTCGCTCTGATCGGGTTGAGCCGGACGTAGGTCGGCGGGGATGTCGAGAGACCGCTCAGAAAACGCAGAGACTCAGGTCGCCCAAGCAGACGGTAGAGGTAACCGACCAGCCATCGAGGAACGCAGAAACGGAGAGACATCCCTTCGCCCTCGGGTAGGTCTCTGAACACTGAAGCTGCCTCGGTTCTTAGGAGTCTTCCAAGGTCTTCCTCTACCGGGTGGAGGGTCTGCCAGCCTAGGACCTCCCTCGCCGCCTCGATATACCTTGAGGCTTCGCTCCGCCTCTCCTCGACAGCGGACTCATATGCGAGTATCCTGAGAAGTGCCTTAACCCCCAGCGGAAGCGCGGCGTACTTCGCCTTTCCCACGGTTTTCTCAGCAATCCTGTCGAGGAGGTTAAGCCTCCTCACGGTCTCGAAGACTTGGCGATAAGCGAAGCCGAGTGACTCCCTATCGGTAACCTGCAGTTGCCTCGCCGCCCGTTGGAACGCGGCTTGGGCGCTCAGTCTCTCAAGCTCGATCCAGCTTAGGGCCTCTATCGCTACCGCTAAGGCATCGCGAATCAAGATAGGCTACCTCATGGAAAACCGCCCTGTGACACCTCTGAGTCGCCAAGCAGTAGAGCGGCCACAAATATAAGCGACCTGAGGAAGATTGAGCGTAGGTTATCAAGGTTTCCCCCAGGGGTGTGAGAGTGCCTGCTAAGACCCTTCAGGAGTACTCATTGAAGGCTGCTCAAACGAGCGGTGAAGAGTCGAAGAAGAGTGACGTGCACGAGCCTCTGAGCGTTCGAAGGATACTGGAGCAGGCCACGCCGAAGAGTCTTGACGCGGCGCTGCTCGTCTCAGCCTCCTATGACGGCGAGAAGCAGAGAGCCGTCCTGAAGCTATACAGGGAGAAGGACGAGAGAATCTACCTCTGGTTCGACGATACCGGCCACCAGCCCTACTGCTTCTCCGACCTTGAGCCCAGCGAGTTGATGACGCTTCCCGCGTTAGCCTCCCACCCCGGTCTGGAGCGACTCGAACAAGTACAGAAGTATGAGCCTCTCGAAGATAGGGAGCGGCTCTATACCAAGATCGTGGCGAAAGACCCTTTATCTATAGGGGGCAGACCGTCAGGCTCAATCAGGGACATAATACCAAAGGCTTGGGAGGCAGACATCCGGTACTACGAGTGCTACATCTTCGACCGAGACGTAAAGGTGGGCATGCCCTACTGCATTCAGGACGGCCACCTGAAGGAGCTACCTTACCGAGTATCACCCGAGGCCGAAGACGCGATCAGGAGGCTGTTCGACAAGGAGCCGCCTGAGGTTAAAGAGCACATCATGCGGTGGGTCAACCTCCTCGAATGCCCGGTGCCAGACTATCGGCGCGTCGCGCTCGACATCGAGGTCGGCGGCGCTGTTCCCGCAAGGATGCCGAGCGCCGAGCAGGCGGAGGACCCAGTCATCGCAGTCGGCCTCGTTGACAGCAAGGACCGAAAACGGATCCTGCTCTTGAAGAGGGAGAGCGTCGAGGGGGGGCAGCTCCCAGAGGAGGCCCAGATAAGCTTCTTCGACGATGAGAGGAGCCTGCTTGAAGCCACCTTCTCCGCGATCGCTGAATGCCCCTTCGTCATCACGTTCAACGGTGACGACTTCGACCTTCGATACCTCTACCATAGGGCCCAGCGCTTAGGTTTCTCAAGGGACCAGATACCTATCGAGTTGACGAGGGACGCGGCATCTCTCAGCCTAGGCGTCCACATAGACCTTTACAAGTTCTTCTTCAACAGGTCGATTCAGATCTACGCTTTCAATCAGAGGTACCGGGAGGTAACGCTCGACGACATAGGTGAGTCACTCCTCGGCGTTGGGAAGGTTAAGGTTGAGGACGAGATTGCGAAGCTTTCGTACGGCCTCCTCGCGGATTACTGCCTCAGAGACGCGGAGATAACGATGCAGCTGACCAAGCTGGAGAATGGCTTAGCCCTGAAGCTTGCCACGGTGCTGGCAAGGATCAGCCGGACGCCTATCGACGACCTAACCCGGCAGGGGGTCTCAGGATGGATAAGGAACATGCTGAGATACGAGCATCGACGCCGCGATTGGCTTATCCCACGCCCTGAAGATATCCTAGAGATGAAGGGCGCCGCAGCGACGAAAGCCATCATTGAAGGCAAGAAGTACCGTGGAGCAGAGGTCATCCAGCCTGAGGCGGGCGTACACTTCAACGTCCCGGTGCTTGACTTCCAGTCAATGTACCCGTCGATCATAAGCAGGTACAACCTAAGCTATGAGACTGTCAGATGCCCTCATCCTTCCTGTAAGGCGAATAAGGTTCCTGACACGCCCCACTGGGTCTGCACGAGGAAGAGGGGTATCTCAAGCCTCGTCATAGGCTCCCTACGCGACCTGAGGGTGAAGTGGTACAAGCCCAAGTCGAGAGACAAGCGGCTGCCGAAGACGACCCTAGACTGGTATAACACGATCCAGAGCAGCCTCAAGGTGTTGCTGAACGCCTCGTACGGCGTCTTCGGCTCTGAGGCGTTCTTCCTCTACTGCCCGCCCGTAGCTGAGGCTACAGCCTCCATAGGGCGATACGTTATCACGCAGACGATCGAGAGGGCGCGCGCAACTGGGATGAAGGTCGTCTACGGGGATACCGACTCCATCTTCTTAGAGGCCCCTAGCCAAGACCAGGTGCAGAAGCTGATCGCTTGGTCGGAGCAGACCTTAGGGATGGAGCTCGACATAGATAAGACATATCGATACGCGGTCTTCAGCGCGAGGAAGAAGAACTACTTAGGCGTTTATCCTGACGGAAGCGTCGACATCAAGGGCCTGACAGGGAAGAAGCGGAACACGCCTGAATTCCTTCAGAAGGCTTTCTTCGACATGATCAGCA
>JAWCPE010000065.1:0-10203 GCA_038870415.1 Bathyarchaeia archaeon
CCCCCAGCCCCTCAGCCACGTGAGGAGATGGCCTGAAGCCTGGAAGGCCTAGCTACCTGCAGCCATGCGAGGCCACACATGCGCCTCGTGCTTAGGAGGCTCCAAAGACTGGGTCCAAAGACTGGGTCCAAAGACTGGTAGCCACCCATCTTCTCAACGTCCTTTTTCAATCCGCCGGAGCCCCTCAGGAACAGGGTGCCCAGATGCCTTATATGCCCATGTAGCCTGACGGTCGAGGCGATGAGGGGTCAAGGTTTGGTCGAGGAGATTAAGACACTTGAACAGATCGAGCTGGAGGAGAAAACCGTAGCCGCGGGGCTTGCCTATGCGCATGCGGTAAAGGTGACGGAGAGGAGTATCGAGGACTACCTAGGCAGGGTCGAGTCATTCCCCTGCCGCGTGGATGGGATCATCGCTTGGAGGGTTGATGCGGGCGGCGACCTCTACAACTGCCTGAAGGCGAGAATCCTCAAGGACGAAGCGTACCCTGCGTACATCCCCGGGATGGTGGGCACGGTGAGGAGGGCGTCCATCGCTTACTACCTGACGGAGAAGAAGCAGTTTCACATAAACATGGTCGCGACGCCGACGGGGCTGGAACTCGTCTCAGGAAGCGGAACCGTAAGCCTAGAGGAGGGCAAGCTGATGCCCCATATCCATGTGGTCGTCGCAGACCACACCGGGAACGCGTATGGCGGCCACCTTTTCCCCGGGACGGTCGTGAAAGAGTACGTGGAAGGCCTCCTCCTCAAGCTGAAAGGCGTAAGGTTCGAGCGCCGGTACAGCGAAGAGATCAAGACGACGAAGCTGCGGTTCATCCCAGAAACCTAGCCGCGTCTTCCCCCTTGCTCCAGGCGTCTTCTTTTCGAGACAGCTACGGGGAGTGCGGTTACGCGTTAGGCGGAGGGGCGTGGCCTCCTCGCAGTGTAGGCTGCGGCGACCCATGCTCCCGCGGAGGAGACGGCGGCAAGAGCCACGGCTCCGAGGAGTAGCCATGTTACCTCTCGTTCGAGCCTCGACTGGGTGGCCTCCACGGTCACTCGTACAGCTTCGAGTTCGGCGTCGATGGTGTCGAGTTTACTGTTCGCCGCGGAGGTGGCGGCCTCGACCCTGTTGATGGAAGCGTTCACAACCCCTACGTCCGCTCTTAGGCCTGCCGCTCTGTCCTCAAGGTCTTGGAGCTGAGCCTTAGCCGCGTTCAGCTCGGCTGCGAGTTGACGGAGTGCGGCCTTAACCTCGGTTACCTCGGCCCGGAGGTCGTCCAGCTTCAGGGTTTCAGTTCTCGGCGTCACGGTTAGGGGGCCGGCCCTGTTCGAGCGGTACTCTGTCATGTTTACGTCGCCGACCCATAGGCTGGCGGCGGGGAGGTAGAACGACCCGGGCATGGAGCAGAAGACCACCGCGGTCACCGTGACGTTCGCAGGCGGCAGCACGTACGTCGAGAAGTTTACAGAGTTGCGGGAAAAGTTGAGCGTCGTAGGATATATTGGGCCTATCAGTTTCTCTGCGACCACCGTGTAGTTGGCGTCGATTATCTCCATGAAGGGGAATATGACCGAAGCCCATATCTTTATCGCGTAGACTTTCGTCTGGTTGACGAACGCTGTCACTTTGAGGGTGAAGTTCTCCCCCTGCATGACGGTCTCCGTGGCGGGCTCGATCAACTCCGCAAACTCGACCTCATCGGCGCCGGACACGAGGCTGGGGCTGACTGTTCCGCATAGGAAGGCTGCAAACACGGCAATTCCTAAAGCCTGAAGCCTGCACCTCATCTTCCTCTCCCCATCAGTGGAATGATGCTTCCCCTCCTGAGGTATTTCTATCCTTCGGCGTGAGAATGGAAAGCAGCTGAGGAAGAATAAGGAAAGGACTAGCCCCCCTCTCCTAGAGGGGGGTAGCCTCGTTGAGACATGCTCCGCGTCGGCAGGGCTTACGGAACCTCTACGCTAGATGGCTGTCTTCTCAAAGATAGAGGAGAGGGCTTACATGGCAGGATGCGGCTCTAGCTGATTACCCTCGTCTTTCCAGCTCGGTACTTTTCCAGCGCTTTCTCGTCGAGTTCCACGCCTAAGCCTGGTTTCTGCGGGACCTTCGCGAGGCCGTTCTTGATCTCTATCGGTTCGGTTATGAGGTCGTCGACGCGGCAGAACTCGCTGAAGATGTCGCTCGTCAGGGTGGCGTTGCTCGTCGCCGCGCAGGCGTGAACGTAGCTCGCCTCCAAGAGGCCTAGGTCCACACCGGACCCATGCCACACCGGGATGCCGGCCACCTCGGCTATGCCGGCGTACTTCCTGAACTCGTGCATCGTGCCGCCGGTGTTGATGATGTCGCAGGCGTCCATCTTGACCGCGTTCATCACCGCCGTCCCCACCACGTGAAGAGCGAGGGGAATATCGATCTTCTGCCTCATTAGGACGTACCAGTTCAGGTTCCACTTCGGAACAGGGTCCTCGAAGCAGACGATGTTATGCCCCGCCAGCTTCCTGCCTAGCTTTATGGCGACCGACGGGTAGCGGAAGATCTCATTCGGGTCGCAGACGATGCCCATCTCAGCGCCAGCAACCTTCTCGATCGCCAAGACGGTCTCCTCGAGGTCGGCGGGGTTGTACGCCTTCAGCTTGATGACGTTATACCCTCTATCCACAGCGGCCTTCGCGATGGCAGCGACCTTCTCAGGGTTCCCCGCGCCGTGGTGAGGAGACCAAGCCGAGACCGGAACCTCACTTCTGTAGGCGCCTCCTAACAGCTTGTAGACGGGCACCTTCAAAGCCTTCCCTACGAGGTCATGAATGACCTGCTCGAAGACATGGTCCATCCCATACGGCAGACCCAGGCTCTGAAGGTTCATCTGCAGAGGGTCTTTCCCTATCAGGAGCTGGGCGGCGCTCTGGACATGCTCCTCGGATACGCCTCTCCCGGTCTCGCCGAAGCTCACGACCCCCTCATCCGTATAGACCTTCACGATGACCTTCGGGATGGACGCAAGGGAGTTCTCACCCCTGTTGAGCACGTCCATCAGGGACACGAAGGGAACCTTCACCGACGTGAACTCGACCCTCGTTATCTTCATATTGGCGCCTCCGCAGAGGAAAGCACGTTTCTGGGCTTTAAGCCGAAGGCCGGATAAAGCTTATGGTCCTACGGGCGTGTCCAACAATTGTCCTATCGCTGAGAATACCTACGTCTTTCCATGCCTCGGGCATGGAGGTGGAAGACGCAGGATGTCCGACAGACCCATCGCGATTCCCGAATCGATGGACGTGAAACAAATCATTGGACACGCCCCGGTCCTACCGGCCGGCTCTGATCTATCCCCATACACTGCCGACACTGTACAAAGATGAGTCAGGATAGATCAGTAAGGGCCTGAAGGCATGTTTCCTTAAGGTCGGCTCGCGTCGCTTCGAGACCGTTGCCCGGCCTCGTCATGGAGGGATCACGTGGGTCTGTCTAGGTTGCGGTCATCAGCCGTGTAAGGGAACCGATGAAACTCCCGGAGGGGTAGGCGTGTTAACAGCCTCTTTCACCATGGTTGACCGTGGTTTTATCCGCTTCAAAGGAGCGCGGGGCGGGCCCTGATTCAGCCGAAACCTAGCCGGGAGAGGCTCTGATCGAGAGCCCTCTTTCCTCCTCGTGCCGCGCTGTAGGCTTCCCCCCTCGTTCTCTACGCGAGAGCGCCTATTACGGCGTTGGCGCATTGGGTCAGTAGTCTGTCGGGCGGCGAGGGCTGCGTGGTGAAGAGCGTGTAGGTGAGTTCCCATTCGGGGTCCGCCCAGGCGGCTGTGCCCGTTGCACCTGCGTGGCCGTACGCTCTCGGCGAGGTCAGCTCGCCGAAGATAGACCACTCCGTCGGGCTCTTCAGGTGCCAGCCAAATCCCCATGCGGTCGAGAGCCGAACCTGCTCAGGGATAGATTGCATCCCTACGATCTGGTTCTTCGTCATAGCTTCGACCGTGGCCGGGCTGAGTACGCGTCTTCCTCGGTAGGAGCCCTTGTTCAGGAACATCTGGAGGAAGACCGTGTAGTCCTGTAGCGTCGTGAATAGGCCGCCCCAGGGCGCGGCGAAGGTCCACCAGTACTCGGTGTTCCAGTTCCAGTCGGTGCCAGGTCCACCGTACTCTGGGTCGATCTTTGAGATGTTCACCTTTGCGATCCGGTCGTACATATGCCTCTTAGCGCCGAGGGCTGTATCCTTCATGCCGAGGGGTTGGAAGAGTTCGCGGTCTAGGAACTCTGGAAGCTGGATTCCTTCGATGCGTTTCACTATCTCGCCTAGCATCGCTATGCCCATGCTTTGATAGCGCACGTTCGTCCCAGGCGTGAAGAGCAGGTCGCAGTCGTAGACATGCTTGATGAAGACCTCTAGGGGCTGATGCTGCTTCCGAAGCTGAATGTTCTCCGGCAGCATATCCGGCAGCCCAGAGGTATGTGTCAGCAGATGCCGGACGCGGACCTTCTCTTTCCCCTTCGAGCCGAACTCGGGGACGATCGAGACGACAGGGTCGTCTAAGGCGATCTTCCCGCGTTCCACGAGCATCATAGCCGCCGTGGCGGTCACAGGCTTCGTCAACGAAGCCACCAGGAAGATTGTCTCCGGGGTTATCGGCGGAGCATCCGCTTCAGGTGAGATGCGGCCGAAGACCCGTGGTTCAACGGCGACGCCACGCCTAGAGACGAGAAGCCCTGCAGCCGGAAGTACGCCCTCTGCGACCGCCTCCTGAAGCATCGCGTAGGCTCTTTCGAGCCGTGAACCTGAGAAACCTGCTTTCCAAGTTTCAGCTACGCTTAACAAGTTCCGTCACAACCTAGTAGGCTGACCAGACGGAGTGCGGCTACTTCGCTTATATCCCTTAACGTGCCTTCGAACCGCCCTGCCTCTCTAGTTAGAAGTCTACGAGAGGTAGTCCCGTTCGGCCATGAGGGGAGGAGCCTGTCTAGAGACGTCTCACCTCTAAGCCTTCCACGAAGGCCTCAGGGCTACCTGCAGCTTCAACTACGAGGCCCACTCCCGAGAGACAGCTCTCCCCGCGTAGCTCGGCTAGGGCGTCAATCGCAGGCGCCAGGATGCGGCAGGGTGGCAGCAGAGCGCTCAGCAGTCCACCGCGAGAACGGATGCTTCCACGTCAGCTCGTCGAGGCTGCTGTAGGTTAACCTCTATGGGTTTATCGGGCGGCGCTTCGCTAGGCTGTGAGGCCTCGGGGGCTCTTTCTTCTCCGTTGAGCTGCCGGTTGATTGAACTTCAGGCCAGACCTTCGCAGTTAAAGCTGTCACCAGCGGGTAGATGTAAGCGGCCAAAGTCAGTATGAGGCCTGACTGGGTCAGTACCAAGTCCCCCCGGCTGAAGATGAGCATACCGAAGCCGATGAGGATAAAGATACTACTGTATTTATTCAATATGGTATACCTCATAGGCACCAATCGGAGTCTCCGTGAAGCTCAGATTTATGGCTTTCTATGCTTTCCATCACGTGTAATGTCCTGGAATCTTTCCCCCTTTGATAGGGGGTTTTCTCACGCATACGTTCTCACCCTTCTCGGCAGTCTTCGAACATGGGCTTCCAAAGGCTCTCAGCCCCCCTCGAGGCTTAGGCAGGGCTTCAGCTCGTTATACCCCCTTACGCGTTCCTCCGCGGAGGGGAAGAAGCAGGCCTTATCCCTGAGGGTTCTGTAGAGGCGTTCCACCTCCTCATTCGTCTGGAAGTGGCGAGCCAAGCCTAAGACGTGCCTCACGCGGCTCCTGGAGAGGGAGGCTTCAAAACGCCGCTATACCCGCCGTCTCCCTCAGCCCGGCGTCGGCGTAGAACCGGCCTCCCCGGTCCGTGAGGGCCTACCTGGATACGCCTTGCTTCCTGAAGGCTTCGGGACACGTATTACGTGGAGGGCTGCAGGCGATTCGTGCGGCGCGGAGCCTACGATGCGCCTTGACGCGTCGTCCTCGACAAGGATCAGCCGTCGCGCCTCCAGGCTGCTCTAGGCTTCGTCGAGTCGAGTCCAAGATAAGCGAGTCCCTATGCCAGAGCGTCATCCTGCGGCGTCGCTTCGTACTTCACCCATCTCGTCTACGCTCCCTCTGCCTCCCCTTGGCCTTCTCCGAGCTAAGCCTTCCTCAACCCGAACCCTGTAAGCCTCATTATGGCTGAGCCTGGCTGAGAGGCTTTCCATCAACTTCACCCACCCTACGGGCCCAGTAGGGCTCCACAACCATCCATCTCCCTCACCTCTACGGGAGCCTCTCCTGCCAGGCCTCCTCAGCTCAGGGATTCCCCGAGCCTGAAACAACACCCCCTGCTGGGCATGCCTCACGGTGACCCCTTCAAGCTAGGCGACCGCCCCCGCCCGTCCTCAAGAAGCCTCTCTTCTTCTCCCTCATAGCCCAGTGCATCCTCCCCCCGTCAAGCCTCCAGATCCAAGGCATCCTACCCATGAGTGAGGCATGGAGGGTAGGGATGAAGTGGTTTCAGAATCATAGAGACGCGCTTCCTAGGGCAGCCGCCCATAACGGCGTAGGCTACGGCGCCCGTCGCAACGAGGTCGAAGCCCGTTATGGCGAGGTTGGCTTTCAGAATGTGGCTGTCGCTGGTCTAGACGTAGGTTCCGTCGATGACCGTAAGCCCGCTCCGGTTTACGCTGCAGACGCCCACGGAGTCTTCTAAGACGCCATTTCTTAAGCCAAGGGGAAGCCTGCGGCTTGCATGAGGCCTCTCACGTAGCCTAGTGCGTAGGCGCGGCTTCTGTGCATCCAGGGTGTGTCGCCTTCCACCTTCGGGTAGTGGTCCGGCCGCATAGGGCCGTCGAAGCCCACCTCCCTGTACGCTATCATCGCCTTCAACATGTCGGTTTGGCCGTTGTCGTGGAAGGTCTCGTGGAACTTCGCCGGGTTCCCTACGACGTTCCGGAAGTGGACGAAGAAGATCTTCCGCCTAGAACCGAAGTACCGTATAGCCTCGGTCACGTCTATGCCCATCTCGCAGAAGCAGCCCTGACAGAACTCGAGGCCGAGGTAGTCGCTTGGGACGAGTTCAATGAGACGCTTGAACGCTTCCGGGCTGCGAAGTATCCTTGCTACGCCGGCGATGGGGCTTATAGGCGGGTCGTCGGGGTGGAACCCTATCTTGACCCTCGCCTCTTCGGCGACGGGCATGACGCGTTTCAGGAAGTATTCGAGATTGTCCCACATCTGTTCCTCGGTGATGACGCCTAACGGCGTAAGCGGCGCGTTCTTGACGAGTTCGTAGTCGAAGCCGTTCACCGTGGCGCCGCCTCTCTCGGGGATCTCCCAGCTGGTTCTCCAGACGCCTAGGGCCATGAAGTGCAACGCTAGTATCGGGATACCCGCCGCGCCCATGTTGCGTATCGTCTTCTTGAGGTTCTCTATCTGTTCGTCGCGTCCTGAGCGGCCGGTGATGATCCGGTCCATAGGCGGGTTCGCCTCGATGACGGCATGCCGGAGCCCCGCGTCCTCTATACGCTTTCTTAACGTGACGAGGGGGAGAAACTCCCAGACTTGAGGCTCTAGCTGCTCCGGGGGTATGTACCGTGCTAGGAAATGGTACTGCGGCGGGAGTGTTACGGGCGGTACAGGCGGGCCTGTGACCACATCTGTGACGCCTAGCTGCTTCACGTACCGCAGTTCCTCGACGGACGGGTTGGAGCCTAGGTGTTCCGCTAATCGCACCAAGCAAGACCCTCCGAACAAAGATAGGGACGGCTATCCGGCTTTAACCGTTTGGGAAAGGAGGCGGGTTACGCGAACATGCTACAGCAGGATTGACGACAAACCGAGAACGCCAACTGTCAGGCGGAAACCACTACGTCTCCGCGAGGGCCGGCAAGGCCCCCTCCTACATGCGCACCGCACGGAGTGCAGGGCGAACCAGCAGGCTGCAGATAGTTAGGGTTAAGGAAGCGATCAAGAGCGCGTATACCTTGCTCGAGGATAGTTGATGAGGTGAGGCTTGAGGAGCTGAGACGCGAGGCCTGCGGATCGTGAGCCTCCTGATGGAGCCAACCTGCCACTGGTAGGCTTCCAAGCTACCGTCATTTAAGGAGGAGATGAGCCAAACCACCGGGTTTAGCTTCATGAAGTAGCGGTCAAGCTCAGATGGGGCAGCTGAGGCCCCGTGTGAATGGAAGATCGCGGCGAGTCCCTCGCCTCTCTGCTCCGCTTCGGTGACCACCTTCAGCACAAGCTCTGGATCTACCGTGAAACTTGCCGTTGACGCGTCTATGTTCTGCGCCAAGTATACCTGCGAGATACGTGCACAGCCCTCCTTGATCTTGCCGGTCAGCAAAGCACACGCCTCAACTGGCTTAACCCTCTCCGCTTCCCGCCTCAGAATTTCTTCATCGCTCTCGCGTAGCTCGACTTCACTGACAGCTTCCACCATGGTTGGCCTCCTGTTCGAGACCTAGATGAACACGACCGAGTGACACCGCATAGGTTCGAAGGCTCGGCAACTAGAGGCCGAAGGCAACCTATTCAACCTTCCTTGACGGTGTAAAAGTCACCCTCATTCATAGCTTATATTGATCGCCTCAACTCCTCGTAGTAGGCGTTAAGGGAACGGCCCTTACGTGCCACGAACCCTCTTTTCACGCCGTAGAGAGTTGAGCGGTCTTGCAGCTTGATTCGCCTCGAGCTGCAGAGCTAGGCTTGAGAAGAGCTCGGAGAGGTGAGTGAACTGGAGCCAAGCCAGAGATTTCACAGCGCAGATGCCATCGGGATTTCCAGCTTCAGGACGTAGATGGACTGTGTCATCTGCGCCCCTGTTTTCAATACGAGAGGCATGGCGGGTTAAAGGAGCGAATCCTAGCTTGGCTTAGAGCTTCAAGGGCTTCGCTAGTCTTCAGAGAGCTTCGTCCTAGCTCCTTAGGGGGAAGAATCTATAGTTACCCGCTCCAGACCGGCGAAGACAGCATGATCGAGACATTTGCGGAGATAGGAACGAGAAGCCCCGTGGAAGTTTCAGCCTCACCGGCTAGTAAGTTTCCCATTGTCTGATGAGTTGTGCGATGGCCTTCGCTCTGGGGTTCTCTGCATTGAACCGGTATATGCGGATCTTTCCGAAGCGTTTCTCCTCGACGATCTCCATCTTCTCCAGTGAGCGTAAGTGCTGGCTTGTCGTCGTATAATTGAGGCCTATCCGTCTCACTATCTCAGATATGTTCAGCTCCCCCATCTCGACCAGGACCTTCAGCACCCGTACCTTTCCTCTCGATGAAAGCGTCTCCTCTAGGCTGTGGAGTCCTGCCTTTACGTCAGGGGGCTTCACGGCCTTCACCCCTGCCTTCGCCGGCCTCAAGTATCTCCGTCAGCGCTCTCTCCAGGGATGCAGCCGGGACGGATATCCCGATGTTGGTGGTCTTGCCCCTCTGCCCCTGCCCTGAGAGGCCCGGTGAGACCAAGCCGCACGAGCCTAGGTTGCTTACGTACTTCCAGAGCTGCGTATGGCCTCGAGGCGTCTCCCGATAGCCCTCGCAGAGAACCCTGTAGGTTTCCTCAGCCTCGCCTATCGTCACGTAGGCGTGTTCAGGCTGCTCTCGAAGCCTCTTAGCGACAGCTAGCAGCAAGAGCTTCTCGTGGAAGTTCATCGACTTGACGTAATCATAGACTATAGACGGGTACTCCAGGGACTGTTCTGCTCTCCGCACGTGCTCGGGTAGAATGGACTTCGCACGTTCGCTGTCGGCACATCTCCCAGACCTGAGAAGGAGTTCTATCGCGTATCGGGCATCGCCCTTAGGCGCGCAGATGTCGGCTATGAAGGCGATGGTCTCAGCCTGGATCGCTTCAGGCCTGAGCGCTAACGAGGCCCTGTACGTCAGTATATCGACCAGCTCTTCGCCCTTGTATTCAGGCAGCTGGATAAAGTTCTTCTGAAGCGTGCTCAACGCGGCGGGGTCCAGCCGCCCCAGTAGCTCCGGTTTTCTTACGATGAAGACTAGCCCAAGACGCTGGGGTCTCCCAGCTCTAGCCTCATGGATCCTTGTAAGATTATAGAGGAAAGAGGACCCGTCGCTTTGAAGGAGAGCCTCCGCTTCATCAAGGGTTAGGATCACGTAGGCATCCTGATCGTCTAAGATATTCATCAGGTTCCGGAGAAGCTCCTCGGAGGAGAAGCCCCTCCTCGGAAAGTTTGGGATAAACCGGGTGATAACCTCTGTCAAGATGAGGAAGAAACTTCCCCGGCGACCATGACAGTT
>JAWCPE010000066.1:0-10110 GCA_038870415.1 Bathyarchaeia archaeon
ACACAGATAGGTCTTTCTACGACCTCCTGGTGCTGTCAAGTTTTTGACTGGCGTCTACCATGTTCTCTGGGCGAAGCCTTCTCTGAACCTCTCTTTTCAGCAGCGGCGGATAGGATTGAATGGGACCGCAGCCACTCCGCCGGCATAGGAGGCCCAAGGCTAAGCCACTATCCGCCCAGCCCTATCGCTGCGGCCTCCCTGCAGGTTGCTACGTACGCCTTGAGGAATGAAACCCTCTTTCAGCCATGAATCCGTCACGTTAGGCTCCGGTCTAAGGGGTTAGGCCTCCTTTGAAGCCTGAGAGGCGCAGGAGGCCTCCCTGCTATGGATGGGAGGAAGCTTATCGGCAGTAGTTCTGTGTCTAGGCCTTATTGATGTTGAGGGCTGGGTACTCCTCGCCGTCAGTTTCTCCTGGGCTGGGAGCAGCCTCGACGCACACCTCTCTGTGAGGCGCGTCTCAGAGGTCTGCCTGAGTAGGCCCTCTTCGTCCCTGCAGGGAGGCCCCCTTTGGTGCCCAGCAGCCCTCTCCAGGCATGGACGAGGCTGGAAATCCTTATCACGTCGTGGCGCGGTTATCTTCCAGCTGGCTTTCGCCTTGTTGACTAGGAAGCTTGGAAGGACAGGGCTCCATGTGCCCGTCATCGGGTTTGGCGGTGCCCGGATCGGGATCGGAAGCCCTCAGGACCTTGTCTTAGGCAGGGGCGCGCCTCGTTGGGATGAGGCCCTCAGGATCGTCAGGGCCGCGTACGACCTGGGCATCCGGTACTTCGACACGTCCCGCGGCTACGCAGATAGCGATGAGAAGATCGGGGCCGCGCTCAAGCCTGTGAGGGATGACGTGGTCATCGCGACGAAGTGCCAGGTCAGGTTCAAGAGCCAGGCGGAGCGGCTTCTACGCCACAGCTTCAGGAACCTCCAGACGGACGTCTTGGACATCGTGCAGCTTCACGGCTACGACGACCCGAAAGCCCTAGAGACCGCCATGAGCAGCCGAGGAGCCCTCCAGGCGTTGAAGGAGGCTCGTTCCAAAGGCACGGTCAGGTTCATCGGCGTGACCGGCCACAACCCGCGCACGTTGACGAAGGCTGTCAAGACCGGGGAGTTCGACACGGTCCTCGTGCCGCTCAACTACATCGAACGCGAAGCCATAGAGGAACTGCTGCCCACAGCGAAGGAGATGGATGTAGGCGTTGTCATCATGAAGGCCTTCATCATCACCCCGGACCAGGTGTACAACTTCGCGAATGGGCCGCGATACCTGCAAAGACTCTATGGGAAGGAAGACGACAATATCCCAGAGCGGGTTCTCCGGTATGTGCTAGGCCACGATATATCCGTCGTCATCCCGGGCTTCATCTCCGTGCCTGAGATAGAGTTCGCCGTCAAGGTTGCGGAGCGCTTCCACGGCCTCACGGACGAGGAGAGGGAAACGTTCCGGTTCATGCGGTTGCCCAAGGAGCCGTTCTGCCGCGAGTGCGGCCTCTGCCAGCCCTGCCCTGAGTTCATACCTATACCGACCGTGCTCAGGTACTACAAGTTCCAGTCGGCGTATGGGCTTTCGGAGTACGCTCAGGAACACTACAGGGCCTTAAGCACCAGGGCGAACGTCTGCACCCAATGCGGAGAATGCGAACCGCGATGCCCCTACAAGCTGCCTATCATCCAGATGCTTCACGAAGCGGACGAAGCCATGCGAGAGAAACACCCGTGAGCCACCGGAGCAAAGCTAGGCGCTCGCAATGCAGAGAGCTGTTCGCCAAGCCAGTCTAGGTTTAGGCTTCGGCTTGAGGCTAACGGTTCCTGTCTATCGCTATCTCTGCTATGTTGGCGCCGTAATCCGCGATCCGTTCGACGCTGTGGTGCTGCGGCCTCGACGCTGTCAGTTATAATGCGGAGGTTGACGGATTCCTCGCCTCGTCTCCGTATCAGTCTCTCGTTGAGCAGCGTCAGCTCCAACTCGGCCTTGTCCCTGGCGGTTATCGCGGCGTTCGCAAGCCCTACGTCTTTCGTGAAGAAGGCTTTCATCGCGTCGCGGTTCACCCTGTTCGCTTCACGTCCTACCTTCACGAGCGCCTGGAGTATCTCGTCCTCCACTGCGTCGAGGTTGGTCTTGAGGGTCATCTTCCCAATCCTAGAGGTGTGGTCGGCTATCCTCTCGATCGACTTCGCGAGCATCTGGTAATCCATCGCCTCCACAGCCTCGATCCCCAGGTTCTTCAACAAGCTCAGGTTCTGGAGCGCGGATGTGAGCTGTCGGAGTATCAGGAAGTAAAGCCTATCCACGCTGGGCTCACGTTCGACGACGTCCTCCGCCATTCGACGGTTCCTCGTCTCCAACGCGTTCAAGGCCGTCTCGCACATAGCCGAGGCGACGAGGTGAGCCCTCCGGGCCGCCTTCTCGACCGTTAGCTCTTCAGGCGAGGGAAGGTCTTGAACCTCCACGGTCTTCTCCGTCTCCTCTAGGACCTCAAGCCCTATCAGCCCGGCAGCTTGGCTTGTTATCGCCCGTCTTAACTCGATCGGTATCGGCTGGGCCGCGCTGAACCTGAAGAGCTGGTAGCCGGCTAGGTACTTCGATATGAAGACCCGCATGAGCGACTACAGCGTCGACATTGGCCTCAGGATACGGCAGCTCACCACGCCGCTTCCCGAACCGGTCCTCAATAGGCTCTCGGAGATGGCGACGCTCGCCCAAGAGATGCTGAAGGCCAGCGTACAGGCCTATGTCTCCGGCGCCGTGGACGGGCTAGGAGACGAGGTCACGAAGCGAGAGGAGCGCGTAGACGACCTCTTCCATGAATTCGTCTCCCAGCCCCTCCTCGGCTTCGGCGAAGAGACCGTCAGCCACCTCTACGTTGTGAGCACGGTTCTCATATCTAAGTACCTTGAACGGATCGCCGACCATTCCGTTAACATCGCCTCTAGGGTATACTACGCGGTCGAGGGCCGAAGGGTAAACCTGAACCTGAGAACGCGGCCCGAACTCGTAAGAGCATGAAGCAAGCACAACTGCGGTTAAGGGATCACGCTATCCTCTAAGAGTAGAAGAGAAGTCGTCATAGGAACTCTTAGCTAGTATGGTTCCACGTGGTACTTTGTGACCGTTTGTTCGTTGAGTTCGAAGCCTAAGCCGGGCCTCTGTGGTACCTCGATGAAGCCATCCTTGCCGGGATGGGGGGACGACGATGGGCGACCTTATCATGAGCCAGACAAATTTCTCTCACCACTATCAGTCGTGTCTTTGCGTATTCCACCTAGAGGAGGGGCCACCGAGCGAATTACTTAGGAGTGCCCTCGTCTTCCTCTCCCCCGAGTTCAACTCGACCGTCGAGGCGCCTCCATGCTCCACCTGAAGCCTCAAACCTAGCTCGTAGCAGGCGAAGCGGTACCAGGCAGGACAGAGATCGCAGCTGATGGACGGTGCTACGTATCGTTAATAACTCTTAGTCATATAGGTGACCGTAAAGATTATTGCTTCGGTATAGGACCCAGTGGCTCATCGTGGGAGGCGGTAGGGTGGCAGAAGAACGAGGCGCTGAGCGGCTTAGGCGGTACGAGGAGATCAACGACCGCGTCAGGAAGGGCGACGCTGTGGTGATGACGGCGGAGGAGTTCGTTCAGACCGTCCGGTCAAGAGGCCTCGTGAAGGCGACGAAGGAGGTCGATGTCGTTACCACCGGGACGTTCGGCGCCATGTGCAGCAGCGGCGCGTTCCTGAACTTCGGCCACGCGGACCCGCCTATCAAGATGTGGCACTGCTGGCTTAACGATGTGCCTGTCTACCGGGGGCTGGCAGCCGTCGACGCGTACATCGGCGCGACCGCGATGAGCGAGTCGAGGGGCTTCGAGTACGGCGGCGGCCACGTTATAGAAGACCTTGTGAATGACCGTGAGGTCGAACTGAGGGCAGACTCGTACGGGACAGATTGTTACCCGAGGAAGTACGTCGAGACTACGATCCGTCTTGACGACCTGAACCAAGCAGTGCTGCTGAACCCTCGCAACGCGTATCAACGGTATAACGCGGCGACGAACAGCACGGATAGGACGATCTACACTTACATGGGGGTGCTGCGGCCTCACTGCGGCAACGTCACGTTCAGCGGCTCAGGGCAGCTCAGCCCCGTTCATAAGGATGCGTGGCTCGAAACGATAGGCTTAGGCACCAGGATCTTCCTCGGTGGAGCTCAGGGCTACGTTATCGGTGAGGGCACGCAGCACAGCCCGGGAACGCAGTTTAGCACGTTGATGGTGAAGGGCGACCTGAAACAGATGGATGGACGATACTTGAAAGGCGCGACGTTCCACAGGTACGGGACCTCCCTCTACGTGGGTTTAGGCATCCCAATCCCTCTCATCAACGAGCGGGTCGCCGCTACCGCCGCCTTAGGGGACGACGAGATCTACACGACGATCGTAGACTACGGCGTACCGTCGAGGGATAGGCCGAGCCTCGGCAAGGTCTCCTACGCCCAGCTGCGGAGCGGAAAGGTCGACGTCAACGGTAAGAGCACACCGTCCTCATCCTTGTCAAGTTACAAGGTTGCGAGGGAGATCGCGGAGACGCTCAAGAGATGGATTCAGGAGGGGCTCTTCCTCCTCTCGCGGCCCGTAGAGCTGCTCGCGAACAACAGAGAGTTCAGGCCTATGAGGATGCGGGCCGCGGAGCCGCGCGTCGGCGACATAATGACGCGCCCCGTCATCACAGCGAAGCCCACAGATAGGATCGAAGCGGTAGCCGCGACGCTCGTACGCGGCAGCATCGACCATCTGCCCATCCTAGACGACGCAGGTAAGCTTGTAGGCATCGTCACGTCGTGGGACCTAGCGAAAGCCCTAGCCCTGCAGAAGACCTCCTTGACCGAGATCATGACCACGAAGGTGGTCACGGCTCAGCCCAGCGACCCGCTCGACGTGGCTGTGCAGAAGATGACGCGATACAACATCTCGGGGCTGCCCGTGGTCGACGACGCACAACGTGTAGTCGGCATCATCACGAGCGATGATATCTCGAAGAAGGTTGTTGGGAGGCGACCCGCATGAAGCTCAGGTTGACGTATCCCCCGGAGCATGTAAACGAGCCGATCCTCTCCTTGGCGGTGCGCGAGGCGGATGTTCTTATCAACATACTCGAGGCGACGGTCAACTCGGAGAGGGGCGAGATAACAGTCTCCGTAGAGGCCCCTGAAGAACGCCTTGAGAAGCTCATCAGCTTCCTGCAGGGGCGCGGCGTCCACGTTGAGAAGATGACTCAGGTTCTCCAAGTTGACGCGGCTAGGTGCACAAGCTGCGGCGCCTGTATCTCCCCCTGCCCAGTTGAGGCTATACGTTTCAAGCCTGACTGGTCCGTCGAGTTCATCGAGGAGAAATGTGTCGGCTGCGGAATCTGCACCCTTGCCTGCCCAGTGAGAGCCGTGAAACTCCTCTAGCCCATCGCTGGACGGTCCAAGAAGCCGTGCAGAGGTCGTTATCTTGAGAGAACATGCATCCGCCCCGCAGCTTCGCGTGAAGATGGCCGAAGGGATGCTTCCAAAGCCGGCCTCTACAACCTCTTCGCAACTGTGGCCTAGCCCTCTTTAACCCGGCTGGAGCTTGGACCGCACAAGGTGACTGCAACCTAGGTTATGCAACATGGCATTTTCGGAAACTAACCGTGCAGAGAAATGCCTAGCTGAACCTGCGCCGGTAGGGGTAGTTGAGGGTTTAATACCGTGAACGGAGCCTTGGGCCGCGGGGAGCCGTTTGGCATGAAGATCACGAGCTTGGTCACGGTGCCGATCACCTGCCACGGTAAGGCGAAGAGGGGCATAGTGAGGGTTACCTCAGATGAGGGGGTCTCCGGGTACGGCGAGATCGGTGAGGCTGCGACCGGCAACCTAGGAAAGACTATGAGCGAGAGTTGGCGCCGCTTCATCGTGGGGAAGAACCCTATGGACATCGAACGGATACTCCGCGAGATCTGGGTGAGCAGCCGTTTCTTCCAGCCTATGGGCGGCGTCGTAGGAAGCGCCCTGAGCGGCCTAGACTTCGCCCTCGTAGACCTGAAGGGGAAGCTCCTCGGCATCCCCGGCTACCAGGTGGTGGGAGGAGCCTACCGCACCGCCGTGCGCGTCTACCAAGACACGGCAGGCGGGCCGGATGTGGAGACTTTCAGACGGAACGCCTTAGACGCGGTTGAGAGGGGGTTCGACGCTGTCAAGTTCGACCTTGACTCTGGCTTCGGGGAACAGAGAGCCCAGGCGGGTTACGACCCGTTCAATGAGACGGTGACGGAGACGGAGCTCAACCAGATGGTGGAGATCGCAGCCGCCATCCGGGAAGCGATAGGCTTCAAAGTGGATCTGGCGTTCGACCTGCATATGAGGTATAATACGCAGTCCGGCATCAAGATCGCGAAGGCTTTAGAACCGTACAGGTTGATGTGGTTGGAGGAGCCAGTCCCGCCGGAGAACGTGGACGCCCTGCGGGAGGTGAAGGCGGCCACCTCGACGCCCATCTGTGCAGGCGAGAACCTCTACGCGAAGTGGGGCTTCAAAGACCTCCTGGAGAAGCAGGCGGTCAGCATCGTAATGCCGGACGTGGCGAAGGTCGGCGGCATACTCGAGTCTAAGCGCATTGCCGACTTGGCCGATATGTACTATGTGCCCATGGCGCCACATAACAACTGCGGCCCCCTCGCCACGATAGCGATGGCCCATCTCTGCGCGAGCATACCGAACTTCCTCGTCTTGGAATGGCATGGCACGAGGATGAAAGACTGGGATGCCGTCGTAAAATGGGACGGCCCCGTCGTCAACAAAGGCCGAATCCTGCTCCCGGAGAAGCCTGGGCTCGGCTACGAGCTCAACGAGAAAGAAATCCTGCGAAGAGACCCAGAGGCCGAAGAACTCTTTAGATGAAACGCTGCTCTGGTACTCCTCCACTGTACCATAGTTCTCTTTCATTTTCAGAAGTATCTCTTTTTACCCTTTTTGGCAACACGGATGATTCCATAGTTCTCGATAGCCGTTATGTTCTTCTCTGCCAGTTCAAGCGTAATGTCCCCATAGTTTTTTCAATCTCTGCTCCAGGCTTAAGCCGCGAGGCATTAAGGATCATTTCACTATAGTTCTCTATCTTGGCGGAACTCGTCGCTTGTGGCAAGCTGGCAAGAGTTTGAAACACGGGTCATAAGAGGAGCCCGTGATTTCAATGCAGCTCCTCGCGGTCTCCTTCTCTTGGAGCAAAGGAGCGCATCTAGGACGAGAGGTCGCGGAGACCGTAAAGGCATAGGTTCCAAGAAATCCGTATAGCCCTCTTAGGTTAGCTTCGTCTCGGCGCCTGTTATCGAATGGGGAGGGAGTTCTGGGTTATCTGCTTTACGCATCTGAGCATAGAGCTCTACTTCCTGACGTACGTCGCGCTTCTCCCGGTCTTCATCGAGGAGTTTCACCTCTCGCGCCCCGAGGCTGCGCTGCTCGCGACCGCGCCGAAGGTGCTCAGCCTCGCCGCGAACCTACCCTCAGGTCTCGCTGCCGACAGGCTGAGCGTCAAGCCCATCCTGTTCTTCTGCCTCCTGCTTGAGGCTCTGGGAGGCTTCATCGCCGGCCAGAGCATGAACGTCTACCATCTCGTCTTGGGGATAACGCTCATCCACGTCGCCTCGCCCCTCTACCATAACTCAGCGCTCACCTCTGTCAGCCAGCTCTTCGAGAGAGAGCGTACAAGCCAAGCGATGAGCTACCATAACGCGTTCGGCAGTATAGGGACCTCCGTGGGCTCTCTAGCCGTCTCCGCCATACTGCTGAGCCTGCGCTGGCGGTGGGCTTACCTCATCTGGGTCGCTCCGCTTCTAGCTTGTGCTCTCGTTCTCTCTAGGACGAGTTTCACGGCGAAGCTTGGCTCCTCAGGTAACGCTAATACCGAGTTAGAGGCTCCTAAACGGAGAAGGTTAGAGCTCAAAGCAGGCTTCCTCTCATTCAGCTTGGCTTTCCTCGCCGCGATGAGCCTTTGGCAGGTAGGGCCTCTCCGTCGTCTCTACCTTCGCCACGACGTACTTCGTACAGGAGCGAGCCTAAGCCTGTGGCGAGCCTCATCTTCGGCTTAGGCTCGCTTCTAGGCGGCCATCTTGGCAGCCGTCTCGGGGAGAAGAAGGCGATCACCGCCGCCATCTTAGGCTCATCGCTCTTCTTGGCACCTATGGCGGTTGCCTCGACGCCCGAAGCCCCAGCGGTCACGTACGCGGTCTATACGTGCTTCACCTACGCGGTCTGGTCTCCTCAATCTGCGATGTTAGCAGGCTTGACTCCGCCCACGAGGTGAGGCACCGCCTACAGTACCATCTTCTTCCTGCAGCACGCTGCCTCCGCCACCTCGCCGATACTCGCCTCAGGCCTCATCGTAGCCCTAGGGCTCCGGGCTATCTTCCCTACAGGACTCCTCTCCCTAACCGTCACCGTAGCGCTTCTGCAACTCGTCCGGCCACGCCTAGAACATGGCTGATCGAGCTGAACTGGACGCAAGCTGAGAGGAAAGGAGCTGCCTTCCGGGAGGCTCCTAGCCTCTCCTATCCGACCTCTATCGGGCTCAGCTCTGGACTTGCTACTCGACGGTGCCTTCTTGGGTCATCCTGTTCACCTTGGTGAGACCTGTGTAAGCTACGGCTTTGATCACGGTCTCTACGGCACTGTTCGCTTTCACGACGGCGAGTTCTCCCCTCTTAGCTTGTTCCTCCCAGTTGCCCGGTATCGTGGTGGACGGTTCGAGGCCTATGTTCCAGGTTCTCCCCCACCAGGGGTAGTTCATCCCGCCCCCGAGCGACTGCCAATACCACACGTGCTTGAACATCGCCTTATCGAAGGCGAGGCCGAAGCCCAGCTTCAAAGCCTGGTTTGTGACCGTGTACCAGCCTTCGTGGAAGGCGGTGAGGACGCAGAAGTCCTCCAGCCGCCGCGTCCTAGCTGGGACCTCCTGAAGGTTCACCTCCTCTCCGTGCGCGCCTTTTACGCGAGGCCAAGCCGCCCTTTGGTCGGGCATCAGCCGCTTCGCTGGGCTTACCTCACCCGGCGGGACGATGACCTCCCCTGCGCCGGCGTCGATGCGGCACTCTGGGCTTAGGAACGGCTCCCCGTACGTCGCGTGTTGAAGCCAGTGGAACTCCAAATCTACGGGGCTCAGGTTCGTGAGCCGCTCTCTTATCGTGAAGCTCTTCTCGCCGCGCCGGATAGACATCCACTTATCTACCCTGAAGGGGTAGCGGACTAACTCCACGCTTAGGCGGGCGACGGCTTCATCGCCTCCCTTCTCTTCGATGACGCAGTCCCAGGGCAGCAGGGGGCTTTCGCCGTGTAGGCCCCACTCCGCACCGCGGAACCTGCCGCCCGGGTTGGGGAGGCAGTCCTGCCATCCGCCGCCGTAGAGGTCGAGGAAGCTCGCCTGCGAAGTCCCTATCGTCGGCACATACGCGGAGGGGTTCCGCCATGTCGCGGCCTCGTTCTGCCACATGAAGTCCACATCTAGGGGTTTGTAGACGATCTCCATGATGTCCGAGCCCTTATCGAGGAGGCATACGACCCTGAGGTTCTCATTCTCAAGGATGAGTGTCCGCATACCCTTAAAGGTCCAGTCCGTCGTCGCCCTACAGCCTCTCATCTAGACCAACTCGCTCGACCACCGAGCTGAAGATGGGATTTAAGCTTGGCGATCCCTCTACTGTGCTGCATGGCTGGGCTTTCAGGTATTCGACGGACGCTCCTCGTCTTCGCCGCCCTAAACGTCGTTACGAGGAGGCTACTAACTTCTACGGAGGCCTGACCGGGGCTACGAAAGCCGTGGTTATACCTCAGGGCACAATGCGGGGAAGGCTAGAAAGGCTAGCCCACACGCACGTAGACAGGGCTGGGCTTGCTTAGGCCTGAACGCCTTCCATGGATGGGTAGCAAAGCTACTCTTAGAGGAAAGCCTTATCAACTTTCCATTGATGCGACTGCTAACTCGGTGAGCCGTCCCAGCAGCGGGACAGGTGATGTTTGGTTGGGACACATCGTCAAAACTGGACAGGTCAAGAGGGTGCTGGTGGCGAGGGTTAAACCGGGGAGCGACCTTCTCCTTAGCCTCAAGGAGATGGCCGAC
>JAWCPE010000067.1:0-10060 GCA_038870415.1 Bathyarchaeia archaeon
AGTATGTCAGCCATACCGTGACTCCAGCTCCTCAAGCTTGGAAAGGTCGCCGCCCGTCGCCTTGACGAGCCCTCGTAGCTTCATATAGGCGGCTCCGCTCCTCAACGACTCTCGCGCTAGCTCCATTCCCATCGGGAAGCCCTCAGCTTTCCCAGCGACCATTATCGCAGCGGCCGCGTTCGCTAGGACGATCCCCTCCTTCGGGTCCTGCGGTCCGCAGAGCCCGTTGAGTATCCTGAAGGCGATGACGGCGCTCTCGTCTGGGGTTGTTCCAGCTATCTCTTCGACGCTGGCAGGCTTCAACCCGAAGGTCTGAGGTGTAGTTTCAAACTTCGAAGCGGCGCCGTCTCTAAGCCAGACTATGAGGGTTCTGCCGAGGGTAGAGACCTCGTCTAGGCCGTCTAGGCCGTGGACCACCATGGCTTCCCTGCAGCCCGTATTGATGAGGACCGAGGCTAAGGTGCCTGTTAAGGCGGGGTCGTAGACGCCTAGAAGCCTAGCATCGGCGCCTGCAGGGTTGGTTAAGGGGCCGAGGATGTTGAAGACGGTTCTAAGCCCTATCTCCCTCCGAGGCCCTACGGCGTACCTCATCGCCGGATGGAAAGCAGGGGCGAAGATGAACCCTACGCCCACCTGCTCGATCGCCCTCACCACCTCGCAAGGTTCCTGAGCCAGGTTGAGGCCTAAGCGCTCCAAGAGGTCTGCGCTGCCGCATCTGCTCGTCACGGACCTGTTCCCGTGCTTCGCCACCGGGATGCCAGCGCCTGCGGCTACGAACGCCGCTAACGTGCTGATATTGAAGGTCTTCACCCTGTCCCCGCCTGTGCCGCAGGTGTCTAGGAGCCTCCCCGCTACTTTGGGGTGGATCCGTACACAGGCCTCCCTCATCACCTCGGCGAAGGCGGTTATCTCCTCGACAGTTTCGCCCTTCATCTTCAAGGCGGTGAGCACAGCCGCGATCTGCGCAGCGGTAGCTTCGCCCGTCATGACCTCCTTCATTAAGCCCCGTGCTTCCTCAGGGCTGAGGTCTCTGCGCTCCGCAACCTTCTGGAGACACTCTCGGATCACGGCCTTCTATCCTCCGGCGAGAAAGTTGGCGATGAGCTTCCTCCCCTCGTCCGTCAGGATGGATTCAGGGTGGAACTGAACCCCGTCGATGGGGTACTTCACGTGGCGCACCCCCATCACTTCCAAGTCGTCTATAGATTCAGCTGTAACCTCGAGGCATGAGGGAAGGCTCTCGCGGTCTGCGACGAGCGAATGGTACCTTGTCGCCACGAGCGGATTACGTAAGCCCTTGAAGATGCCTGTGCCGTTGTGGCGTATCAGGCTCGTCTTGCCATGCATCAGCCTCCTTGCAGGCTTGACCCTGCCGCCGAAAGCGGAGACTATCCCTTGGTGGCCTAGGCAGACCCCTAAGGTAGGAACCTGAACGCTCACCTCTCGCAGGATACTGGAGCAGACCCCGAAGCTGCGCGGCTCCTCAGGATGCCCCGGCCCAGGCGAGAGCACTATCCGGTCAGGCTTCAGCCGTAGCGCTTCGTCTAGGCTGATCTCGTCGTTCCTATAGACTAGAGGCTGAGCGCCCTGCTCACCTATATACTGCGCCAGGTTGTAGACGAAGGAATCGTAGTTGTCGATGACCAGAACCTTCAAGGCTGCTGTCCTCCTGCGGCCTCTAAGGCTTTGAACAGGCCGCGTGCCTTATGCTCGGTCTCAAGCCACTCCTTCTCTGGAACCGAGTCGGCTACAATGCCAGCCCCGACTTGAATGTAGGCCCTCTGCCCGTCGGCTACGAGGGTCCTAATCGTTATCGCGAAGTCCGCGTTCCCGTTGTACGAGAAGTAGCCTACAGCTCCGGCATAGGGACCGCGCCGTACAGGCTCCGACTCGTCTATGATCTCCATCGCTCTAGGCTTAGGCGCCCCGGAGACTGTGCCAGCGGGGAAGAGGGCTCTCAACGCGTCGAACGAGTCTCTCCGCGCATCTAGTTTGCCGACGACCCGGGAGACGATGTGTTGAACGTGGCTGTACTGATGGACCTCCATGAAATCGGGCACGTGGACGCTGCCGAACGCCGAGACCTTCCCAACATCGTTCCGCGCCAGGTCGACGAGCATCACATGCTCCGCGCGTTCCTTGGGGTCTCGCAGTAGCTCTTCGGCTAGGCGTCTGTCCTCCTCCGCTCTGCCGGTCCGAGGCCTCGTGCCAGCTATCGGGTACGTCTCCACGGTTCCCCCCTCAACCCTGACGAGCATCTCGGGGCTTGAACCTACGAGTTGTCGGTCGCCCATCTTCACGAAGTACATGTACGGCGAGGGGTTGATGCTCCTAAGCGCCAGGTAGAAACCTAGCAGAGAGCCTTTGAACCCTAGGCTGTAGCGCTTCGAGAGGACGACTTGGAATACGTCCCCGGCGCTGACGTAGCCCTTAGCCTTCTCCACCGCGGCTTCGAAGAGCCCCTCCGCGATGTCAACCTTCGGCTGAGTGAAACTCAGGGCCTCCAGGTCTAGTTGCCGCTTGTTTAACGCTGTCAGTTCGTCGAACCGGTCCCTGCCGTGATGGAAGTAGAAGGCAAGCCCCTCCTTGTGGTCGAAGACTATGCCATCGTCGAAGAGGCCCATCTCCACGTCGGGAAAGCCTAGGTCGTCCACGCTGCTGCCGGGAAGCTTCTCCCAGTAACGGACCGCGTCGTAGGAGACATATCCCACGGCGCCGCCGACGAAACGCGTCCCTCCCGCCGAAGAGCAGCCTTGGCCGAGGATCGCCTTCAAAACGTTTAGGGGGTCACGTGGCGCCCTTCTGTGGACGTTCTTTTCAGCGTCGGCGACTTCGATGGTACCGTCCTTGGCCTTCACTGTCAGCTTAGGGGCGAAGCCTAGGAATGAAAACCTGGCAAGCCTCGCGGGGCCCTCGACAGATTCTAAGAGGTAGGCGTCGTCGTAGACTTCCTGAAGCTTCGAGAAGAGCCTTATTGGGTCGACCGGCCCGTCGAGCTTCTTCAGGCTCAGCTTTCGCCGGGGGGCTTCATGAGCCGCTGGGGCATCACGGCCAAACGTGATCCCTCATGCCGCCGATCCTCTGTGGAGCCATTCGGACGGTGAGGTTAGATTTAAATCTTTATAGATCGAAAATGTACATTATGTGGGGGAAGGTTTATGCTGTGCAGCTTCACGTCCCAACAGTAGCCTATAGGCGAGGTGACAGCTGTGAATAGCTCAGCTAGGAAGCCGTACGACTTCACCGCGGCCGCCTACGTGGTCTCAGACGGGAGACTGCTCTTGGTCGCGCATAGAAAGCTGAGGAAGTGGCTACCCCCAGGCGGCCATATCGCCCGCGATGGTAGGGGGCGATTCATCGAGTCTCCCGCGGAGGCCGCTGTACGAGAGGTCTTCGAAGAGACCGGGTACAGAGTCAAGGTGGCAAGTCCGCCCTACACGTCGCATAAGTCTGAGTCTGGGGAAGAGATGCTGCCTAGGCCTGAGAGCATGCACATCCATCCCATCGACGAGGAGCATGACCATCTGGGCTTCGACTTCCTCTGTACGCTCACAGGTGAAGCTCGGGGCACGGGCCAAGAGCATCACAGATGGTTCACGGAGGCCGAACTGGAACAGTACGGTCTAGGCTTGAGGCCTGAACTGCCGAGCCATGTTCGGATGCTGGGAAAGGAGGCTATCAGGCGCTTGGGCCAGAGCCGGCTGAGCGAGGGAGCGGGCCTCGACCGAGGTAGGAATAGACCGTAACCCTCAGGAGGCGGTCGACTTGGCGTCACTGGGTGGGTAGTTCCAAGGCTGCGGATCGAGAGGCTGCACGGCCGGTGTGAAGAGTGAGGCTGCGAAGCGAGCGATTAAGAGGAGACGTATATCAGGTCCCGTTACTCCCAGAGTAGGGAATTCACCGGGCTTCTTCGCCTATGCATGGGAAACGGATGTCCCCGGGCGTATTACTCCAGCCCTAGGAAGCCACTCCTCCTCAGGGAGGCTTGAGGAGAACGGGGAGATTACGCGCACTCAGCGCAGCGGCATAGGTAGGTTTCTGATAGGGAAGGGCCCCCTCAACACTAGGCGTTAGGGACCCTCGTAGTCTCAAATAGGGGCTCTAGCCGATCCGGGGAAGGCGCCGCCATCTCTTCTTTCTCTTTCACCGTAAAGGATACGGTTGGGCTCACCGCGGCCTCATGAGTCTCGCTACCCGCCCAGCTTGCCGTTACGTTCCAAGTGCCCTTCATCGTCGGCTTGAAGGTGTCTGCGAAGGCCCCCCAGTCGATGATGTCGCTGAAACGCTTCTAGTTAGGACGGTGCCATTAGGCATCCTGTAGGTTAAGGCCAGGCTTGTCGTAGTCGGCGTAGGTGAAAGGGTGCCTGAGACGGTTACCGTCTCGCCCTCTGCTACTGTGGTCTTCAATACGGAGAGCGAAAGCGATGCCCTACTTTTGAGGGTAACGACCCACCAAGCGCCCCAAGGACCTGTTACGTATTGAGTATACCTGCTGCCGTAGGGCTCTCTGCCTGAGGAAGGGTACGGCTTTAGGTACTTCACGGAGACTGGAACATCGGCGAGAACGATTATCCGCGGTTGTAGGGCGGATACAACGACCATATACCGCTCTTTTTCATCCAGGCTGAGCTCAACCTGCTGTACAATCGTGGAGGGGCCATCTGTCTCCACAGCAAAGCAGGTATGATAATCGTCACCGGACTTGGCTGAAGCGGTTTGACTGGCTCTGAAAAACCCTCTAGCCTCACTAGCGTCTGGGGCGACGGACGGGACGCAGACTGCCAAGAGCAGAGAGATGAGAATCATCAGGAGCGAGAGGGCTCCACGAGCCGACGGGCTCACATGCGGTCACTTTGAAACCTTCCTCGAGGCTCTTAAAGCTACCAGCGCAGAGCGGAGATGATGTTGTCGACTTGCGAGCAGGTTGTGGATAGCTGCGTAGGCTTCCATCCAGTTCTGGCCACTCTTCAGGCTGCTCTTGTAAGAGAAGGACTTGTAGAACCGTCTCGCCCCGTGCTTCAGGAGGCTAAGCCACCGCTCTACGGTGCTCCGCCTCCCATGAACGCCTCTCATACCTTCAACTTAGGCCACGCGCGAAGGGTTTCCCATAGGATGGTATTACCCTTCCTGCTTCTATCCACGGCTCTGAGCCTCCTCAAAGCATAAGTGATACGTTGTCTTCTACAGCCAAGCGAAGCGGCGGGGCGCAGTTTGGATGGATGCTTGGCCGAGGAGTGATGCTTTGAGCAAAGCTGTTCGGTTAGCCTTGGTCGGATGCGGGTTTATGGGTACGAGGCACCTCTACGGGTTTGAGGAGCTTAAAAGACGCGGCTTCGAGGCGATGGAACTCGCCGCCGTCTGCGACATCGACGAGAAACGCGCTACTTCGGTTGCAGACCTAGCGGAGTCTAGGCTGGGGAGGAGGCCGACCGTTCACAGGGACTTTGAGCAGATGGTCAAGGAGCGGTCTGACCTCGAAGCGGTCGACTTAGTCGTCGAGCCGAGGCTTCACCACGTGATCGCGGAGAAAGCCTTGAAGAACGGTCTCGACGTGCTCGTGGAGAAACCTATGGGCATCACGGTGAAGGCATGCCGGCGTATGATCCAGGCCGCGGAGAAGCATCACCGGACGCTAGCCGTGGCGGAGAACTACCGTAGGGACCCGCCGAATAGGGTGATAGCGAAGGCCCTCCGGGAGGGCGTGATAGGTGAGCCATGGATGGCCTTCATGTACTCTGTGGGCGGGGGGAACGCTATCACCATCACGGCTTGGCGTCATCTGAAGGAGTACGGCGGCATACTCCTAGATATGGGCGTCCACTACGCGGACATCCTCCTCTACTTCATGGGCGAAGTGGACGAGGTTCAAGGCAGCCTAGGGCTCTACGAGAAGGAACGCGTCAGAAAGGTCCAAGAGGGCGACGAGGAGAAGATCGTGGAACGCGTCAAGCCCACTGCTGAGGACACGGTCCTCGCGAACCTCAAGTTCGCGAGCGGAGCGTTAGGCCAGTACGCGATGAGCCTCTCAGGCCACGGCGCAGGCTTCTGGCAACGCACCGTCCACGGAAGCCACGGCAGCCTCACCGCTCCACCTGACAGGTCTGGGCAGCCCATAACCGTCACGATGGACGGCGGCACGAAGCTCTCAGCCCGGCAACTCATGGAGAAGTACAGGGTATTCGAGAGGGACGAGGTGACGCCTCGCTTCTTCCCGGAGGGAATGCCGGAGTACAGGCTGCCTTTCCAGGATATCGACCGGAGGCTCATAGCCATCGAGGTCTACGACTTCCTCGAAGCCATCACGACAGGCAGGAAGCCCGAGGTGGACGGCACCGTAGGCATGAAGGCTGAAGCCATCATATACGCGATGCACGAGTCTGCAGTCTTAGGTAGAACGGTAAGGCTTCGAGACGTGGAGTCGGGCGTCGTCGACACGTATCAGAGAAGCATCGACGAAGCCCTAGGCATCTAGAAAAGCCCAGCTGCGGAGCATCCGATACCGGCTAGACCATTTACCGGAGTTCTATCATAGCCTCCTTGAAGGCCCTGGAGACGGTCTCGTAGGACAGTCTCAACGCCTGCTGGGGGTCGTATCCGGGCTTACTGCTCCGCATCCCTGATATCTCCGTCGTCACGTAGCCCTCATAGCCCACCTGCCTCAGGGCTACGAGGAAGGCTTTGATATCGAAGTCCCCCTCCCCTGGGATGAGGAACTCGAAGTTAGGAACGATGCCGCGCGTATCCTTCAGATGCGTGTAGACGATGTGCTCCGCAGTCCTCCTCACCAAAGCTGGCACATCCCAGCCTCGGACCGCGAACTGCGAACCGTCAAAGTTCATCTTCAGATGTCTCGACGGCACCTCCTTGAGGAGCCTCAGCATGGTATCGACTGAGTCTACGATGAGCCCTACGTGAGGCTCGAAGGCGATCGTTATGCCGTGCTCTGAGGCGTAGTCCACAACCTCCGCGACGGCAGGCACCATCAATGACCAAGCCTGCTCGAACGACTGCCCCCTCTGAAGGCTTCCAGACATGGTGATGACGATCCCTACATCGACCCCGGCAGCGGCGTCGATACACCTCCTCGTCCTCTGCAGCGCTTCAGCCCTCACCGCGGGGTTCGGGGAAGTGTAGCCTTCATGACACCCGATTGCCGGTATCTCCAAGCCCGCCTCGTCGCACAGCCTCTTGATCCTGCCTATATCCGAGTGGCTGAGCCTCGCGATGTCAGCTTGGAAGCCTCTCCACATGTTAAGCTCCAAGCCTTGGAACCCCTGCTTGCGGACGGAATTGACGACCGTCTCTATCGGCGTATCCCTTGGGAAAGAGAACGAGGCGAAACCCATCCTCATACGTACCACCCTTGAAAGATACTAGGCTGTCAGCTGAGGGCTGAGGAGTCACCCTCTTCTCTCTATGAGTTCTACGAGTTCGCCGTCGGGGCCGAGGAGAAAGGCGTTCCGTATCCTTCCAGGCAGTATGACGGTCGGCGCCCGGGTGAAGGTGAAGCCCTCCTCTTTAAGCTTCTCGTAGGCTCCGTCCAGGTCCTCGACGAGGACTGTGATATGGCGGAGGCCCAGAAGGCTCGGGGAAGGCTTCTGAAAGCCCTCCTTCGCCTGATAGTCTAGAAGCTCGATCATGCCATTCCCAGCTTTAAGGAAGACGACGCGAAGCTTAAACTGTGGCACATCGAACTCGTCAACCACGACGAAGCCAAGCCGGTCGCGGTAAAAAGCTAGGGACCTGCCAAGGTCGCCGACGGCTATTCCCACATGGTCTAAACCTTTAATCAAGAGCCGAACACCGAGGATACCTCTAAGCCCCCTCTCCTCCTTATAACAACTCCCTGCCTAATCTAATCTTCCTCGACGCTTCTAAGCTTCCATAGTACGGTGAGCTAAAGCTTAAGAGATGAGGGAAAAAGCAGGGTAAAGGTCACCTCTGATACCTACGGTGATTCTTATGAGGGTTGGCATTCACGCCTCGTACAGTGAGCCTGAGAAGCTCATCGCCTACTGCAGGGCTGTAGGCGTCCAAGACATATGCTTATCCTGCTCGTCGCTGCCAGGCTACAGGGAGCACGGGTACCCGGGCCTCGACGTGCTTAAGTCTTTCAGAAGACAGCTCGGCGAGGCGGGCGTCACCATATCCGCGATGATCGCGCCCTTGCCCAGTGAGGAAGCCGTGAGGGGTGAGCCGGGCTCCGAGGAAGAGGTGGGGAAGCTGCGCAAGTCGATCGAGGTGATGGGGGAGAGTGGCGCCCGGACGGCCCTCTTCTACCCGTTCGACCGAACGCTCTTCAGCAGGCGGCTCCTCGGCGAACCGTATAGCCGGCGTCTAGGCTCCCAGGGCCGGTACGAGAAGGCCCTACGCCTAGGCCCCGAGTTCGACGACTGGCAGGCCGTCGTGGAGTTCTACCAGGCCGTCGTGGACGCGGCGGAGAAGGCGGACGTCCGCCTCGCGAACCACGTCTGGGATGTTTCGCTCATGGACGCGGTCTTCAGGGCTGTTCCCAGCCATCATAACGGGATGCAGTACTGCCCAGGGATGTACATCATCGGCGGCGACCCCTACGCCGCCGTCGAACACTGGGGCAGCAACAGGATATACTTGGCACATGCAAGAAACCTGGTGAAGCATGGGGAGGACTTCAAGGATTACGAGGAGGTCTTCCTCGATAGGGGCGATGTAGACATTGCAAGATGCGTACGCCTACTGAAGGGGATAGGCTACGAGGGCGTAATCATCCCCGAGCACCTCGGTGAGAAGCCGGGCGAAGACCTCACGCCTAAAGCTGTCCAATGGTTGAAGCAGCTCCTCTAGCCGAAGGCTTACCGGTGCCGACATCTTGGCGGCTTGATGCGGAGGAGGCCTGTAGCTCCCTAGTCCTGAGACCCCCTAGTGGTTCGTTTTTCAAACGAAGAGTATATATGCGATTTGTCTATTGAACTGGCTGAGGGACGCTGAATGAAGGTCATCGTACCGATCGAGAGGTATGAGGGGCTGAAGTCGATCGTCGCCCAGCATTTCGGAAGGGCACCTTTCTTCGCCGTCGTGGAGGTCAGAAGAGATGGCGGCGTCGAGGCCGTCCACGCGGTTGAGAACACGGGCGAACACTTAGGAGGCCGCGTATCGGTGGAAGAACTCATCGGGAACCTCAAGCCCGACGCGCTGATAGTGAAGGGGATGGGTCCGAGGGGCTTGAACGCCTTCCAGAGCAGGGGAGTAGCCGTCTTCACGGGTGATGTTGCCACCTTGGAGGGGGCGGTGCAGGCCTACGCAAGAGGCCAGCTGAGGGGCCTGACGGAGCCGTGCAAGGAAGCACGCCACCGCTTCTGAGGAGCGGAAGCTGAGGCCGCGAGGCTATACGTCTGCAACCCTAGGCTTAGGGAAAGCGGATGGCGGGCATGGAAAAACCGACGCTGTTCATAGATGGCAGCGCGGCAGGGATCGTTGCAGGCATCACTGCGAGGCAACATTACGAGCAGGCCCGGATCACGGTTATTGAGATGCTAGGCGGGCAGGTCTGTTGCGGCCCAACGAGCGGCGAAGTAGCCAACATCTCGGCAGCCATGATCCAGAAGAGAATGGCGATGGGCGAGGTCGCGTCGTTCCAGATGGGAACCCATCCGGCGCTTAGAGGCTCGCCCATAGCCTACCAGGTCGCGAACGCGGCTGAAGACGAGGTCAGACGCAGCTCCGAAGCCTACTGAGGTGGAAGCATGGCCGAGGCCTGCAATGGCAGATGCGACTCCTGCAGAAAAGCAGACACGTGTACGGACAGGAAGAGGCAGCTCTTCGAGCAGGAGAAGCTGCTCAAGTTAAGAATGGGTCAGATCGCGCATAAGATAGCGGTGATAAGCGGCAAGGGAGGCGTAGGCAAGAGCACTGTGACGGCAAACCTAGCGGTGGCCTTAGCCCAGCATGGCTACCGTGTCGGGGTTCTCGACGCAGACATCCACGGCCCCTGCATCCCCAAGATGCTGGGCATCAGGGGAGAACAGTTCGCCGTAGGCCCACCGGGCGCCTTCCCCGCGATCGGCCCCTCCGGGGTCAGAGT
>JAWCPE010000068.1:0-10041 GCA_038870415.1 Bathyarchaeia archaeon
GGTTAAGTCCCGGGTCCTGATATGGATGCTTCTAGGCCTAGTCGCCTTCCTCCTGGGCGGCGTGAACTGAGGCAGGGCATCCGTCTACGCAGCCCTCTCCTGGCGGCGAAGCCTCATCCGGCGAAGCCGCCCAGCCTGATACCTGGCTGGTCGGAGATATGGGCAGAGTCAAGCTCGGTTTCTGCACGCCAATCCTCGCCAGTGACGGTTACTCCCCGGACTACCGGTTTATCTAAGCTGCGGTAAAGGAGTGCGAGGCTCTGGGTAGCGGACCACATAGCAGCATCCCACGGCACGGAAAAAACACGTTCACAGGGAGGGCTAACTGCAAGTTGACAGCCTTAAGCCTGATTCCAGAGGAGAATTCCGGAGGGAAAAACTCTATATTGGAGAAGCCGGAAGGTTACGGGAACGGTTAGCTCTGAGAGGCTGCCTAGCGTAGCTTTGGAAGGGAGTGAGGGTGAGAGCCCGCGTAGAGGTTTATCTCGACGACTCAGGGGCGGGTCTCAAGCTGGCAAGTTGCGGATTAGGTTCTGGAGGGGTTATCCACGCCTAGCTCTAGGGGCTTTCGTTCCAGCACGAGGGGTCTCCTGCGGAGACGGAGGGGAGACATCGGCCTACAGCTTACAAGGGTTCTGGCTCAGTATAAGCCAGGGGACAAGGTGGTCTTCGATATAAACCCGAGCGTCCATAAGGGCATGCCTCACCGGAGGTACCACGGCATGATGGGTGTAATCTTGGAGAAGAGGGGGAGAGCCTACGCGGTCGAGACGACAGTGGGCAGCGCGAAGAAGACGGTGATCGCTAGGCCCGAGCATATCAAGCCAGCGTAAAGGGTCGGATCCCGAGGCGCCTATATCTTTGGAAAAGCCGAGAGAGGAGAGACCCATAACGGTAGCTGAAGTACGAGCGCTGCTACAAGCCTCAGAGGCTGAGCTGGACCAGTTCCAGAGAAGGACGCTCGACTACGCGGAGAAGTTCGCGAAGCTAGACGCTTCGAAGGCCCGTGAACTTGTGAGCAAGCTCGTAGCCGACTTTGCCTTGGAAGAGGAGAGGGCGGTTCAGATAGTCAACTCGATGCCTTCAAGCATAGAGGAGCTCAGAGTCTTCTTCACAGGGGGCAAGAGGCGGCTCGTCACGACGCAGCAGCTGAACGATATTCTGGGCGCGTTGAACGCGTACCGCGAGAGGAAGTAGCCTTAGCGAGACGCTGAGACGCTTAACGTGAACAGGTGAAGTTAGGAACCGTTCTAGCCGCGAGTCACATCGGAGCGAAGCGAGACGATGGATCGTAGACCCCTCTGGCCTACTGAGGCCACGGAGAGAGGCGTGAGAAAGTACGAGGAGTACGCTATCGTCTTGGACTACCTGCCCCAGGGGCGGCAGGGTTCCAGCTATAGGATGCACCGGAGCGGCGGCGTCGTCCAAGTCCTAGGTGAACAGTACTTCACGCTTCTCGAGGCTGCACTGAGGGAGAACACAGCCGCGACGATAGGTGAACGGCTCTTCCTAGGAAAGGAGCCTAGGGAGAAGGTTGCCTTCATCTTAGGCCGGATCTCCTACGACGACCTGACGAACACGGCGCAGGCGGAGCTGATACCGGCGCTTGAGAAGGTCGTCCTTGAACAGGAGCCTCGGTTCGTGGAGTTCTTCAATAAGGCTCAGGCCTTGACGCCTCGTATGCATGCCCTAGAGCTTCTCCCAGGGATAGGGAAACGGTACATGTGGACCGTCATCGAAGCCCGGGAGAGGAAGCCGTTCAGGTCCTTCGAGGACATTACGCAGAGGACTGGTATACGTGAACCTGCCCGGCTTGTGGTGAGGCGGCTCTTCGAAGAGCTGAGCGAGAAGGAGGCGAAGTATAGGCTCTTCACGAGGGGTCCTTAGGCTCAATGGAGAGACGAGGGGAGCCCAGCCTACTCTCCGAGACGTATACGCTTTTGAGACGCTACGGGGTTAAGCCCCGGTGGAGACTAGGCCAAAGCTTCATGTTGGATACCGGGCTCCTCGACAGGATGGTAGCTTACGCCGAGGTCACGAGCGGAGATACCGTCTTAGAGGTCGGGGCGGGGCTAGGCTACCTCACAAAGAGGCTCGCAGAGAGAGCAGGACAGGTCATAGCCGTAGAGATAGAACCGAGGCTTGTGCAGGCTCTCAACGCTCAGCTCGAGGGCTGGGGGAACGTCTCCATCATTCAAGGAGATTTCAGAAAAGCCACGCTTCCAGCCTTCAACAAAGTCGTCTCGAACCCCCCTTACTCGGCCTCGTCTGACCTAGTCCTAAGTCTCCTGAACCGCAGACTAGACCAAGCCGTCTTAACGTTTCAGGATGAGTTTGCCGAGAAGCTCCTAGCCTCGCCGGGCACCCCTCATTACGGCCGCCTCTCGGTCGCAGCGGGGCTCAAGTGGCTAGTTGAGCCCCTTGAGCATGTAGGCAGGAGCGCTTTCTACCCTGCTCCGAAAGTGGACTCCACTCTTGTAATGCTCAGGCCGAGGGGGAAGCCTCTTAAGGTGCCCGACTGGAGGCGTTTCCTAGAGCTGGTAACCTTCCTCTTCTCGCAGCGCCGTAGAAGGGTGAGAAAGGCTCTAGGCGTCTATCTGGCGAGGCGGCCTGAAGCCGCAGGCATCATCCGTCATCTGAGCGATCTCCCCTACGGTGACCTGCGGGTCCACGAGCTACCCCTCGCAGGCTTCGTCCTTCTGGCAAACCTTCTAGAAGACCGTCTGAAGGACGAGACCTGAGCCTCTATCCGGCCAAAGCTTATTAACCGGCTATGAAGGACCGGCAGTCTAACACGTTACGGAACGGTCGAGGGATACGGGATGCCCTTAGATGAGAAGACGATCGACGCTCTCGTCGAGGAGATACTGAAGGCTGAGGCCGCGAGGAGACCAGCCCCCTCGATAGCGTACAGGTACCCTGACTTCACCGTAGATGACGCGTACCGCGTTCAGATGCGGCTTATGGAGCGTAAGATAGAGGCCGGCGAGAGAGTAATCGGCAAGAAGGCCGGTCTAACCTCGCGGGTGATGCAGACGAGGTTCGGCGTGAACGAACCTGACTTCGGCTTCATCACCGATAAGATGATTGTGCCCGAAGGGGAGACCGTAGACCTCTCTCAGCTCATCCATCCGGGTTTCGACGGCGCCGAGATAGCCTTCCTGATGAAGGACGACGTTCAGGGACCAGGCGTGAACGTTGCGACGGCCCTCAAGGCCACGGCTGGGGTGCTCCCGGCGATAGAGATAACGAGCTTCCGAGTTGAGCATACAAGAGGGTTTAACCTGAGAGACTCCATCGCAGACAATGGGTCTGCAGGCCTCTTCGTTCTCGGAGGGAGGCTCACGCCTGTCGAGGACATCGACCTGAGACTCGTCGGCATGACCTTAGAAGTGAACGGTAACCTGGCTGGAACGGCGGCGGGAGCTGCGGCGTTAGGGAACCCAGCCCAGGTAGTAGCCTGGCTGGCCAACAAGCTGGCAGCTCTGGGAAGCAAGCTGCATGCTGGAGAGATCGTGGTCACAGGAACCTTGATAGGCGGCCTTGAACCTCACCCTGGGGACGTCTTCAAGGTAACCTTCGACCGGCTCGGCTCCGTCACGGCAGTGATGGCCAAGTAAGGAGCCCCGGGTCTATCGTTCAAGACCGGCCTCGCCGCAATGATAACGGTGAAGAGAGCCTATGATTGGCGCGATAGGAGTAGGCGGTCGTCTGGCGGCGGCTAGGTTTCAGGTTCCACTGCCCTCATCTGTGGGAGATGGTTCCTCGGCGACCTTCTCTCGCCTGCTTTCGACCTGAGGTAAGGCGGCTGCTATCTCGTCCATCTTCTGCTTCAGGACCTGAGCGGTCCTTTGGAGGACCGCTATCGTCCTGTCAGCCTTTGTCTGGATGCCCGGCCCTCTATTCAACATGTCGATGATGGTTATTATCCAGGTTATGCCGCTGGGCTTCTCGTAGAACTCCATCATGCCCTGCAGGACGGCTTCCTTCTGCCGGAAGAAAGGCTGGTACTGAATAGGCACCGAGTGAAGCACGATGCTCATCTCGTCGGGCCTAAGCTGGCGGAGGAGCTCGGTAAGCTCCTTATCCTCGTTGAGCGCCCTCGCAAGCTCCTCCGAGACGACGAGGCCTGGGATGACCTTCTGAAGCTCCGTCAAAGCCGGGCTAGGCTTGAAGAACATGGCCCTCCTCAAGGGGCCTCGCCGCGCGAGGACACACTCCATGCTCTTGACCCTTCTGTAGAGCTCCCCGTAGCGTTCATCCATCTCCTCCGGCTTGACGACCTCGTACACGGCGGTCGTCTCATACTTCGTGTCGAAGAAGCCGAAGGGCTTCTGCCCGAAGACCAGGTGGGTGAACGTGAGGCTTCGCTTAGGCTTAGCTATGACCGTTCTGCCCATCTCCTTCCAGCTTGTCAGGTACTTCTTGAAGACCTGAACCTGGAAGGGTGTGCCTGTCACGCTGCTCTTCCTCCGCCCGCGCCTCTTCGTCTTGCTCTCGTCGCGGCTGAAGACCATTCCGAACCAGGGTACGAAGGGGGTGGCGGCAAGAAAAGGTTTTGGGCCGTCAGAGGCGAGGCGACTCGTGCAGAAACTAGCCTAAACGGGCAGCCTGATGAGCGAGGAGAGGAAGAATATGAGGAGTGTCACGGCGAGGAACACGTAGAAGATGAGCCTCACTCTTTCCTCGGACTTTCGTCGCTTCTCACTCGTCTCTTCGCAGGTCGCGGAGCAGTACTGCAGCTTAGTCGAGATGGCTTTCCCGCAGACCGGGCAGTGCTTATGCTCCGGTATGGCTGCGGCTCGCTCTTCGCGTCTACCCTTCGAGGCCAGGCTAGGTATTCCCCCTATCCGGGAAGAAGGCTTTATACTCTCCGGCGGCGTTGGGCTTCTTGAAGCTCGGTGGCGCAATGGGATATAAGCTCTTCGCGTGGCAAGGCCTAGAATTCGAGGTCCCAGAGGACTGGGAGCTAGGCCAGGAGAAGGGGGACTACGCGAACGGCTTCATCAGGCTCGACGACCTAGCCTTCGCAAGGCTCGGAGTGAACTGGCAGACCCTCAAGGAGAAGAATGTGAAGAGCCCAGCGGAGTTCGTAAGAGACCTGAAGAAGAGGCTGAAGAAGAAGGATAAACAGATGCGTTTCCTAAGCGAGAATAAGACCAAAGTCTGCAGCCATCCCGCTAGGTATTTCCGTTGGAAGTCGGCCGGCGAAGGCTACGACCTCTTCTGGTACTGCGATGAGACTCGGAGAGCCTTCGTCGCCGAGTTCGCGTTCAAACCTGAAGAGTACGCCCAGATGAGGCCTGTCCTGGACCGGTTGATCGAGACGGCCCGATGCCACGGCAGAGAAGACTTCACGAACTGGGCCTTCTACGGGCTCTCCCTGCAGATCCCTGCCGGTTTCCAGCTGGTAGAGCGAGCCATATACACGACAGGAATCCACCTCTTCTTCTCCTCGAAGACAGCGTCGTTCATGCTAGACCGCATCGCTTTCGGGCAGTCCGTCATCTCCGAGAAGTATCACGGCCTCAAGGAGTGGTTTGAGAAGGTCTACAGGCGCCAGTTGAGGAAGACGTATAAGGGGATAAGGTCGCCTAGGTACAGGATGACGGAGTTCCTCGGCCACGACGCCCTAGCCGCCACATCGCCCTACAGGCGCGGGATGCTCATGCGCAGGTACACGGTAGAGAGCAAGGTCTGGCTTTGCGAGGCGTCGAATAGGCTCTTCGCGGTCAGCACCTCCCTCGCGGGAAGAGACGGCAAGGCAAATAAGGACCTGAAGCGAATCCTATCCTCAGTAAGATGCCATGAGCAGGCCTTAGAGGAGACCGTGAGCGATGCCGCTGTTCCGGAAGAAGCCTAAGGTGCCCACCATCACGAAGGACCAGTTCCTCAAGCTCGTCCCGGTGAGGAACCCTATCGTTAAATGGGACCGATACCCTACAGGCGAGGTCTTCCTCCTAGTCCCAAGGCCTAGAAGCAAGCGAAGCCTCTTCTCGAAGGTCGTAAACGTTCCCGCCGAGAAGAAGGTGCTCTTCGACAAGGTAGGCTCGCACGTGTGGCAGCTCTGCGACGGCAAGAGAACCGTGAACGACATCGTCAACGAGATGGTTGCAACCTATAAACTAGCGCGGAAAGAGGCTGAGGCCCCCCTCAGCGCCCACCTGCAGAACCTCGCGAAACGAGGCTACATCGCCTTCATGCCGAGAGAGGTCCAGTCGCAAGGAGACTAATTCAAGGTGACAGCTGCAGAAGACAAGACGATTAAAGAAAAGCCAGTAGCGGCTTCGGAATCATCTCCGCAAGAGCAGCCCCAACGAGCACAGCCGAGGGGGAAGAGGCCGGCTCATAGGCAGCCCTCTAAGGGCAGGAGAAGGAGGAGGAAGACTGCCAGAGAGGGGGCGGCGGGTTGGCTGATGTCCAGGTTCCTAAGGATGGGCAGCGTCGTCGTTAATCCTAAGAGGGCTTTCAACGAGATCGCGGAGAGCCCTGACTTCTTCGGCCTCGTCTTCGTACTTGCGGCATCTGTCCTAGCAAGTCTCGGCGCGCAGTACGTTCTCTGGACGACGAAGATAACCTTCTTCGACGTGGACTTGGGCAAGGTGGCTTCGCCCGCGTTCCCGTACGCGTATTACGGGCTTTCCGAGCTGTTCAGCTTCGGAGTCGTCTACCTGGGGCGTAACTTCGTGATGTACTACATCTTATCCTGGGTTCTCCGCGGCGAGCGAGATGCCGGCCTCCTACTTGCCTGTACAGGCTACACGCTAGTGACGCAGCTCGTCGGCAGGCTGATCCAGGTCTTCCTCTCCTACGCTGCCTTCCCATCGGTCAGGTATCAGGTCTCTACGGAGACCTCGATCGTGCTCCTGACAGCTTCGGTTCAGCAGGTCCTCGCCCACCAAGAGAACTGGGCAAGAACGACGGCGTTTAACCAAGAGGCCGCGCTGGTCTGGCAGATGTCCGCCGCTGTGAAGGGCTTCTCCTACTTCACCTACGTCGTGAACGCGTGGACCGCCCTCGTGGCCATCCCTATGATATATGCCGTGACAAGGCTCTCGTGGAGACGCTCCGCCGCGGTGGCGGGCTCAGTCCTGGCGCTCGACACCGCCTTCTTCGTCTACTCACTCATCTAACCGAGCTTGAAAGGTCAGCTCGGCAAGTCTTCAGGCGTCTTCTCCTTCGGGCCGAGGCGACCGAGAGGAGTAAGCCCCCGGCTGCAAGGGAGGCTGCGCTGATCTCCACGGGCAGGACGGGGAGAGAACCGACCTGAGGCCCTAAAGCGTTTGTGCGGATCGCGGCGATGACCGCTACCCCCTCGAGTAGGCTGCCGTCTCGTTGGAGCGCGACGTGTAGGAAGGCCTTGAGCAAGAGGCCTGTCTCTACGTCATACCATCTTGTCACAAGTCCCTCTGCGGCGGTCGTGTTGAAGGTGCCGTTTACAACCCAGCAAGGCCTAGAGAGGCCCCCAACGAGGAGCGTCTCTTGGTTAACAACCGGGAAGGTGAAGTTCTCAACCTGAACGAGGCTGCCGTTCGCCAGGTTCGTCTCGACCCAGAAGTACGTGGTCTGGTTCTCAACATGCTCTCCCGCGATCCTCAGGACCATCCGGGAGCCCTCTTCTATCTCGTATCTTCTCTCTAGGAAATCAGGGCTCCTGAAGACCTTCTCCGTGATGAAGACGGTGCCGTTAGAGATGCCGGTAACGGTCCAAGACATGTTCCCCGTGTAGGACGAGGCGGCTCCCTGCTGCCGCATCGTGACGTTTCCCTCGTAATCCACGTAAACGCCCGGCCTCAGCCATCTGGGAGCCGAGTCAGCCCTCGTGAACGACACAGGGGCGAGAAGAAGCATGACGAAGGCCCCCATTGAGAGGTATAAACATCGACAGCGCAGACGCGGAGGCATCGTCAGAGGAATGCAGCATACTGGATTTAAGAGTTTCACGAGGCCCCTGGGGCAGCCCTCCCTGAGACCGTCTAGGTGGGAAGCAGATGGGCCGCGTTGAACTTAACCGGGGCAGGCCCTGTGGGGAGAGGTTGCCCCTATCGAGCGATAGGGGGTCCTGACCAGCTTATGCATGAGAGGGCGCTCAGCTACCGTCTCTGAGTTCCTGATGAACGGCCTCGCAGACGTGGCGAGGATGGTGGGTGCTTGGCGTGGGATGCCAGTACGCAGGGACGACGTTAAGGGTGGGGCTGGAGAGCCTAGCGAGACGAGGCCTCGTTCAGCGAACGGCTGTGAGGTCCCATCACTGAGAGCGGAAGCTGAGGTGACGTTATACCTGCATCCGTCTTCTCACTGGGGCTTCAGAGGAGACGGGAACTCTTTCTGGTATGTCGCCGCGAAAGCGGAGAAGCAAGAGAGCCGCTGCCGAGTACCTGCGGCCCTCGTCGCCCAGCGGCTAGAGGATGTTCGGGTGCTTGACGCCTTTCAGGACGGCCTCCGTCTCGTCGGGCTCAAGGGTTTTCCTCACGCCGAGCTTGAAGTGCCAGTCGAAGGAGGCCCAGCGGACGAGTTTAACCTCTTTCCCGACCAATTCCTTAGCGAGCACCTCATCCGGGGTCCGCTTTGAGAAACCGGTCAGGTTCAGGGTGAAGATGCTCTTCTCCCAGACGTTCCCATCCTCATCCGTGTACTTCTCGCCGGTCCGTTCGATGCTCTTCACGATGCCCTGAAGCTTCCGAACCTTAGGCGCCGATGCGGCCACAGCCCGCAACCTCAGTCCCGAATACGGACTCGTGCCTAACTTAACCCTTGCGGCTAAGGGTTAAGTTAGGCACGGGCTTCTTAGGATAGGCCTCTTCCTCAGGCTCTTCACCCTATGGTACAACTGGGTACGCTCGCATCAAACCCTAGGAGCACCGCCAAGCCTCGCAGCGCAAAGGTAACAGTATCCGGCATTGTGAGCAGAAGACTTATATCAATGCCGGTTCGGCGTATCATGATGGAGGAAACCGATGATGGGTCTCCTGAAGCTACGCGTCTACATGTTCGGAACCCTAGCTGTGCTTATTGGGTTGTCTACGCTCTTCTTCACCGTGCTGCTGATGCTGGTGGGTGGGGAGATCCTACTGATGCCGTTCTTCGTCGTCGCTTTCAACCTGCTCCAATGGTTGATCGCTCCTTACATGATCAATGCCATGTATGGTGTGAGGGAGGTCTCTTCGAGAGAGGAGCCTGAACTTCACCGGATGGTTCAGAGGCTCAGCATGGCAAGCGGGATCAAGAAGCCCAAGGTGATGGTCTCGTCTCTGCCGATCCCGAATGCTTTCGCTTACGGCTCGCCGCTCGGTGGAAACAGGGTCGCGGTAACAGTGGGGCTTATGGATAAGCTTGAGAGCGAGGAGGTAGAAGCGGTTCTCGCCCATGAGCTAGGCCACCTGAAGCATAGGGACGTGCAGATAATGATGTTCGTCTCCGTCCTGCCGGCGTTGTTCTACTACATCGGCTACTCTTTCATGATGTCGTCCTACTACTACCGTGGAAGGTCGAGGGAGGGGAATGGCAGCCTCGCCGTCCTGATAGGGATGGTCTCGATGGCGCTCTACTTCGTGGTGACGCTCTTCACCCTCGGCCTCAGCCGGCTCCGCGAGTACTACGCAGACAGCCATGCCTCCCGAGTGGTGGAAGACGGGCCTAGGAAGCTCTCAGAAGCCCTAGCGAAGATCGCCTACAGTACCGGCCGGATGCGACGGCAGAACCTAGGGGCCTCAGGCAGCTTCAAGACCCTCTTCATCTCAGACCCAGAAAGGGCGCCGCAAGACGCTGTGGAGCTCGCCCAAGCCGGCGCCTTCCGAACCGACCAGGAACTCGTCAGGAACGTGATGGCGCGGCAGCTCACTTGGTCGGATAGGCTCGTGGAGCTCTTCTCCACGCATCCTAACATAGTGAAGAGAATCAGGGCGCTCCACGGATACTAGGGCAGCTCGCCAACCCCTGTTACTGCTCAACAGGCGAAGCGACTGGAAGTCTTACCTTCGGCCTCTCGTGGGCTTATGGAGGAAAGGGTTTTATCAGACTTGCCCCAACTTGATGATTCAG
>JAWCPE010000069.1:0-9837 GCA_038870415.1 Bathyarchaeia archaeon
CTCGACGTTGAACAACGACAGAGATAAAGCCCTCTTCCTCGTCTATGCCACATCAGGACTAAGGAATGGAGAAGTCCTAAGTCTCTCCAGGGATATCGACTTTGCTACTAGAGCCTTGATCCCAAGAAACCACTCAGGAAAGACTAAGTTTGCTTGGGTAAGCTTCTTCAATGATGAGACTGAGACAGTACTGAGGAAGTACCTAGCTTCAAGGAAGGATAACGATTCAAGGCTATTCCTACTGGAAGGGAATGACTCGGTGGTAAGGATCTTCAAGAGAGCTTCTGATAGGTCTGGGATCAAGCTGACTCCACAAGACCTTAGAGCTTGGTTTGCTGATGAGATGGATCGTCTTGGAGTCCCTGAGAAGTACATCGATAGCTTTCAAGGCAGAATACCCAAAAGCGTCCTGAGACGAAACTACAGCCAGTACTCCTTAGAGCGTCTTAGGGAGGTCTATGACAAGGCTAGGCTGACCGTCCTGGCCTAGAGAAGGGCAACTAGGATCAATTGTGCGTGCTGCTCCATGCCGTACTGCCAAGGTTGAGTGCCGCAGCTGTCACTGCACGCTACGGTTGATCAGCCGCATGGACGAGAAGGACGCGAGCTACCGCGAAGAGATGGGGACGGGTCAGAACGTACGCGACATACGCACGGCCTACCTCGTCTATACCTAGTGATCTATGGGCGATCCCTCTATCTCACTGTACTGTCTATCTCTGTTGTCATTAAATGTCAATTGCAATTGACATTTAATGACAAGGCAGATCGCATGGAATACGGGCATTGATCTGGTACCGGGGATATGTGCGATCTATACTAGATCATGTAGTAGGGAGCGTTGGTCAAGCAGGGGAACGTCTACGGAAGAGATGGCTCATCTAGGACGACCAAGCACAACGGAGCTGGTTGACTCACGTGCTTCTCTTCGGGGTACGCACCGGGTATGTCTGGAGACGTGAGCGGGAGTCTCAGCCTGAAGGTAGTAGGTATTCTGGGAGGAAGAAGGATGTTAAGTAGAACAGAGCTTCTCTTCCTGAAGGGAGAGCTGGACTTAGCCAAGAACGTGAACTACGAGCGGGTGCTGACCTGCCGGATAAAGAAGAAGGTGGAGAGACGGATAAGGGAGCTGGAGGAGACTATGCGGCTGCTATCTTTGAAGCCCGAGCTGAGACGATGGTTGGAGCATTACGGGATTACTGTAATTCAGAAACGGGGCGGGGAAGGAGAAAAGCCAGAATCAGGCTTCTTTTCCGAAAATAAGTGGACCGGGTGGGATTTGAACCCACGGCCTATCCCATGCCAAGGGATCGATCATACCAGACTGATCTACCGGCCCAGGCCGTTAGCATTACTCCATTTCTCCTTAACTAACTGACGGCATCGAGTAACCCTCAGGCCCAGCTATTAAAGCCTTTACTAGAAGGGACCCTACGAGAGGCTTGCCGTAACGTACAAGGCGCTCGTAAACATAGCGTACATAATCATCTATTTAAGGATGAGGAGCACGATTGAAATAGGTTCATAGGTAGCATAGGTGTTGGGGTAAGTCAAGGCGCGGTCAACACCTACGTCTTCCAACTCAAGCCACACTCCTAATAAGTTTGCACCGAAGGGTTCAAAAGGAGTTCGAGGTCAAGCTGATAATGAAACGTGACACGGATCTTCCAACCTCAACGCTGAACATAGGGGAATCGGTGGAAGAAGCGGTTCAAGAAACCCTAAGCCGGGCAGGCCGAAAGCCGCTGAAAGCGATGAGCGATATGGCGACCCTCGCCCTAGAGGAGGCTTTCTGGAGGATCTTAGCCCGCTCTTCCCTGCTCGGGATACGCTCATCAGCGATCGTTGAAGTATCATACTCACCGGCGATGTTGGCCTTCAACTTCACATCGACGTTGTTGTAGGAGAGCCAGGAGGCTATGACTTTCCTGAACCTGGCGATGTAAGACCCAGCCTTTCCTCCCTCTCCAGCCTCCTGACGTAGTCGGAGAAGCCGTCCCTGAAAGCCTTCTCCCCGTAATCTTCAGGATCGCTCTGGGACTTGTCCCGTTCATCTCACAGTAGAGGCCTAGGGTTCTGAGGTAGACCGTCGCCGTGATGATCGATCTGACGACTAGGTTATCGTACCACCTCTTCACGTCCTCGTCCTCAAGCAGGTGCAGGTACTTTGCCCGCATCAAGCATCGCAGAGCTGTAGACGCTAAAAGAGATAAGTGGGCCGGGAGAGATTCGAACTCTCGATCATCCCCGTCTCCTGCAGTCGGTTTGCGTCAGGGGGATCTTAGTCCCAGGGGAATCCTAGCCACTGAACGACCGGCCCTCACGAGACCGCCGAGCCCAGCTCGGCGCCGTTAAGCTGCAAGCAGCCAACTCTTAAGCCTTAAAGCTGCAGCGACTGTGGTCTCCCCGGCCTTTCTCAACGTTCTCTAGGTGGTTGACATCCCGCCAGAAGAGCGCCGGGGGGAAGCCCTGATTTAACTTGCCTAGCGCGGAGGGCCTCCGATTGTGGAGAACCTCTAGGCGTAGAGCGACGCGTTCAGTGACTTAGCCAGTTCGTAGGGCCCTGACTAGGATCGAGGCGGTCGAAACTCTTGAGATGACGCATGGGATCGAGTCTGTGCTTACGGCTTCGTCTACACCTGCCTCTCTTAGGAGCCCCAGCGTCCCCTGCGTCGGCATTGCATGAGTGACGCCGACGAAGACCCTCAGGGCGCCCATCTTCTTCAGCAGCCTCGCCGCGTTTGCAGCGGTGTGGCCTGTGCTTATTATGTCGTCTATGATGATGGCATCTCGACCTGCGGCTTCGACCTTCTTCTCCTCCGTGACTATCTGGCCTGTACGCCTGTCTCTCCGCTTCTCAAGGAATACGTGATCTCCCCCGACCGCCTCAGCCGCGGTCTTCACCCTCTCCTGCGCGTCAGCCTCGTCGTCTGGCGCTACGAGCAGAGGCCTCTTCAGGTCTCTCGCGGTGAAGTACCGGGCCAGCTCATCCGCCGCGGTTAGGTTGACCGCGGGGACCGTGTACCTGCTTAGTATCCCCTTGTTATGTACGTCGACCGTGTAGAGGGCGTCTATACCCGCCCGCTCTAGGAGCTGGGCTACAAGCGTTGAGGTGACGGCTTCACCGTTCAGGAAACGTCGGTTCTGCCTGCTGTAAGCCAGGTAGGGCACGTAGGCGACCACGGAGCGGGCTCCTAGGTCTTTCGCCGCATGGCTCATCGCGAGAAGCTCGAAGAGATGCTGCTCCTGAGGAGGGTAGAGGCTCTGAACGAGTAGGAGGTCCTCGTCAGCTACCTCCTCCTCGTACTTGAAGTAGAACTCGCCGTCTGGGAAACGTTTGAACGCTACCTTCACGGAGGGGACGCCCAGCTCGCCTGCAACCCTAGCCGAGAGGCCTAGAGAGCTAGGACCGCCTACAACCTTCAACCCCGCTTCACTCGCACCCGACTTGCAGCCAGGCCTCTTAAGGGATTCTGTCGTCGCCGAACGCAATGGTAGCCCTTGACCTTGGCTTCACAGAGGTTACGCGAAGCATCTCCAGTACCTGCTCAGGGTACTCTTGACCCTCCTCACGACTTCAACGGTAGCATCTATGCCCGCGTCGGCGTTCAGCCACCTCGGGGGCGGCAGAGGCTCGGTCAACTCGATGTCGAGGCCTATCAGCCCTGATACGAGGGCTGCCCAGCCGTAGGGGAGAACCGTTGGGTTGTAGCCGCTCCCGATGAGGTCGATGACACGTCCGCCGCATATGGCGTCAGCCACCTCGGCGGTTGTACGGCCGACCATTCTCAGCCCCCTCAACGTTAAGCCCAGGTTCGTAAGCCTGTCGGCGAAATGGGGGTCAGACCCGCCGTTTCGCAGGATGACCTGCGGCTTAAACTCCTCCGCGAGCGGGGCGAAGACTTCCTTCAAAGCGTACTCGTACGCGTTATCCGAGGCTCCTGGCGGCATGGGGATATTCACGATGCGGCCTTCTCCCGGCCCGCTGCCGAGCTCGTGGATGAAGCCTCTCCCTGGGTAGAGCGTCCTAGGGTCCTGGTGAAGGTCGACGAAGAGCACGTTAGGGCTCTCGTAGAGGAGCTCAGCCGTCCCATCTCCGGCATGGGCGTCCGTATCCAGTATCATGACTCTCGATAGACCATGCCTCTGAACGAGGGCTTCGAAGCATAGGGCGACATCGTTGAAGACGCAGAAGCCTGCCTCGTGGCTCCGTTTAGCATGGTGCATCCCGCCGCCGATGACGACCCCCTTCGCATACTTACCCTCGGCGACGAGCTTAGCAGCGAGGAGCGCAGACCCCGCGATGAGCTTCGCCGCCTCGACGAGCCGAGGCGTCAGAGGCGTGTCAGGGTCCCAGCTGATCCCGGCCTCCACCCTCTTCACGTAATCAACCTCGTGAACGAGCGTCAACTCCTCAAGGGAGGCGGGGCGCGGCTCGACCAAGTCGAAGCGGCGTGGAAACTCGGCGCCCAGCTTCTCTCTGAGCGCGGCTAGGAAGCTTGCGTAACGGTCTCCCCTGAAAGGGTGGCCCGGTCCAAAGTCGTAGAACCTCAAGTCGTCGCTGTAGAGCAGCGCTGCCTTCGCCGCTGCCTTTTGGAGCATGCCTCTGGAAAGCTGGGCATCCAAGGTGCTGGCCTCCTCGTCAGGTTCGAAGATAGGCGTCTATTAGGTCTAGGAACTCCTGCAGCCTCTCGGCGGGGACCTCGCCTCCCGCGGCCATAGGATGGCCGCCTCCATGTCCCCCCATCATGATGGTTAGCTTCCTGAGCGCTTGATTGAGGTCCAGAGCAGGGTCTCGGCTTCTGAGGCTGAGATGTGCTCTATCGTTTCGTAGACTGACGGCGACGCCGACCTTGGCCCCTGTGAAGGCGATAGCGTAGGCTGCAGCCTTGCCGCCGAAACCTTTGACAGGCAGCTGGGAAACGATGGCGAGGCTCCCTCTCTTCTCAACGTACTTCCTCGTGTAGTCGATGACCTCGTACTCGTGCCGCAGCCCCTTCACCGCCTCTGCTAGAACCTCAGGTATCTCGCTGGGATGTTTCCCCTGGGCGAGTTCATGGACAAGGAAGCTGCGGAACTCGTTATCTCTTCTCTCAAGGAGGGCCTCTGAGAGGAGCCCAGCCTCAACGAACAAGAGACGCCTGTCCCACATCTCAAGCTGAGCCGCTATGAGCGGCGTCCGCTCCATGCAGTCCGCTATCGCGCCGTAGACGGCTAAGAAGAGAGCTTCATGGGGAAGCCTCCCTTGGAAGGCCCTATAGACCAGCTCGGAAGAACAACTGTCAACCTCATGGACTAGCTGGACGCCAGGTAGTTCTCTAGCCGTGAAGCCCGCCGGGAAGGGATGATGATCGACGTATATCACCTTCGCGCCTCCGGAGATAAGCGCTGCCAGCCTCTCTTGGATGCAGGTCAGGTCTCCCTCGTTTATCGCAAGGTCACATATGAGAAGGCCTATCTCTGCTGCAGGAAGACGGAGGTCGCTGCAAAGCTCGGCTGGCTTCGAGAACCTAACCTCGCAGCTCGGAAAGGCTTGCCTCAGGATAGCCGCGGAGCAGACGCCATCGCAGTCTCCGGGCCCCGCCTAGGAAGAGGGTGGCTCTCCGTGAGCGATGACGACGACCTCCGACCTATCCTTTAGATCCACGTCCAGCATAGCACGAACGATCACCCCGGAGATATTAAGCTAAGCTCCACTGCCAAGTGGACAAGGTTAAAATGAAACGTCGTTGAGTCCCGAGTTGTGGTATGAAGCTGATCTCAGGGAGAAAAGGGGCGACATCGATACGGTTCGCCGTGGCACTAGCCCTCCTTGCGGTGGTCGCCTCTACTTCCATCTACGTTGGCGACGCCCATCCATCAGCCATAGCCCAGCCTTCCGTAAGGCAGCGGTACGCGTACCACTACGATGTGGATGAAGACGGGAACGTTCAGGTTACTACGCGTTTTCTGGACGAGACCTCCGAGGATGGGTTCTCATGGGTGGCGGTGCCCTCTACCTTGGCTTGGCAGAGCGAGACAAGCGGCTCGTTGCTCGCGAGCAGGGTTCAGCCGATCGTCGCGGATGGCACCGTGAACCCCTTCTGGGCGAACTACTCTTTCACGTATCGGCCTGAGAACGGCTCCTTCGACCTCACGATCCAGTTCAACGTGAGCCAGTACGTCTATATAATTGAACCAAACGGGTTCTTCTTCTCCTCGGAGGTAGACTTCCACCCCTCCGCGAGGGGCTCCATGACCGTCCACCTGCCCCCTGGAACAGATGTGGCCCGTTCGAACATTACGCTCATCGATTACACGCGGAACAGCTCTGGTCCCCCTCAGGGACTCTCCATAGAGAGGCAGGCAGACGGCACGCTCAGGATCGCGGCGTCAGTCACGGCGCACAGCCGCCTCGCAGTGGCAATAACGCTGCCTGGAAAGAAGGCTGAGATGGAGACTATCACCCTTGGGAGATTCACGTCTCAAACCCCGAAACGGTACATGGCTCGGACAAGGGCAATCTTAGAGCTCTACAACAAATCGTACCCGACCTTCAGAGAACTCTTTAACGTGGAATTGGAGAGCGTCAACTTCACCTTCTTCGTCCCTAACCTAGACCAGTTCAGGTCCGGGCTCGGGGGCTTCGTCCCCTTCACGCCTGGGGGCGCCCCCGGCACTGTGAACGTCAACATGTTCTACTTCCGGACCGTCGAGGGCTTCATCGAGATCATCGCCCTCCATGAACTGGCCCACCACTTCCTCTGGAAGGTTGGGGTAGGCCCGGACAAACTGTGGGTTCATGAAGGCATGGCCCAGTACTCCAGCATCGAGGTGGCGAAGCTGCTAGGCTACAGGGCGGGAGCCGAGCAGCAGGAGCAGACCATAAGGAGTAGAGCCCAACCCTTAGGGGGCCAGTTCGGTTTCATACAGGACTGGAGCCAGCTGTCAAACCCCACAGACGTAGGGGCGTACTACGCCGCGTCCTACATGGTCTTCAAGACCCTGGGAGACGAGTATGGAGGCATAGGCTTCTACCAGAAAGCCTTTCGAAGCTTAAGCGACTTTAAGGATCTGAGCGACGATTCGGTCATAGTCACAGCGTTCGGGACCGCAGCAGGAAACATGACCGGTGTCATCCGCGAGTTTAAGTCTTGGGGATTCACCAATATCGTCGATGCAGGTCAGCTGAAAGGGCTACTGGACTACGCGCGGGTCTTGGTCCCGGAGGTCAACCCGTTCCTCCAGCCATATAAGGCCACGGCGCAGTGGATGCTCAACCGGGCACAGAAAGCGTACAGCCGCGGGCAATACTCGGAGGCCTTCGGATACGTCATAGCCTCTATATTCCACGCGGAGAACGCCCTCGTCTTGACGCTGCTCACCTACCTCGGGGTAGTCGCCTTAGCCGGTACGGGCTACTGGGTCCGCAGCCAACTCGCCTACAGACGCGCTCAACCACCATATAGGCCTCTGACCCCAACAGTCTACGCGCCTGCACGTGTAAGGTTCTGCTACCGGTGCGGGAATAGGCTCCTTGATGAGGCGACATTCTGCCCGGAGTGCGGCACGAGACGACTGCAGACTCAGCGTTGAGTTGACGTCGATGTTGACATTGTGCATTGGTGAGGGAGTTTTTTCTTCCGGAAGCTAACGGCCTGAAGCCTTTTAGGCCGGCCTTATAGGCAGTCCATTAGCTTCGGACAGTGGTCTCGGACAGGGCATATCTCGTGGCGTGGGTTGACCGATGTACAATACGTACGGCCGAGCTGGATGAGCAGTAGGTGAGCTTGCCCGTACTCTTCCGGCCTGAACAGGGCTTGCAGTATGCGCCGCTTCTCCTCGTAGCTGCTCTTAGCTGGGACGAATCCAAGTCGTTTGGATACCCTGGCGATATGCGTATCGATGGGGAAAACGGCAGCCCCTCTGCTGAAGAGCAGGACTACATCCGCAGTCTTAGGTCCGACTCCTGGCAGCCTCATCAGAGCCTCCCTAGCCTCCTCCGTCTCAAGCGTGAGTATCCGGCCTAGGTCGCCTTGGAAACGTTCGAGCACAGCGTTCGCGAGCGCTACGATCGCTCTTGCCTTCTGTCCCTGGAGGCCTGCCACCTGAATAGCGTCTCTTACGTTATCCTCGCTCGCCGACGCTAGCGCGGACGGAGTGACCTTATAGACCTCTGAAAGCTGGCGGAACGCCCGGTCCGAGTTCCGATCGTTCGTATGCTGCGACAGCACTGTGCCGACGAGCAGCTCGAAGGATGACAGCTCTGTGCGGCGAAAACTAGCCGATTTGAAGGCCTCAGCTAAGAGCCTCAGGATGATCTGAGCCCTCTCGGTCTCCAGCTAGACCGCCCCAGCGGAGGGCCACCTGAAGGTGAATCAGGGATAAGAAAGCATCGCAAGCACGGCCAAGGCGACTCAGGTGGCGAGCAACCTCCCTTTAATAAGACCATGCGCAAAGGGGAGTCCACCCGCTCTGCGGAGCCGCGGTCGGGAGGAGCTCTTGAACGTCGCAGCTGTGGCGACGGACGTCGACGGGACGATAACCGATAAGGTCTATCGGCTGTCATGCCCTGCGATCCGGTCTATCCGAGCGCTTGAGAGAGCTAAAGTGCCCGTTATCCTAGCCTCGGGGAACGCGCTCCTCGTGATGACGACGCTGCAGGCGTATATCGGCTGTAGCGGCGGCCTGATCTGCGAAGGCGGAGGCGTGGTGGAATACAGGGAAGAGACCCGAATCTTAGGGGAGAGAAAAGGTCCCTTAGCGGCTTTGGAAGCCCTCAAAAAGAGGTTCGGCGACAGGGTTGTGGAGTCCAAGTCGAACCCGTACCGTTACGTGGATGTTGCCCTGAGACGGACGATCCCGCGAAGGGCGGTTGAGGGAGTTATAGCCTCCTTTCCCTCCTTGAGCCTATGGGATAGCGGATACGCCTACCACATCATCGACAGCAAGGTGGATAAGGGGCTCGGCCTCCGCAACGTGGCAGAGATGATGGGGCTTGACCCCCAGAGCATCGTCGCCATCGGAGATAGTGAAACGGATGTACCGCTGTTCAAAGCGTCCGGCATCTCTATAGCTGTTGGGAACGCAGACACGTCGTTGAAGAGGGTCGCGACACGCGTCATGACCGGGAGAGACGGTAGAGGATTCAAGCAAGCGGTCGACCTGATACTTTCAGGAAGCTTAGCGTAAAGAAGGCGGCTCGAACTAGGCCTGTGGGGAAGCTGCGCAACGGTTTTACGCTCGCGGGCCGGAGAGCCTCAGAGGCTGCTAACACGCATGTTCGATCCTGGTGGCTACCATCTCATGTCAAGGCCGCCCGTCATAGTGGTCTCCGGTAGGAGCCTCGCCGATACATGGGAGAGGGCTGTGCTCGAGGTTTGGTCAACTGGGCTAGAGGTTCCTACTGAGTACGGTGAGAAGGCTAAGGAAGCCACGTTGCTCATGACTGTGGAGGAGCCTTTCACGGAGCCGCGGGTTCACAGGGGCGACGTAGTCGCGGCGATGGGGACGAGAAGCTACGTGGAGGAGGTCCTCGAAGGAACCCTAGACCGCTACGTTCAGGAGGGGAAGCTTCCCTACACGTATCATGAGAGGCTCTACTCCTACCGTACAGACGGGACGGTTCTAGACCAGATCGAGCAGGTCCGCGGGAAGCTCCGTTCAACGCCGTTTACGAGAAGGGCTCAAGCCATCACGTGGCAGCCTGCGAAGGACCTCTTCATCGACTCGCCGCCGTGTCTCCAGCGGGTGTGGTTTAAAATCTACGACCGATCCCTAGTCCTTGAGACGGAGTGGAGGAGCAGAGACCTCTTCCGAGCTGCACACATGAATATGCTTGCCTTAACAGAGCTTCAG